>JAISHD010000027.1 GCA_031262705.1 Methanocalculaceae archaeon | reverse complement strand
ATGGGGACAAGAGAGTAAAGAGCCTGACCCTGATCATTCACAAACCAGACATCATAACCGGTTGCATTGTGGAACCTGTCGATCGGCACTGCAAAGAAACGTCGTACATCGCCGACAACACCAACCGCACCCTCATACGTACCTTCTGTTGAAAAAATCGGCGACAGCAGACAGGTAATCTCCGTTCCTGCCGCATTGGCAAAAAGCCGCATATACATATCAGCCGATGCATTTCCTAAATCCAGAACAGAGGAGGGAATCTCGTATTCGGCAACATCCGTCATTGGAAGGGAACAGACAACAGAATCGGTCGCATCAGTTCTGAACACAAAAGAAACACCCGGATTTTCGACATACAGATCCGCCAGAATACCCATGCACGCCGGATCATCCGCGGGAATACCGGAGAGATCATCCGCAGCACTCGCAAGATCTCCGGAAAGATCCAGGGTATATTCATACAAAGACTCCGAAAGATTCAGAACAGCCGTACGCATCTCCTTTGCCAGAACATCGTTCTCCGAAGATGACGGCACAGAATGATGTATTGCAAAAACCGCACCACATACAACAACTGCAGCAATCAGTATAATCACAAGAACTCTGAATGGATTTGACATGCGTATCCCAACAATAAATTATTGTATCTATTGCATGTAAACAATCATAAGATGATGGGTTTCATATGAACTACACGCGAGTTAGAATGCCAAAGAGAAATACAGAGTGATTCAGCCCTTCAAATAGATCGAAGAACCTCAAAAAAAACGGTAAAACACACAGGATGACCTCATCATGATGAATATGATTATATTTACAAACGAAAAAGATAGTATTGCATTTGATATCCTTATCCTGCATGAGTGAAAATATCATGAATCAGAAAACGACCATTCATCTCGGCATCCTCATTCTGCTGACTGCCGTACTTGTTGCAGTCCCTGCAGCAGCACAGGACAGTGGAACTATGGGAAACATTTCCGGTGCCACCGGGGAAGACACCCATGCGCTTGTATTCGTCTCCTCAGAGTATTTCACCTTAATTGTTGTACTGCTGATCCTTCTCATCATCCTTCTCCTTCTTGCAATTGTGTATATGATCAGCACCCTAATTCCGCGATTTACCACGATGAAGAGTACAGGAATTCACCTGCAGATCTCAGAAACAACAAAGCAGCAGATCGAACGACTCATGAAACGGGAAGGAGCATCCAACAGAACCAAATTTATCCAGAACCTGATCGCTGAAGAACTCAGCCACAACTACAGTGCATATGCAGAACAGGAATCCATCCATGAAGCAATCTCGGCATACGTTGATTCCCCCGAATCACAGGAAAGATTCCGTAGATTTGTTGCAGAAAGTCTGCTGGATAATAGATCAGAACAGGAACAGAGGGACTAAGATCATGGCAGAAGAAATCATACTCAACTTCCCGCAGGAAACACTGAAACTGATCGAGAACAAAATGCAGGAGGAAGGAATCTCCAGCCGCAACATCTTCCTTGCCGAACTCCTGACCCGCGCCCTCACCCGACATGTATCCACTCATGCCTGGGAAACAGTCATCGAACGAATCGTCGCAGACAGCATGGACGAAGAAGACGGAACAATTCTGATCTACTCCTCAGATGCAGACGAAGACTGATTTTTAATTTTTTTTTTGAATAAAATATATTTCAGCATTCTCTTTGAAAACAAACCTGCCATGCATTCCCACAAAACGGCGAATGGACCGAAAACAGCTCCTGAAGAGAAGAAAACACGGCAAAACGACGGACCGGGAGCATATAACCAAAGATTACGCCAAGTACAGCCGGATTATTTTCAAAAAAAATTACTCACCAGAATTATGGTGAGAGCATCTGAATATTGACAACAATCTGATTTCCGGTAACTTTCACAAGATACCTTCCGGAACTGAGAAGTTTCAGCTCCTTTTCCACCTCACTGCTGTAACCGCGTGCATATCCTTCCTGCTTGACAATAATACCATTGTCCCCGTACAGAAGTTTCCTCTCGGCAAGCTTCTCCTTTCCTCCCGCCGCAGAGACCGCCGCATCATAGGCATCGGAATCATCATAGATACGGACAACATCAACCCTAAACCATGCATTCGGATCGATGACATCCGTTGACTTCACTACATACTTGGACTCCACCTGCGATCTGGTCTCATATTTCCCGGTGGACGGATTCCATACCTCATATCGGACGGAATTCGACGACGTCGAATCCTTCGCAACATAGGACTTCTTCACCGTACCCGGATTGAAGGAGAAGTACACAATAAACGGAACCTGCTCAATATTCACCTCAAACATTCGCGACGTTGAGGTGTTGTACTTCATGGTGTCATCCATGTGCACATAGTAAGCCGACACAGTTGAAGACACCTTCGGAACAACAGTCACAGAAGCCGCTGTCGGCGTTGGCGTTACAATCTCGTTGATCTGCGAAGAGATAGGAACAGTCTCCCAGGTAGGGGTTGGTACAGGTGTTGGTGACTCGGTTGCATCAGGGGTCGCAGCACCGGGTGTTGCAGTTGGAACAGGCGTAGAAGACGGGCCAAACGGCAGATTCATATCAGAACCGATTCCAATTGTCCCGGTCATATAGCCAATAACAACCACAACCAGAACTACCGCAAGAAGTACCGGAAGAATACGGGTTGTCAACATATGATTCTATTTTGCACATCACAGAATAATAGGCTTTGCTCCGAACGTCTGAATGCATAAACACAAAACTTCCAAATAAATTCTGCCTCAAGTAACCGCGGATCACACGGAAAAATGAAAATGCACGAAGTTACATTTCAAAGAGAAAATTAAGGTAACTTTCTCCGGAAATCTTTCAGTGCACTCCCGTGAAGCGGGAGCCTGGCCGAAGACATGCAATCTTTTCCGTGAAGTTCCGACTCGGTGGTTACTATAAACAAAACCACCAGGTGAATTTGAATGTCACTCTTTTGGAAGCAGAAGAAGCTTTATCTGCGACTCAAGAGAGGAGATCTTTGATTCCAGAATCTGATTTTTATTGTTGAGCAGCAGAACCTCGCTCTGCAGAACAGCAACCTCATCCTTTACCTGCTTAATATCCTTATGCTGAAAGAAGAACCGAAGCGCAGCCGTAATCGCATCCGACGTATTATTGTATTCGCCGCTTTCGACTGCATTATGCAGGAGCACCTCGATATCCACAGGAAGTTTGTATGAGGTAGGTTTTTTGCACAAACGCTTTGGTGCGGGCATTATTAATCATATGGGACTTGATCTCATATGATTATTCGCATTTCCGGGAAAGTATGGAAAAGAATCACAGGAGAAAACATAAAAAAAAGAAGTGGAAAAATTATCCGATAACCTGCATGGAGGGAATGCGCATCTTGGGAACAACCGCACCGTCAAAAACCCTTGTTTCAGCGCTGACACCGTCAATCTGCTGCAGCATCTCAAACACATTTCCGGCGATCATCGCTTTTTTCACCGGCTGCACAAACTCTCCGCCCTCCATCAGAAAAGCGTTTGCAACCTCCACCGAAAACTCTCCGGTCAGAGGATTTGCCGTATGGGCCCCGATAACCTCACGAACAAACAGACACGGCTCCTGCGTGACATCACGGACGTTGCCCGACACCCGCAGACAGTGCGGAGAGATATAGGTCGCCCCGTTTCCGCCGCGAAGCGCATGACCCGTGGACACCGTGTCCGCCTGGGCAGCGGTCTTGCAGTCGTAGAGAAAAGAGGAGAGCACACCATTCTCAAGAATACCACAGCGGGACGCGGGCGTTCCCTCGGTATCAAATCTTCGCATACTGTTTCCTTTGGGATCCATCGGCACATCCGCGATGGAGACGGAGGAGTCCGCAACCGTCTCGCCGAGTTTTCCGGCGAAGACGGATTTGCCGGTCAGAACATTTCTTCCGTTCACTGCTTCCGTAAACAGCTCCAGAATCAGCGAATCAACCACATGCTCCGACAGAACAACATCGCGCCGCCCGGTTGAAACCGCCACACCATTACGGGATGCGGTTGCCCAGAATGCCGTCTTCTCACCCATCTTCTCGGGATCGATGCGGGAAAGGAATGGGGAGGAAGCATACTCGTAGCCGGTCGAACCGTCCGCAATCGCATCAAGTCCGAGAGAGATGCCGGTCATGTTCCGTTCATACCAGACGCCGTGACTGTTCGCAAGCGTCGAGGAACCTTTCGAAAGGGAAACTCCTGCCGTAACCACACGGGCTTCGGGATGAACCGATGCACCTTCATTCATCCGCGCAAGAAGAGAGGATGCAGTATCCGGATCGATTGAAAGATTCGGATCAAACGGATCGTCCCCTGCAGGAAGGACTGCCGGACCCGGCAGTCCCTTCCATCCCTCAACCGGCTCGGCAAGCTTCGCAGAGGAAACAGCAGCAGCAAGACAGTCCTCCCAGCGGGTCGGATCCGAAGTTGCGGACACACCGATCCTGCCGCCGGACACAGTCCGGATATAGACGGACGTTCCCGCATGTTCAGAGACTGCGGCAACCGCCATCTCCCGCTGTTCCAGAGAGAGATCTTCGAACGTGAGAACAAGCACCTCGGTTTCATCGGCGAGCTTCTCACCCGCGCGAAGAACTGCATCAAGATCAAACTCAGGCATTGCCGGAACCCCCCACCATTGCTTCGGTCAGATACACATGCGGTGCACCGTCCGAGACCGGGACAGCCTGTCCTTTGCCGCACATACCCGACGACATTTTCCGCTCGCTGCCGCAGAGAGCGATGTTGTGAAGAACGGATAAGATATCGCCCGACAGGGAAACATCACGGATCATCGTGGTTGTCTCGCCGTTTTCGATCCGGTAGCCGTACTTGGCGTTGAACTGGAACGCGCCGCGACCCGGATCCACCTGTCCGCCGCGGGAACCGATGAGAAGAACACCGGATTTGCACTCGGAAATGATCTCATCGTAAGAGGCATCGCCCTCCTTGATGTAGGTGTTGCTCATACGGACCAGCGGCTGCATACCCGGCTCCGCTCTGGCATGTCCGGCGTCGCCGGTCTCCATGCCAACCGCAGCAAGGGTCTCGCGCGAATGCATGTAAGCGTGCATGATGCCGTTCTTGATCAGCTCGGTCGGACCGCAGGCGACACCTTCAGCATCGAACGGCTCGTAGCCGTATCCGTGAATCGACGGATCATCGATGATGGTCACCAGAGGTGAGCCGACCTGTGTTCCGAGTTTTCCTGCAAGAACAGAAACGCCGTCACGGACAGCGTCTCCTTCGCTTGCATGACCGACCGCTTCGTGTGCGAAGACCCCGCCGATGGCAGGGTCCAGCACTGCAGGCATCCTGCCGCCGGAGACGGCGGATGCATCCAGCAGATCCACCGCGCGTTTCGCACACATCTCCCCGTAGCCGAGATACGCCGAAAGATTCAGCGGCCCGACAACCGCCTCCTGTTCATAGTTCATCTGCATGTTTCCGCTGCGGGCCGCAACTGCGGAGATGGTAAAAAGTGTCCGGCACACCGAAGAGTTTGCGGCGTAGCCATTGCAGTCCTCAAACCAGACATCCTGATACTGTTCCGAATACCGGGCAGACGTACTGCATATCTCAGGAAGTCTTGCTCCCGCCTCCATCTTCAGCAAAAGGCCCGCTTTCTCCTCAATCGGCACGGCAGCCTGTTCCGAAGCGGAACAGGCCCAGTTGCGGGGAGTACCGTAGGGAACGTCGGCAATCTCTTCCGGAACATCTGCACGTTTTGCGGAACGGGCGGCGCGAGCAATATACTCCTGCTTTGCGGTCTGATCATCCGGATCAAACGGTGAAGCGCAGTAGTAGCCCCAGCCTTTCTCGCCAAGGACACGAATGAGGGCTTTACCGAAAAAGTTTGAACCGGCCGATTCCACGTCACCATTCTCCACAGTAATTGTCGTGGAGGTTCCGCGGACGTACCGAATATCATAGTAGCGTATCGGATCCATTGATGGTTATTGGATTGGCGGGAGAAGGATAACTGATTTTGGAAACGGCAGAGTCCTGAGAAAACCATCTGATGAACAAAAGAAAAAAAGATTATGCCTCGGCCTTCTCAGCGGCCTCGGGCATCTTCGGGATTTCCATGTGCTTACCGATAAGGCCGAGCTTCTTTTCAAACGCATCCTTATCCTGCGGCACAAGAGCGTACTCAAGAACCTCCTCGATCCTCGTAACCGGGATGATCTCAACCATCTCCTTGTACCGCTCCTCAATCAGCACATCAGCCAGATTTGACTGCGGGATAATGACCGTGTGTATGCCGGCCTTTGCAGCGGCTTCAATCTTATAGGTCACGCCGCCGATCGGAAGCACATCGCCCCGCACCGAAAGCGAACCCGTCATCGCCACATCCTGCCTGACCGGAATGTCCTCAAGAGCACTGATGACAGCTGTTGCCACCGTAACCGATGCCGAATCACCCTCAACACCATTGTAGGTTCCGATGAACTGCACGTGAATATCCACCTTGCGGATATCGGTTCCGGAGAACTTCTTGATCAGAGCGCTCACGTTCTTAATAGACTCCTGCGCAATCTCCTTCAGAAGACCGGTTGCAATAACCGCGCCGACCCCCTGCGACGGCGTAACCTCCGCCGTAATCGGCAGAACCGATCCCGCATCGTTGCTGACGACCGCAAGACCGTTCACACGGCCGACAAGCGTCCCGGAAACGATCGTCAGATCATAATCGCGGGTTCTTCTGATGTACTCATCCGAGATCTGATCCTCGACGGAACGGGAAATCTGCTTTGCGTCCACCACATGTTTCATCGTGGTCGCGGAGTCTCCCGCCTGCCGGGCAAGATCGCCTGCAACACGCACCAGACCACCGAGGTCACGGAGTTTCAGCGTGAGATGTCCCTTGCGGCCGGACCGGCGGCGTGCCTCGCGGAGAATCTCGGAGACCGCAGAGGGATCAAAGTGCGGAATCTTTCCGTCATTCTGTACTTCCTGTGCAATAAAGCGGACCAGACGTGCACGGTTCTGCGGCGTATCGTCCATTGTCTCACTCATGTACACCTCATAACCGTATCCGCGGATACGACTGCGGAGTGCCGGATGCATACCCTGCATTGCGTCCAGATTTCCCGCCGCAATCATAATGAACCGGCAGGGAACCGGCTCGGTCCTGACCATCGCACCAGACGATCTGTCGCTCTGACCGGTGATCGGGAACTCGCCCTCCTGCAATGCAGTCAGCAGACTCTGCTGCGAGGAAAGCTCCAGCGTATTGATCTCATCAATGAACAGCACACCCTTATGGGCGCGGTGAATCGCACCCGCCTCCACACGATCGTGTGCCGGCGTCTCAAGACCTCCCGACTGGAATGGATCATGACGGACATCGCCGAGGAGAGCACCCGCGTGGGAACCCGTACCGTCAACAAACGGCGCTTTAGAGTCCGGTTTGTTGGAAACGATCAGCTTTGGCACCATCGCTTCGTCCCGCGGCATCATCGTCCGGAATGCCATGAAGAGAATAATTACGATAAACAAGCCCATTAAGATCTGACCGCTGAAGAAAGCAAACAGAAGAATACCAAAGACGAGGACCATCAACATCGTATTTCTGGAAGAAACACGCTTGCGGGCCTCAGCCCGGTGAGCAGCAGCAATCTCCTTGCCGCGACCGGCCGGAACCACACGCACAATCGGATTATTATTGTCCTCAGGATTCGGATAGGTCAGAATATCCTGCATCTCCTCTTTAGGGAGAAACTCGGTCATCGCCTTCGCAAGCATTGACTTTCCGGTACCGGGACTGCCGATCATCATTACATGGCGGTGCTGGGTAGCCGCTTTTTTGATTACCTCCACCGCATGCTCCTGACCGATCACCTGATCAATCAGGGAGGGAAGGATCACAATATCAGCGGTTGTATCAAACTGTATCCCGCCGAAGAACTCAGGATCGAAACTATCCGATGCGTATGTCCTCGGGACGGCAGGCGCTTCCCGCGCAGGAGTTTCCGACTCCTGTGCACCAACGCTGATAACCGGCGCAGTTACCAAATCCGCGCTGCCAGCATGTCCTGCCGCACTATCAGTATCATCCATAGTTTATTTCCTTACTCGCCTAACTCGAGAGTGTTAATATTGTGCTTGATGATGGTTTAAGTAGTTTCAGTAAAAGATAGAGGAAGGAGAGTACTGATGAAAGTTATCTATACCGAAAAAAGTCAGCTGCTTGCCGCACGGGTGGCCCGGCACCTCGGATGCAGAATCGCCGAGGTCAAATACAACACCTTCCCCGACGGGGAGCAGTATGTGCGGGTGATGGATCTTGACGACGACATGGTTATCGTTGCAAGCACGGTGGATTCCCAATCGGTTCTTCAGGCAGTTCTGATGCTGGATGCCTGCGAAGGGAAGAACACCACGCTGGTTCTTCCCTACATGGGGTATGCCCGCCAGGACAAGCGGTTCAACGAAGGGGAACCAATCAGTGCCCGTGCACTCGCACGTGTTCTCTCCGAAGGAGCGGATCAGATCCTTACCGTAAACATTCACGACCCCTCCGTTCTCGGACACTTCAAGTGTCCTGCCGAGAACCTCACCATCGCGCAGGAGATCGGCAAGTACATCAGGACGATGAACCTCGAGGATCCGCTGGTGCTTGCGCCCGATGACGGTGCATGGGAGTTTGCAAAAGGTGTTGCGTCCGTCGGCGGATGGGACTGCGACCATCTCGACAAGACACGGTTGTCCGGGTCCGAAGTAAAGATGGCACCGAAGCATCTGGATGCAAAAGGACGCGACTGCATTATTGTGGATGACATCATTGCAACCGGCGGGTCGATGGCAACAGCTGCAGGCATGCTCAAAGAGCAGGGAGCAACCTCCGTCCGTGCCGCAGGCGTGCACGGCGTGTTTGCAAGCGGCGGTTATGTGAAGCTGATGCAGGCAGGACTTGCAGATATTGCATCCTCTGACACCATTGAGCGTGCGTGCAGCAGAATTACCGCGTCAACAGTCATTGCAGACGCCGTCCGCCGATAACTTTCATGCGCTATATTTTAGACGCATCCTTTTTTTTCGGGGAGTACCCCTTTTGCGGAGAGTTTGCAACAACCCCGGAGGTTGTTGCAGAACTCAGGGATGTAACCTCAAAGATGCGGTTTGAAGTGATGCAGAGCCGGGGACTTTCTCTCTGCGAGCCGGAGCCTGCGGCAGTCACCGTAGTCTGTGAGGCTGCAGAGCGATCAGGAGATCTGCGGGTACTTTCGGAGACGGACATTTCAGTGATTGCCCTGGGCCTCAGTCTTTCCGGAACAGTTGTCTCGGATGACTTTGCCGTGCAGAACGTCTGCCGCCATCTGAAGATTCCGGTACAGAACATGATACAGAAGAAAGCAAAACGCCGCATCTGGAAAAGCATCTGCAGCGGATGCGGGGCGGAGATTCCGACGGGAGAGGCGGAGTGCCCTGTCTGCGGGTCGCCGCCGGTAAGGCGCGGCACAGAGAGACGAAGCAAGAAGAAATAAAATCCGGACGTATTTCTGAACATCTCACGAATGGCAAAACTGAGAGAGGAGGGGGGCTACACCGCTCCGCGACCTTTTCAGGAATAAAGATGCACCGTCCCAAAAACCCAAAAGTAATAATTCCTGCAACTCGAATATTTTATTATCATGTCTTCCCTTGAAGAGCTTATGGCAAAAGCAAAAGACCTTCGTGCAGACGGGCACTCAGCCGGCCAGATCGCCGACGAACTGAGTCTCTCCGTGGACACGATCACCTGGCTTTTGACACAGAGCAAAACAAACATGGCTGTCCCCAAAGACGTGCACATTGACTGGACGGTTGTCAGCTCGGACGCCACGCTTCTCGGCGGCGTCGCATCCATGCTGTCTGCCAGATTCAATGCAGCAACCGGCGGCGAAGAAGAGGTTGACGCAATTGTCGGCATCTCCATCTCCGGTGTGCCGCTTGCAACCCTGATCGCCGCAGAAGAGGGACTCAACCTCTCCGTCTATCACCCCTCCAAACACAACACCGACTCCGGTACCGGATGCATCTCCGGAAACTTCAGCAAAATCAGTGGAAAACGCTGTATTCTCGTCGATGACGTCATTACATCAGGCAATACCCTGACCGAACTGGTCGCCTACCTCCGGAGACACAATGCAACACCGGTTGCGATTCTGGTCATCTTCGATAAGCGCGGCATGACCGAAGTCGACGGAGTACCGGTGTACTCGCTGTTCTCTATCCGGCTTATCGACTGAGGGAAGAATCCAATACACATATTTTATATAGAAGTTCAATTCCATTTTTATCACACGAGTACAGGAGAGAATAGATTTTATGTCAAGCAGATCAGGACAACCTGTCGTTATTTTACGGGACAACGTTGAGCGCGTGCCTGGACAGGAGGCGCTCCGCTCCAATATCATGGCCGCAAAAGTTCTTGGAAACACCATCCGGACCACCCTTGGTCCCCGTGGTATGGACAAGATGCTGGTTACGCAAGGGAGTGACGACATCGTCATCACCAACGATGGTGCAACCATCCTTCACCAGATTCACGTCCAGCACCCGGGTGCAAAACTCGTCGTTGAGGTCGCCGAGACCCAGGACGACGAATGCGGCGACGGAACCACAACCGCAGTCGTAATGGTCGGCTCCTTCATGGAACAGGCCGAGAACCTCATCGACACAGGTGTCCACCCGTCGGTTATCGCAAAAGGCTACAACCTTGGTATGATGAAGGCGCTTGAGTTTCTCGACAGCCTCTCAATCGCAGTCACACCGAAAGACAAGGCAATGCTCAAGCAGATCGCAAAGACGGCAATGACCGGCAAGTCCATTGAAATGATCATGGACAAGGCCTGTGACGTTGTCGTGGACGCGGTCAGCAACGTTGCGGTTACGACCGGCAAGAAGACGATGGTCAACGAGGATGACATCCTTGTCAAGACCAAACGCAGCGAGTCGATGGATGCTGAGATGATCAAAGGCGTCTTAATCGACAAAACCAGACTTGACGCGCTGATGCCGAAGAAGATCAAAGGCGTAAAGGCTGCATTCATTGCAAACCCGCTTGAGATCACCAAGACTCAGACAAAGTCGAAGATCAAGATCACTTCCCACGAACAACTTGAGGCATTCTCCATTGCAGAGCGCGAGACACTCCGTGCAATGGCCGAGATGTTTGTGGAGAACGGCGTGAACGTAGTCCTGTGCCAGAAAGGCATCGCTGACCCGGTTCAGTACTATCTTGCCGAGAACGGCATCTACGCACTTGAGTTTGTTGCAGAAAAAGATCTGAAGTATGCCGCAAAGGCACTCGGCGGACAGATTGTCAACAAGCCCGAAGACCTTACTCCTGAAGTAATCGGAACTGCCGGCAACCTTGAGATGCTCGAAGACCTTGAGATGACCAAACTCTCCGGCTGCAAGAATCCGCAGGCAGTAACCATTCTTCTGCGCGGTTCCTCCCAGCACCTTGTGGACGAGCTTGAGCGTGCAATTGAGGATGCAACCCGCGTGGTTCAGGATGTTGTCGAGGACGGAGCATACCTGATCGGCGGCGGATCGGTGGAGACCGAACTTGCCCTGCGCCTCCGCGAGTACGCGGCAACCGAGGGCGGGCGTGTCCAGCTTGCAATTGAGGGATATGCAAAGGCATTTGAGATCATCCCCAAGACGCTTGCGGAGAACTCCGGCTTTGACACCGTGGACAAAGTCATTGATCTCCGCCAGGCACATGCAACCGGCGAGAAGTACGCAGGTCTGAATGTATTCACCGGAAAAGTTGTTGACATGAAGTCCGAAGGTGTTGTGGAGCCGAAGCGCGTCAAGCGTCAGGCAATCCAGAGCGCATCCGAGACGGCAATGCTGCTGATCCGTGTGGATGACATGATGATCAGCAAAGGCGCCGGCCAGATGTAATATCAAAAAAACACTATCTTTTTTAGACCACAGGTCTATATGTATAGGCAGTAAGGTGTAGCGGGAGATCATGTTTTGCTCTCATCAGCTTAGATTCGGTCGCGCATACTGTTTTCAGCGGTAAAGGGATGTGCCGAGGTAGTCTAGTCCGGAAGGGCGGTGGCCTCGAAAGCCTCTGGTGGTAACACCTCGGGAGTTCAAATCTCCCCCTCGGCGTCTTTATTTTACAAAATATTGAAAATATGTTGACATCTGAAAATATTTTTTATCAGTCCAAAAATCCGCCGAAAGGATTTTCGACAGAATAATATTGCAAACAGAAGAGATCTTTGTAAAATTATGCGCAAAAGACGATACTAGTGTTTATATAATATAACAATATAACATGGACTCATATACGATCCGAAAAATCGACGCGCGAAGGTTTACGGTGACCGTGACGAGCCCTGGTAAACAGTCATGGCGGACACTGGAGTCCGCAGGACTTGCAGTTATGGACGAGAAACGCGCGTCGTGCAACGGCGGGCAATGCTACTCCTGGACAGTTCAGGCGAGACAGCCCGGCATTTATGAACTGAGAATGATCCAGCAGAGCGATGACGGAGCATACCGCAAAGTGGTGATCCCGATCATCGCAGAAGCTTCCTGACTTGCAGCAGGAAGTTTCAGACGATCTTTTTTCTGGAAAATCACACTAAAAAAATATTCACTGTTTTTTCTTTTTCACTACACCCGTCGGCTGGCGCTCGGCCGGAGCATCTGCATCGATCTCCACCGTGATGCCGATGAGATAGGCATTCATCCGATCAATCGCCTCGCGGTTCCGGGTATCGGCTGCTGCCGCACGCTGGTAGCAGGAGTAGGCGGTATCACGGTCGCCGCGGAGATCATACACCTTCCCCAGTTCCGTCAGAGCACGGCTGTCAGACGGGTGATCTGCAACATAACTGCCGAGAATCTTCAGTGCATCATCATACTTGCCGGCGCGGCGCTGATCAACCCCGGCCTCAACTGCATCCCACTCATCATTCTTCTTTCGCTTGGGGGCGGGAATAAACGATGCAGCCTCACGTTTCTTGCGCTCAATCCGATCCTCAACCTCCTTGCTCGCACGGCGGGGAACTTTGGCCTCGGATGCAGTCTCATCACGCTCACGCCGGAGTTTTCTCTCCGGCTCGGACTTGCCGGAACGGGATTTGCGTTCATTCTCATGTTCGCGCCTGGCCGCAACCGCGGCGGATTTCTTCTCCGCAACCCACGCAGGGGGAGCATCGCTGCGCGTCTTCTTCTCTGACGACGACCCCGCCGAGGATTTCTTGCCGGCCATCCAGTCGGACTCCTTCTTCTCGGTAGCCCTGCGGTCGGCACGCCGCTTCTCCTTATCGCGTTCCTCTTCGGAACACTCAATCTCCGCAATCAGCTCCAGCGGATCCTCCATCACCCGGACAAGCCGGTCAATCTCAAGCAGCTTCTCCATGCCGATGAACTGCTCGGCCATCACGCGACCCAGCGGGGAAAGTTCCAGCACACCGCCGTTCTTGCGGACAAGTTTGTGCCGCAGAAGTTCCAGCAGCGGATCCTCACCGCAGCCCACCATACTGGCACCGACTTTTACAATATCCGTCTCACGACCGCGGCACACAATCGCGTTTGCAGCAAACTCCTCCGACGTCTCCTCGATCTCGTACACCGGAGCAACCTCCTCCATGTCGCCTTTCAGCAGGCGGATGGCAACCTCCTCCTCGGTCAGCTTCGTGTCGCGCGAGTAGGACGCGCCCGGTTCTGCGAGAACAACCACGCGGCCGAGATCATGAAAATCCGGTCTTCCCGCACGCCCCATCATCTGATGGAACTCCTGTACCGTCAGCCAGTTAATACCCATCGCAAGCGCATCAAAAATCACCTGCGACGCAGGAAAATCCACACCCGCGGCAAGTGCCGCAGTCGTCACCACACACGCAAGCTTGCCGTCCTCGAACTGTTTTTCAACCGCCCGCCGTTCCTGCGAGGTGAGACCCGCATGGTACGGCGCGGCAAGTTTGCCGATCGCATCCGCCACCGTGTGACAGCGCGTTCGTGCATTCGTGAAGATGATAGTCTGACCGCGGTACCCCTTCGATGAAGTCTTGTTGTACTCCTCGAAAACGAGTTTTTTGATGTAGGGGACCTTTGCATCCTTCTCGGTGAAGATGAGATGCCGTTCCAGTGCGACCGGGCGGTCGGCATACGATACCAGCATTGCGCCGAGTTTTTTGGCGAGCAGATGCGGTGACCCGATCGTTGCCGACAGATAGAGGAACTGCGCCTTGGGTGCGACATACTTCAGCCGGGCAATGAGACCGTCAAGCCGGTGACCGCGTTCCGGATCCTCCAGCATCTGCACCTCATCGATGACCACTGTCCCGATGTTGTGCAGGCCTGTGCCTTTGCGGAGAAGATTATCCACTCCTTCATATGTTCCGACCACAATACCGCCGCCGGATCCCCGGTTGCCGACGGGACGGGTCTCCGGCAGATTGACACGGGAGACACCGGTCATTACCGAGGTGGTTGCAATCTTCTCATACTTTCGGGAAAACCGGTCGTACTTCTGGTTCGCCAGAGCAACCAGCGGCACGAGGAAGAGCATGCGGCCGCGCTTTTCCAGATAATTTTTGAGGCCGGCCATCTCACCGATGAATGTTTTTCCCGAAGCGGTTGCCGCGACCACCAGCAGATCCTTTCCGAACAGAAGTCCAGCCTCAACGGCACGTTGCTGGGCGGGCATGAGCGTCTCAACCCCGCAGACGTCCACGAACTCACGCGGCAGCGGAAGGTTTTCTATTCGTTCCGTCGGCGTCTGCTCGTGTGCCTCAAGCCGGTCGAACATTGTTTTCTTTGTATCGAGCGACTCCGGCTGAAGGATTGCAAGCACCATATCAAGATCGCGGTACTCCTCCAGCAGATCCTCGATATGTCCCTGAGTTCGTTTGCCGAGCCGCTTGATGTGGGCAAGCTCGCGGCGAAGCTCGCGCTTCGCACAGTCCAGACAGACGAACTCCTGTCCGCACTTGATGCGGGTTGTTTCGGAGAGCGGCGTAAGCCGGTCATCGAACATGCAGGTGCGGCAGAGCGTCACCTTCTCCCACGGAATCTGCATGCTGAGCAGGAAGTCCTGAAACTCCGGCAGCGTCTCGGTCAGCTGCACCATGCCGTTTGCCCGCAGAACCGTGATCAGTTCCTTGGTCGGGGTTTTCTGGGCGTGGGAGGTTCCTGGCCGCCGCACGAAAAACTCCGCGGGACGAATGCCTTTGGAGGTCTCCTCCAGTTCGACGGTTCCGACGTGTTTTATTTTTCCATTCTTTGAATCATCACAAAAATAGACTTTGTACCCTTTTTTATAGGGCTGGACAACGGTTACCACTTATTAACTCACCAGTTCATGTATCGTATAGGATAGGCCTGCGGTCTCAAGCCTTTTGAGGAAGTCCGTGAACTCCTCGTCCACAATGAGGATCAGACAGTGCATGCCGTGGAACGCTGCTTCAATGACTCCCTCCCGCGCACCGAAGAACATATCGGGATTGATCTTGGAATTTTTCAGTGCGAGGTATGCCTCAAGACCGACGGCACCGATGATATCTGCTTTTTTCACCAGAGGAAGAAGTTTATCCGGGGAGATCATTTTGGATCCGCCGCGTTCGATCCTCGGCACCTTGGCAACGTCCACCTTGCCTTCGGTGTGGTCGATGATGCCCGCAAGCCGGGCAACGCCGACGTCCGCCCCGCAGACGGCGTCCGCGATTACCATGCCCATTGCGGTCTGCGGTTGACGGCCTGCATACAGCCAGCCGCCCTTCATGTAGACACCGACGGCGTCGCCGGTCTTGAGATCAGCGTCGGCAATCGCAGCCCAGGTTGCAACCTGATGAATGATGTCACGGCGCACATGGCGGGCGTAGGCTTCAAGAACCTCGGCATTGTTCAAGACCCACTCAACACCTTTGTGCGTGACATAGTACCGTCCGCGTCCCTCGGCACTGATGAAACCGTCCTCGGCAAGGTCGCGGACGTATTCGGAGATAGCCTGCGGGGTGACACCGAGTTTTTCGGCGATCTCCTGCTGGCGGATGGACGGCTGGTGTTCCGCGACTTCTACGAGGACCTGGAAGCGTGTGGTCTCACGCTTGCTTCTGAGTATATTGGATAAGGGATCGTCGGGCATAGTTTCTTCCTGGTTTCTGGTGCAGAAACCCTACACTTATATTAGTTGTAATTCTATAATGGTTTTTGAGTGAGTAAATGCGTTGCGGCAGAATCATAGTGCGCGGTATTGTTCAGGGTGTGGGGTTCCGCCCCTTTGTGTATGCAGCAGCCGTGCGGTTCGGTGTCGCGGGAACGGTGATCAATCACGGCAGTGAAGTGGAGATTACCGCCTGTGGCGACCGGTTCGATGCGTTCTGCCGTGAGGTGTCGGCGGGGCCGAAGATGGCGGTTATTGATTCGGTAACGGTTGAGCCGCTGCCGGAGGGGGAGGTTGCCGGGGAAGGGTTTTCGATTCTGCCGAGCACGGACGGGGCACGGACAGGATTCATTCCGGCGGATATTGCAACCTGCGACTCCTGCCTTGCCGATATTATGAACCCTTCCAGCCGGTACTACGGGTACTGGGCGACGTCGTGTACGGACTGCGGGCCGCGGTACAGTATTATTCGTGCGGTTCCCTACGATCGGGAACGGACGTCGATGGAGGTGTTTCCTCCCTGCGATGACTGCCATGCAGAGTACGGAAGTCCAAAGAGCCGCAGGCATCATGCGCAGACGATTGCATGCAGCAGCTGCGGGCCGCAGCTGTCGCTTCTGACAGCCTCGGGTGCGGTGGTTGCGACGGACGAACCGATCCGAACCACCGCGGAACTTTTGGATGCCGGACATATTGTTGCAGTTCGCGGGGTGGGAGGATATCATATCTGCTGTGTTGAGGAGCAGGCAGACCGCTTAAAGCAGCTGCTCGGGCGGCCGCATCAGTCTCTTGCAGTGATGATGCAGCCGGAGTCACTCGCAGCGTATGTGGTCCCGCCGACAGATGCGGAGCGGGAGATGCTGGAAGGGCCGGTGCATCCGATTATGATTCTGGATAAGGTTGATCCGGCGGCGCATACCGAGTTGTCCGAACTGCATAACCTCGGAGTAATGCTGCCCTATACGGGTCTGCATCATCTGTTGTTCGGGCATCTGCAGCACCCGTTGCTGGTGATGACGAGTGCGAATGCGCCGGGAACACCGATGATTACGGAGACCTCCTACATCTCCGAGCGGATGGGAAATGTTGCAGAGTATATCCTCTCGCATGACCGTGAGATTGTGAACCGGTGCGATGATTCGGTGGTGCGGGACGGGTATATTATCCGTATGTCGCGGGGTCTTGCACCGCTGCGGACGGCGATGGACTTAGGGGAGCGGCAGATTCTCGGCGTGGGGCCGGAACTGAACGCAAACGCAACGATCTATAAGGGCGGGTTTGTGGTGACGTCGCCGCATATCGGAAATATCAGGAATCCTGCAACGGTTGCGTATCTTGAGGAGACGATTGCGAAGCTTACGTCTCTGACGGGAGCAATGCCGGAGATTATTGCCCATGATCTGCATCCGCAGTTTCTGAGTACCCGTCTTGCCCGCGATCTTGCGGAGGAATCAGGAGCGGTGCTCTGTCCGGTGCAGCATCACTGTGCGCATATTGCGTCAGTGACGACGGAGGAGGTGGTCGGTATTGCGATTGACGGTGTGGGGTACGGAACCGATGAAACGATCTGGGGCGGCGAGATTCTGACGGGATCGCCTGCGAACGGATATGTCCGGACAGGACATCTTGAGCAGGTTCTGATGCCGGGCGGCGATCTGGCGACTGCGTTTCCGGAACGGATGCTGTACGGGATTCTTCCCGACGAGGCGACACTCTCTCTGCTTGCCAGGCGGGGATGGGATGATGTGTCTCTCCGGGTGCTTGCGCAGGCTGCGGCGAAGCGGTTCAACAGCCCCGCGACGACGTCAACAGGCCGTGTGCTGGATGCAGCGGCGGCGCTTCTCGGCATCTGCCGCGAGCGTACCTACGACGGGGAACCTTCGATGGTTCTTGAGGCGTATGCTGCACGGGGAACGCCGCAGCCGCTCAAACCCCGGATTGTCTCCGGCAGCGACGGGGCTGATGTTCTGATGACCTCAGAGATTCTGCAGGACGTCCGGGCCGGGCTGGAGCGCGGCATGAGGGTCGATGATGCGGCGGCGACGATTCAGACCGCGCTTGCAAAAGGGATTGCGGAGCTGGCCGTCCGTTCGGCGGAGCGGACAGGTATTGCAACGGCTGCACTTTCCGGCGGTGTTGCGATTAACCGGTCGATCCGTGAGACGATTCTTGCGGAGCTTTCTGCTGCGGGTATCCGTTGTGTGATCAATTCCCGGTATCCGTTCGGTGACGGGTGTATCTCCTGCGGTCAGGTGGTGACGGGGGGTGTTCTTGCGCGGGAGGGGAAACTGTGAATCTCCCGGTAAAGTTGCAGGTACCTGCATATGTTCAGGAAAACAGATCGATTCTGATCGATGTACATATCAGCAGTATCGATCAGTTTTATAATCTGCTGGATCCGTCGCCGGAGGAGGAGAAGGATCTGGATGAGGAGACAGGCACGGATTGTGTTGTATCTTTGTCCGAACTATTATCAGGTGCTGATGTAAAAAGAGCGGTTAAAACAAAAAAACCAAAAGAAAATATTTACCGGAAAAATCGGGGACTGGTTAATCCTCGATCTTTCTGAAAAGACCGGGTTTGCTCTTCGGAATCATACAGGTAGGACACTTCCATGTATCCGGAATATCCTCATACTTTGTCCCTGCCGGAATACCATGCTTCGGATCGCCCAGAGCCTCATCATAGATATAGGCGCAGAAAATGCACAGATATTTTGCCATAAACTCTTATCACCCGACAAAAATAAATATTCTCGGTTTCAGGCACTCTTTTTCCTTTCTTCCATCTCCTCGCGGATCTCATCAATGTACATAATATCATCGCAGTTCTTGCCGCACAGACAGTAACCGTGCTTGTCCACCGCATACACCGGATAGCGGACAACATCTTCCGGTATGGGTGTCGCCGTCAGCCGGTTCAGGTTCAGAAGATCCTCAGATCGGTATCCAATCGTCTTGCACACATGATTGAAGTCACGGA
The DNA here is from genome assembly GCA_031262705.1 of Methanocalculaceae archaeon. Lineage (GTDB taxonomy): Archaea > Halobacteriota > Methanomicrobia > Methanomicrobiales > Methanocorpusculaceae > Methanocorpusculum. Next base: position 5,356 of record JAISHD010000027.1, on the reverse strand, counting down.
TCCAGCCGCGGAGATCACGCACATCATTTGTATCCCACTTAAAGATCTGATACAGCAGCATGTACGCATCACGTTCAAGAATGATCTGCGACAACTCCTGACTCTGGGTGAAATAGAAATCAAGGAACGTCCTCACATCCCGCACCTGCTGCGCAGACTCATAGGTTGCGGCCCGCATCTCACGTGCGGTACCAAGACGATCCTCGTCCTCCATCTTTCCGCCGAGACGCCCGACCTCCTTGGAAATATCCTTCAGATCCAGCTCAATATTCTCCAGATCCCCGAGAACATCTTCGAACTTCTTATACAGCTCGACGCCGAAGAATGCCTCCATGTATTCGCTGTGCTTCGTCATTGTAGAGATATTTAACTCATAATTCTATATAAACCATTACTTCAGACACATCGGCAGAAATAAATATCAATTTACCATCAATCAACCCACATATAAGATCAGTTGTAACCTTTATGGAGAATAAAAACCAAAATCTCCAACAACCATATGCCACCCCTCAATCCCGACTCTATCAGATGCGACTTCCCTGTCCTTTCAAAACTTATCTATCTTGATAACGCCGCAACCTCTCTCTCACCACGTCAGGTAGTCGAATCCCAGACAACCGCAGAATATCATTACCGCGCCAATGTCGGTCGCGGCATTCACCGTCTTTCCCGTATGGCAACCCATCAGTACCAGGAAGCACGCGAAACACTCGGACGATTTCTCGGCGGCGGGCAGGGAACTCTCGCCTTCACCAAAAACACCACTGAAGCGGCGAACATCGTCGCACGCGGCATTCACTGGAACAAAACCGACCGCATCATCACCATCCTCCAGGACCATCACTCCAACCTCCTCCCATGGTACCGGCTGAAAAACGATCACCTCATCAACGGAATCGACATCGTAGAAAGTACCGCAGGAACGGTTTCTGTCGCTGACATCGAATCCTGCATCACCAAAAGCACCCGTCTCATAGCCCTCGGCCACGCCTCAAACGTTTTCGGCACCATCGCCCCGGCAAAGGAAATCGCCGACATCTGTAAAGACAAAGATATCCTCCTTCATCTCGACGGAGCACAGACAGCCCCCCATCTTCCCCTCAATCTTGAACAGCTCGGCTGTGACTACTTTTCTTTCTCCGGCCACAAAATGCTCGGACCGATGGGGACAGGCGGCCTCTGGATCAGTCCGGATGTCACAGGAGACAACGTTCCTGCTCCGCTCTGTACCGGAGGCGGCATGGTGCAGAATGTCAGCGGGACATCCTTCACTGCAGTAAGCAGCCCCGGGCGCTACGAGGCAGGAACCCCCAACGTGATCGGTGCGATCGGTCTTGCCGAAGCGGCACGCTATCTCACAACCCTCGGCATGAAAAACGTCGCTGACCACAGCGCGGCACTCGCCCGCCGCATGGTCCGAGGCCTTGCAGAAATACCCGGCATCCGCGTCTTCACTCCGGACGACACACCCCTCATCGGTACAGTCTCCTTCACCGTGGACGGCGTCCATCCTCATGAAGTTGCCTATCTCCTCGATGAGGCCGCAGGTATCATGGTCCGTTCCGGCGAACACTGTTGTCAGCCGCTCATGCACGCTCTCAACCTCAACGGCGGAACAGTCCGTGCAAGCGCATACTGCTACAATACCGAGGACGACATCGACATGCTGATTGCAACAACCGAAGAAATTGCCGGAATGGTGAAATAATCATGACAAACCTGAAAAACGAAAACCCCGTGCAGATCATCGTCAACGGCCGTGCCGCTATGACAATCATGACCTCAGCAGAGAATCCGACCGACCTCGTTGTCGGCCAGCTCTACACCGAACGCGTCATTGAAACGTACACAGACATCAGCTCGATTCACACCGATGGCCCGCAGACCAGTGTTGTTACCGCCAACCCCTTTGAAATTCTTCTTTCGCGAAAGACCGTCCTTGCCGGATGTGGCGGTGCATCCTCTTTCCTCGACTCCGGAAGACTTGGAAACATCACATCAGACCTCTTTGTGTCAGAGCAACAGCTTCGCAGAAGTACTGAACATCTCCCAAAAACCAGCTGGCACAGCACAGCACTATTCGCAGAAGACGGAACCCTTCTCACCGCCGCAGAGGATCTCACCTCCCAGAACGCGGCAGACCGTATCATCGGCTGGGGACTCGCACACAACATCGATTTTTCCAGAACCTATCTCCTCTTTTCAGGAAACATCGTTGCAGAAACAGTCCGAAAAACGGTTCTCGCAAAAATACCCCTCACAGCAACCAACGCGGAGGCTACATCCGCAGCGGTTGCTGCGGCAGATGACGCAGGACTGGCCCTGCACCGGATCACCGGAAACACGATCGTTACTCTCGGCAGAATCAGCCGCTGCACCCCCTGAACTTTTCCATTTATTTACAACATGGAACAGGAATCCAGGGTGCATCCCATATAAATTACTTGTGATACATATATTAATTAGAACAAAATCAAAAATCAATGCCATATCCACTATAAAATCATTTCTACCAACATTGATATCGAATCCATTCGAATAGGAAATACAGCTATGGTAGCTAATAGTTCTGATGAAAAAAAAGGGCTGGACTCTTACCTCAAGATGCCGCTCGTTGGCGGAGCCGTGATCGGCTTTGCCGCAGCACTTATCCAGGCCCTCCTGTTCGCCGCCGGCGGACCACAGGCTTACGGATTCTGCGTTGCCTGTCACAGTCGTGACTTAATCAACTACGTGTACAACTCCCTCACTGGAAGCAACCTTTTCCTTGCACCCTTCTCCGCAAACGCTGTTGCCGCGGGAACCCTGCCGGTCTTAACCATCATCGGCGTCCTCGTCGGTGCGATTGCTGCAGCAGCTCTCTACAAAGAGTTCCGTGTCAAGAAAGGTGACGCAAAGAGTTATCTCGCCTATGGAATCGGAGGTATCCTCTTTATGATCTTCGCCCTCTGTATGGGAGCATGCCCATATCGTCTTGCACTTCGCATCGGCTACGGTGATCTCGTGGCAGTCTTCGGACTTATCGCAATCATCATCGGTATCTTCATCGGCATCAAGATCGCTCTTAAGAGAATGGAGGCATAAAAATGATTGACGGATTTTTAATTCCCAAAGAAACAGCAGTACTCCTCGTTCCGATTGCAACAATCATTCTCGGCCTTGTGATCGGATGGTTTGGTCAGAGAAGCGGATTCTGTTCCATCGGTGGTATCCGCGATTATCTGCTCTTCCGTCAGACCCGTCTTCTGAAAGGATACGTGGCACTCATCATCTCTGCATTTGCCTTCTACCTCATCTTCTCCCTGCTTGTCCCGGCAGCAATTCCAAGCTTCCTCTGGTGTCTCCAGGACGGGCAGCTTCTCACCGCAATCGGAGGAGCACCTGCAGTCAGTGTAGCAGGAGTTATCGTTCTCATGATCATCGGCGGTATCTTCGTCGGACTTATCGGAACGCTTCTTGGAGGATGTCCGCTTCGTCAGCTTGTCATGACCTCGGAAGGAAATCTCAAGTCCTTGGTCTTTGTGGTTGGCATGCTTGCCGGAGCAGTCATCTTCACTGCACTTGTCTCCCCCTGGATCATTGAAGTATTCAAAGCAATCGGCCTCTAAGGTGAATAAGCCATGACAGAAAAATTAGACATTACCGGAAAAGTATGCCCATTCTGCGTACTCTCCGTCGATCAGAAAATGAAAAACATGCCGAGCGGCAGCACGGTTACAGTTCTCTGCGATCACGGCCCCGCCGCAACCGGCTCCATTCCTGAGTACGCAAATCAGAAGGGATGGAAATCCGAAGTAAAACTTATCGAAAATGGACTCTGGGAAATCACCATTACTAAGAACTAACAGCGTCAATCTGTTAGGGAACAATGATCCCCGACTATCGCAATGAGTCCTGTACGTACCTGATGCTCAGGCTCAAGGTCTCCTTGAAAAAACACGATCCAACAGAGCCATTCAGTTTCTACGGGACTGCAACACAGGTGAAAACGGTGGAAGGAGCGTTTCCGACAAACGGATATGCCGTCAGTGCTTCCGAGGAGGGAGACGACTGCTACCTCATCACCTTGTCACCAGCCAAACTCTAAAAAAGACACACCACACACCTTAAGGGAGAACACCATGTCACTCAATAACATCGACATTGCACAGGTCAAACAATACGAAGCAGACATCAAAGCCAATGATGAAGAAGCAAAGTTCACCACCAAAATGGAGGGAACCTGGCTCTTTGACGAAACCGGACCACAGTTCACTGCAACTGCAAAAACCACCGGTGAACCGTTTGTCCTGACTCTTTCCCACCCGAACTTTGCAGGACCGGGCGTCAGCCCGTCTCCGATGTCATTTGGTCTTTTCTGGATTGCAGGCTGCGCTTCTGCAACCTTCATGACCTCAGCGGAGAAGAAAGGGATCAAGATCGATAGCCTCAGCACTACTATTGAAGCTGATCTCGACTATCACGCCCAGTTTAAGCTCGGCGACCAGCCGCTTGTTGATGAGTACCGTATCAACTTCAATGTCAAAACTTCAGCATCAGACGCTGAAGTTGCACAGCTCAAAGAGGACGCACTTGCCGGATGTATGGCAATGTACACGGTGAAGACGGCTGTTCCGCTGAAAGTTACCTGTACCCGTGCGTGACTGGTTTTCCAATCCATTTTTTCCAAACCTGCAGTAAAGACAATTCTTTTATCATCCCTTCTCCAATAATCGAGTACAATGGCAGATCCAAATCTCTATCTCAAAGGCGGTGTTATCCCCGAACGGGATAATGAGCACTATATTATCCGGCTCCGAACGCCCGCCGGCATGCTGGGTGTGGAGGCACTTGCAGGAATTGCGGAGATCGCAAAGAAATACGGTATTGAGGATACGCATTTAACCACCCGGCAGACGATTGAGCTGCTCCATGTGGGTCCTGAGATCCTGGATGAGCTCCTTGCGGATCTTGAGAAGAACGGAACTCCGATCGGTGCAGAGCGTAACGAGGTTGTGAATGTCACTGCATGCCTCGGGAATGCAAACTGTAAGTATTCTGTCATCGATACACTTTCGCTTGCCAAGAAACTTGATGAGAAACATTTCGGCAAGGAGATGCCGGTAAAAGTTCGTATTGCTATCTCCGGCTGCCCGAACGGATGTACCAGTGAGCGGTTGAATGAGATAGGAATTACCGGACTCCGCCGACCGGTGCGCAATGAGGGACTTTGCACCGGCTGCGGCACCTGCGGGTACTACTGTAAAGAGGATGCAATTCTGATCGAGAACGGAAAACTGAAACTCAATCAGGGCGACTGCATGCTGTGCGGATTCTGCATTCATGCGTGTCCCTTCCAGTACATCAACTTCGA
>JAISHD010000055.1 GCA_031262705.1 Methanocalculaceae archaeon | reverse complement strand
CGAACAGATGCTGAAAAGCCCGAACATCCCTGACCTTTCCCAGACCTTCACCTTCACCATTGACTATCCGACAATTACCATCAACCCGATTGGTACCCAGTACATGGGCACACCCTTTACGGTTTCCGGAACCACCAACCTTGCGGTAGGAGATAATATTCTTGTCGATGTCCGTGTAGCCGCCTTCTGGCCCATGAGCAAAGAAGAAGCCAATGCACAGGACTCTGCATCTTGGTCGCAGGGAGATTCCGGTAGCGTGATTATTCAGCAGGGAACAGCAAATGGCCAGAACTTCTGGAGCTTCTCCGTAAACCCGCTGCACTCTTCCCAGTATGAAGTTACGGTAACCGGTATTAAAACAGGTGTGACCGCATCCCAGCAGTTTGTAGTTTTCAACCAGAGTGTGCCAACTGCTGTCCCGACAACCGCGGCAACCACTGTGGCGACCACTGTTCCTACCACTGCCCCAACACCGACTCCGTCGCCCGGCTTTGGTTTGATTGCAGCTGCCGGAGCACTTGGAGCTATTGCTCTTCTGGCAGTCAGAAGACACTAATTCCTTTTTTTATCCCTGATGTCGTCGAAAAAATGTTTTGTGGTTCTTTTTTTCACCGCACATAACACGGGCAACGGACGACCAGCAGTCCCGCCGCCGCATTCAGTGCCGCAACGATCAGAAACACCCCGACATACCCAGCAGGCATCACCAGCATTCCTGCGACGAACGGCAGAGCTGCCATTCCCGCATACTGCATCATATTGAACATCCCGTTCATCACTCCCTGCGGTTTTTTTGTCTCCGCAAGATAGTTCAGAACAGCCGCCGTTATCACGCCAAACACGGCGCCAACAAAGATCATTCCGATCGGATGCACCAGTACAATTGGTACGGAAACTGCGAGCAGAATGCCTGCGACCCGTACAACCGAAATCGAGTCGGTGGTCCGCATCCGTGATGCCGCATATACAAACACCGCCGTTGCAACACTCATCAGCGCCGTTACCACACCGGTCACATCAGCCGTTTCGCCGGACAGCTCTGGATACGCGGAGATGACAACACCAGTCGTTCCGCAGAACACAAAGAGGGCTGCCCACAACCATTTGTGATACACCGCAATATCCTTCACCGCCGCAAACGGCAGAACATTTTCCTGTGCAAGCACATCATCCGCAAGTCCCAAGCTCAGCAGTCCTGCCGCCCCCGTAAGTATTCCAAATACCAGAACACCTGCATAGGCCTGCACGGATGCAAGCCAGCCGCTCACGACAAGTCCTGCAACCATGCCCACGTTCATCAGCGCAACGAACCCGCCGGCAAGTCTGCGGTGATCCGCCGCCGAGTTGACGAACGCCATTGCAGCGGAGACGAACATCCCTGTGAACAACCCTTCCGCAAACCGGAGTGCCACTGCCGCTGCCGGATCAGGATAGGAAACCCACAGAACAACAGCTGATATGAGTGTCCCGAAAAGCCCGATCCGTACCAGCGGTGTCCTCCCGAATCTGTCCGACAGCCACCCGGCAGGGAACACCATGAGAAATGCGCCGAGGAAGTAGGCCGAGTACACCGCCCCCTGCATTCCTGGATCGGGTGCGATACTGTTCAAGACCGGCACAACCGCGTTGGAGAGGGCCATCGCTGAAAACGCACCCAAAAACAGCGACATGCGGAAAATGGTCTGCAGTTTCATGAATCAGAGTAGTTCTGTATCTTTTTTGACTTCGTACTTCTGCAAAACCGCCCGGGGAAGGTTGGGAACGGCTTCTGTGAGTGGTACTGCGAACAAAAACTTCGGTTCATCCGCAAATCCGTGCAGACCGATAATGACAAAGCAGGGATTTTGCTCGGCTGCCGCGTAGGTCTGGCAAGCGGCATATGTCTCGGGAGTGATCCACGGCAGATAGGCTTCGCCGTCCTCGCCGACGAACATTCTGCTCCGAAAACAGGTGATGAGATCAAACCGCGCCTCGTCTGTGTTACGGACGCAGACCAGATCCGGTTCACCTACTGCGCGCTCTTCACGGTCGGCAACGGAGTATGCATCGCCCAGCCGGTTCATGACATACTCGCGGAACGCTACGGCCACGACAGGATTTGTGTCGTCCGGGTCTGCATCGGGATCGGGGTACCAGACGCCGAATGCCCGTTCAAGCTGGCCTAAAATGCCCATACTTATTTCTTGAACCTCTGTCCTCTTAAAAAAGCGGGTGCGTCATCGTGCCAATTATCTTATAAGAAAACCGCATAATAGTATCCTAAGAGAGAACAGCTACAATGGAACATGCAGAGATCATTACGAATGCCTACAACTTCACGAAAAATGCCTTCTTCAGTATTACGCAGTTCCCGCGGTGGGTGGTGCTGTGTTCTTCTATATTATCGGCCCGGTTATTGTGGGATTCATTGCAGCAACGATTGCATTGCAGCTGATTGTTCTGCCGATTCTGGTGAGCCTTCTTGTCGGCCCGGACTTCGGGTTTACCCGTGAAGTTCTTTCGGGTCTTTTGCAATTTCTTGCTCTGCTGCTTGGATTTTCCTGCATCTTCTTTGTTCCGCTGATGCAGGGGTACTGTTACCGTCTGTTCCGTTCCGGCGATTCAATGCCGGATACGGGGAACCTCTGGGGACTGTTCTTTAACGGCTGGAGAATCAATATTACCGTTATCATCTATGCAATTCCGCTGATCATCATCTCGGTAATCTATATGCTGCTCTTTATGTACTTCTTCCCGGATACGGGGATGTACTCAACCGCGGATTTCCTTGGTACGGAAGGGATGATCTATGTGGGAACGGTCTTTTCCTATGCTGCTGTTCAGTTTATTACGACACTGATTGTTCTTCTGTTTGCATTTATTGGTATTACGCATCTATGTAGAACAGGTTCTATCCGCGAGGCAGTGAGTCTGAAGACGATCACAGGGATTATCAGCAAGATCGGCTGGTACGACTACATTCTGTCTCTGGTGGTTATGAGTATTCTCTACCTGATGGTGACGTTTGTGGTGGTATCGCTTTCGCAGTTGTTTTCAAACAATATTGTTGTTATGGTGGTGCTGTATGTTCTCTACATCTTTGCGCTTGTGCCGATTACAGTGTTCTTCATTAAGTACCTTTCCGAGGTCTATGATACGGCTTTCCTCCTGGAGGAGGTCGATGATGAGGAGTTTGATTTCTTCTAACTGAATTTTTCATTACTCATATGCGCCTGAGTTGTTTCTCCTCCCTCCTCAGCCGCTGTGGTCGCAGTCCCGAAGAGTGGCGTGGGTTGGGGCGTTTCTCTGAGGCTCATGCATTTCATCTGCACCGGTACGGATGAACCTCAGATTAGAAATAGCAATTCTGACCAATATATTCTCACTGTGCCGCACGAATACAAAAAATATCCGCACCAGCGAAAAAATCGTCCGCAAAAAAAACCACAGACCAAAAAGCCCGCAGAGAAAACCCCGCGAAAAGAGATTAAACCTGGTTATTATGTCGCCGCTGACAGTGACGACTATCTCACCAAACATCTTTACTGGTGTCCGCACTGCAACGTCCCGCTCGTTGCAAAAACCTGCTCATGCAAAACCGAGGCCAAGAAAATACCTCTCCAGCAGCCCTATGATATTCGTCCCGTTCTCAAGGCCGATCATGATCTCCTCCAAACCCTCATCCGTGACCGGTTCGGCCCCCGCATTACGCTCCCGCATGTGATGATCTTCAACAAAGCAGGCGGTCTTGACCGGAACGATCTCATCATCGCAAACGGTGTCCGGTTTGCCTGGCTCTGGTTCGACCCCGTCACCCGTACCTTCCGGCTTGATATTGAGGCAGAAGCCCTTCCTTATCTCATCGGAAAAGCTGATAAAAACATCATTGACCTTGAAACCGCGGCCTCCGATCTTCCCGCAGGCAGACTCGGTGGAAAAAAAGTCGCCGTCACTGTACTGGAGGCGACGGACGGTGTGGTCATTCTCAAGTACAAATCCAAGTACGGTACCGGCATCCTAAAAGACGGCGCAGTCCGCATCAAAGAACTTGTCAGCGTACAGCCGAAACTCGGCATGGCAAACCCGTCATGGGCTGATGTGGTGGAGAAAAATGCTTTCCATCTCAAAAACATGGAACGCACTGCTGTTCGTGAGATCAAACAAAATCTCAGCCTCGCCCCTGCGGCGAACTGCTCCTTCTCCGGCGGAAAAGACAGTACCGCCGTCTGGAACATTGCGCAGAAGGCTGGTATTACCGATGCATTCTTCATCGATACCGGTCTTGAGTTCCCTGAAACCATTGAGTTCGTCCGGAGCCAAAACATCCGCTTCATTCAGAAAGCCGGCGACTTTTGGCAGGCCGTTGAAAAAGCCGGTCCTCCCGGCAAAGATCACCGCTGGTGCTGCAAACTCCTCAAACTTAACCCTCTGAAAATCCATCTCGCCGAAACCGGCCCCTGCATAACCGTTCAGGGCAACCGCTGGTACGAGTCGTGGAGCCGCGCCTCGCTTGACGCTGTCTCCCGGAATCCGAATAACCCTCTGCAGATTAACCTATCTCCCATTCGCTCCTGGCGGGCGCTTGATGTCTTCCTTTACCTCTGGTTGCGGGAAGTTCCGTACAATCCGCTGTATGACCGCGGATATGAACGTATCGGCTGTTATCTCTGTCCCGCCATGCTCGAATCTGAACTTGCAACGATGCACGAAACCCACCCTGAGATGGCCGCACGGTGGGACGGTTTCCTCACCCGCTGGGCTGCAGACCGCGGTCTCCCGTCCGAGTTCATCAGCTGGGGATTGTGGCGATGGAAGGAACTCCCGCCCAAGATGAAGGAACTTGTCCGGGATGCGGGTCTTGATCTCTCCGAAAAACCGGTGAAGCGCAGTACCCCTGCCTCTGTTGCCCATCTCATGCCGGAAGGCAAAACCGGCGACATCGTGGACACCGACAGCGATGCCGGCGGAGACTTTGCCGCCTCCGTTGTCCCCGACTGGGAGTCTCTGAGAAATCAGTTCCCCATGATCGGCGATCTGATTTATCTTGACAACGCTGCAACCTCCTTTGCTCCCGAGTGTGTGCTTGCGGTCATGGACCAGTTTGAACGCAACTACCGGGCAAATGTCGGTCGGGGTGTTCACCGGCTGACGAGAATTGCAAGCCAGAAGTACTGGCATGCCCACGAAAAGGTTGCTGCCCTCATCAACGGGGCAGGAGGCACCACGGTATTCGTGAAAAACACCACCGAAGCCGTTACCATGATCGCCCGTGGACTTGAATGGCAGCCTGGCGATGTGATTGTAACCACCGCTCTTGAGCACCACTCAAACCTCCTTCCCTGGCGTGCCCTGGAAAAATCCGGCGTCACACTCCGGATTGTTGGTCTTCGCCCCGACATCACGCTTGACATGGACGCGTTCGCTGCAGCAATGGACGACTCCGTCCGGCTGGTTGCCGTGACACAGGCATCGAATGTGACCGGCACTGTCGTGCCGGTCGCAGAGATCGCCGGACTTTGCCGCAGATACGGTGCTCTCCTTTCTGTTGATGCTGCCCAGTCCGTCCCCCACATGCCGGTTGATGTCCGGGTTCTTGGTGCGGATTTCCTCTCCTTCTCCGGCCATAAAATGTGCGGCCCTACCGGAACCGGCGTTCTCTGGATGAAAGAACCGATCTTAGAGCCACTGTTTCTCGGAGGAGGCATGGTCGAACATGTCACCGACTATGGTTTCACTCCGGCGGAAGGCTTCCACAGATATGAAGCCGGAACACCGAACATCGCGGGAGGCATCGGCCTTGGAGAGGCTGCCGCATTCCTCAAAGAGATCGGTATGGAGCAGATCGAAGCACGGGAACGGGAACTGTGCAGCAGGCTGATTGAAAAGCTCTCCGCCATTCCCGGTGTGCAGATTTATGCACCCTCCGACCCGATTCAGCGCATCGGCGTTGTCTCCTTTACCATTGACGGCATTCCCTCGCATGAGGCCGCTGCGTATCTGGACGATGAAGGCGGTATTATGGTGCGGTCCGGCATGCACTGTGCCGAACCGCTGATGCGTCAGCTCGGCTGTCCTGACGGAACCATCCGGGCAAGCATTGCCTTCTACAACACCGAAAGCGAGATCGACACCCTTGCCGCAACTGTCCGGGAGATGATTTCATGAAGACAGTCCTAACTCTTCTCGTGGACTGTGCCGGCATGTTTGAGGGCGGCAGAACTGCCGCCGCAAACCTGCCCGTGAAAAAGTTCATCGCAGCTCTGCCAGCCGACCTTCCGATACGCATCCTCCGCTACTCCGACACTGTCATGTGGCATCTCGGCCCAGAACCTGTTCCGGCAGGCGAAGTTGAGTGGACGGACCTGCCGTCAGGCGGTTATCTCTCCTCACTTGCCCATGCCGCAAATCTCGCAGGACAGAACCTTGCTGCTGTACCGGACATCAGAAACATTGTGCTCCTCGTCTCCGACGGTGCCCTCTCCGATCCCGAAGAGATCGTGCAGGCCGTGCTTGCAAAAAGATTTGATGCGGCAGTCATTCGTGCTGCCGTTCCACTGACCCCGGGTGCGAATACTGCTGTTCTCCGGATGTTTGCAGGAGACAACATCTTTGACTCATCCGTTCTCCTTGACCCGCGTCCCTTCCTCGCGTCCTTCGGGGAATCCTCAGCTGCTTCCGCCGTCCCGCATGCAGCATCAATCCCGATCACTCTCTCTTGCACTATCGACCTCGGTGATGGCGATTCTTTTTCCCTTTCCGTATCCGGCACTGATATTTCCGCAGTAAAAGAGGAGATGCGATCCTGTCTTGCGGAGTTCGGCAGAGAAGACGATTCGGTCCGGAAAAAAATTACCGAGTATGTCCGGCTGGTATTCTAATATCTCCTTCTTTTTTGTTTGACAACCGGGGTCTGTTCTGTTTCCGTATATGTTATGTTACGCAGGACTTTAGCTCGTCAGCGGTAAGTTTTTCTGCGATCTCGGTTACATTCACAGCTTCATACTGTCGTGTCTCTTCCTCCCCGATGAGCTGAATAGCTGCTGTCCGGAGGGATTTTCTTCCAAATATCTTTATGATATCGTAGGGTTTGATGTACGCAAACTCGTCGTAAAGCTCCGGATAGAGAACTCGAAGTTTTGCAACATCAACACTGCGTCGTTTTCGTACGGGAATCACCAGCTGGTATGCGGGACTTCTGATCTTTTCCGTCCAGATTTTCTGAATCTCTCTGTCCCGTCGACACGTGTATTCCGCCTGTAATTTTGTTAATGCTTCAAGAAGGCATTGATAGAAGAACACTTTTTCGTAAGGATCGTCCGGTTCTTTTGGCAGCCCGTCCCTGATGTCGTATACCAGCTCCACTGTTTCGTCCGAAGTTGATCCCATCCCTGAGTGGTATGTTGTTTTTTACCGACAAGAGTATTTCGGCGCTGTTGGACATTTTTGCAGATCCATGGATGAGTACTCTGATTTTTGTTGTCTTTATATAGTTCAATTCTGCATGAAGAGACGCCTGCTGTGAGTAATCACGTCTCTTTTTCCTCCCAGACCAATCCCTCACTTTCAATACCTCGGCCCTCCAATATAAGAAGCATTATTAAATTTGAAACTGCGGGGACACAAGAGTGAAGTATGTAGTTGTAACCGGCGGTGTGATGAGCGGCCTTGGCAAAGGTATCACCGCTGCGTCCATCGGACGAATTCTCATCAATAGAGGCTATCACGTAACCTCCGTCAAGATCGACCCGTACTTAAACATTGACGCGGGCCTCATGAACCCGGCCCAGCACGGTGAAGTCTTCGTGCTAAAGGACGGAGGCGAGGCTGACCTTGATCTGGGAAACTATGAGCGGTTCCTTGACATTGAACTCACCAGCGACCACAACCTGACCACCGGAAAGATCTACTCCTCCGTTATTCAGAAGGAGCGCCACGGCGACTATCTCGGGGCAACCGTCCAGATAATTCCGCATATCACCGACGAGATCAAAGACAGAATCAAATATGCCGCAGAGAACTGGATCGACAAAGACGGCAACCATGCAGAGATCTGTATTGTTGAGGTTGGCGGGACGGTCGGCGACATTGAAAGCATGCCGTTCCTGGAAGCTGTCCGCCAGATGCACTGGGAGTACGGCAACGGAGACTTCGTTCTCGTTCATGTAACCCTGCTTCCGGCAGACACCATGGGTGATCTCAAAACCAAACCTACGCAGCACTCTGTCAAAGCACTGCGGGAGCTGGGTCTGGAAGCCGATCTCATCGTCGGCCGAAGTACGCTGCCGGTCTCACTCTCCACCAAACGCAAGATCTCCTCTTTCTGCGATGTCGATGTCTCTGCCGTTATTAGTGCCACAACTGCTCCCGACACCTACCTTGTTCCAATGGAGCTGGAAAAGGAAGGAATGGCGGATATTCTTCTGCCGCTTTTAAAGCTCTCTCCCCGAAAACCTGACAACAGCTGGTACTCTCTCGTCTCCCGCGAGTACACCAACCGCGTCAGAATCGGTATCATCACCAAATACGGTGTCGAAGATGTTTATATCTCCATCAAGGAAGCGCTCAAGCATGCAGGCCGCCAGCTCTCAACCGAGGTTGTTATTGAGTGGCTCGATGCAGAACAGTACACAAACGCTGACCTTGCCGATCTTGACGGAATCCTCATTCCCGGTGGATTCGGCAACCGCGGCATCGAAGGAATGATCGGTGCAATAACCTACGCCCGCGAACACAACAATCCGCTGCTCGGTTTGTGTCTCGGCTTCCAGCTCTCCGTTATCGAGTTCGCCCGCAACGTTGTCGGATACCGCGATGCAACCAGCGCAGAGATTGGCGACGGAACGCCGGTCATCGCCCTCCTGCCTGAGCAGGAAGGCGTCGATGATCTCGGCGGTACGATGCGGCTCGGTGACTATCCGGTTCAGCTTGCGGCTGATTCGCAGCTCGCCGAACTCTACGGTGCAACCGAAGTGATCGAACGCCACCGTCACCGCTACGAGGTCAACCCCGAATACATTGAGGAGATCGAGGCGAAAGGTCTGCGGTTTGTGGGACGGAACGGACGCCGCATGGAAGCTCTTGAGCTGCCGGGTCACCCGTACTTTGTTGCAACCCAGTTCCACCCCGAGTTCCGGTCCCGTCCGACCCGTCCCTCGGCACCGTTCGTCGGCTTTGTCAAAGCCAGTCTTGAAAACCACACCCGCAAAGAGTAAACCATGGAATCCATTCTTGTCCTTGACTTCGGCGGCCAGTACAATCAGCTGATTGCCCGCCGCATCCGTGAGGCAAACGTCTACTGTGAGGTGAAACCCTGCACGGTTTCGCTTGACGAGATCATTGCCGGAAACTACCTGGGCATCATCTTCACCGGCGGTCCTGCTTCCGTGTATGCAGAAGGCGCTCCCCGTGTGGATGCAGGTATCTTCTCTCTCGGTATTCCGATTCTCGGCATCTGCTACGGTGCACAGCTGACCGCATTCACGCTCGGCGGAAAAGTTTCTTCCGGGGCAACTGCTCTGACCCGGGAGTATGGCAAAACCCCGCTGTCTCTCTGTGAAAGCCTGCTCTTTGCCGGAATCCCGAAGGAAACCTCCTGCTGGATGAGTCACGGCGACTACATCAGTGAACTTCCCGGGGGCTTCTGTGCCACGGGGGCAACACCCGGCTGCCCGTTTGCCGCGCTCGAAAATCCGGACAAAAAGATCTATGCTGTTCAGTTCCATCCCGAAGTGCTGCACACGCCCGAAGGCATGACGATGATCAGAAACTTCCTGTATGGTGTCTGTGGCTGTACCGGGACATGGCGGATGTCCTCGTTCGTGGACAATATGATTGTACACCTCCGGGAGAAGATCGGCGACAAAAAAGTGCTCTGTGCGCTTTCCGGTGGTGTGGATTCATCGGTTTCCGCCGTTCTCGTTCACAAGGCAGTCGGCAAACAGCTGACCTGCATCTTTGTGGATCACGGTCTGCTGCGCAAGAACGAGGGCGATGAAGTCGAAGAAGTTTTCAGGAACCAGTACGACATCAATCTGATCCGCGTCAACGCAGAAGACCGGTTCCTCACAAAACTTGCCGGCGTCTCCGACCCCGAACAGAAGCGCAAGATTATCGGTGCAGAGTTTATCCGCGTCTTTGAAGAAGAGGCAAAAAAGATCGGTACGGTTGATTTCCTTGTGCAGGGAACGATTTATCCGGATGTGATCGAGTCGGGCCCCGGTAACGCGGCGGTCATCAAGAGTCATCACAATGTCGGCGGTCTCCCAGACCACGTGGACTTCAAGGAGATCATCGAACCTCTTCGCATTCTCTTCAAAGACGAGGTGCGTGCCGCGGGAGTGGAACTCGGCATCCCGGAGAATCTTGTATGGCGTCAGCCGTTCCCGGGTCCGGGACTTGCCATCCGCGTAATCGGCGACATCACTAAAGACAAGCTCGATATCCTCCGTGATGCGGATGCAATCTTCCGCGAGGAGGTTGCAGCTGCAGGTCTCGGTCGTGCCATCAACCAGTACTTTGCGGCCTTGACTAACATGCGCAGTGTCGGTGTCATGGGGGACGAGCGTACCTATGACTACGCCATTGCGCTGCGAGCGGTTACGACGACGGATTTTATGACCGCTGACTGGGCACAGATTCCGTATCCTGTACTGGAAAAAATTTCCGGCAGAATCATCAACGAGGTTCGCCACGTGAACCGTGTTCTCTATGATATCACGAGCAAACCTCCGGCAACCATCGAATATGAGTGATATGTATGTCAACAACAAAACAACTTGATGCAAAATACTATATGCCTGCATTCGGACGGGACATGGAGATTGTCCGGGGCAAAGACTGTCACGTTTGGGATAGTACCGGAAAGAAATATCTTGATTTAGTTGCAGGTATTGCGGTGTGCAGTACTGGTCACTGCCATCCGGCCGTGACCTCCGCCATCTGTAAACAGGCACAGACGCTCATTCACTGCTCAAATCTCTATTACGTACCGGGACAGGCAGAACTTGCCGAAAAACTTTCGAAGGCTTCCGGTCTTGGCAAGATCTTCTTCAGCAACTCGGGTGCTGAATCAAATGATGCGGCGATGAAGCTTGCTGTCCGGACTACTGGCCGCCACGAGTTCGTGTCCTTTGAGCATGATTTTCACGGAAGAACAGTTGGTTCACTTGCCTGTACCCACAAGCCTGCGATCCGGGTGCCGTTTGAGCCGCTCGGCATCCCGTGCACGTTCGGCCCTTACGGAGATATTGAGGCACTGAAAGATCTCGTCACGAAGAAAACCGCTGCGGTTATGTTTGAGCCGATTCAGGGAGAGACCGGTGTCATTATTCCGCCGGACGATTTCCTTCCGGGAATCCGCGACATCTGCGACGATGCAGGCGCTCTGATGATCTGTGACGAGGTGCAGACGGGTATGGGCCGAACCGGCAAATGGTTTGCGTTCCAGTACTCTGTGGTTCAGCCTGATATTATCAGTCTCGCCAAAGGTATTGCGTCCGGTATTCCGATGGGTGCAATCATCGCCCGCGAGGGTCTGGAGTTTACGAGAGGCGAGCACGGCAGTACGTTTGCCGGAGGGCCGGTTGCCTGCGCTGCGGGAAACGCGACGTTTGATGTACTGAAGACTGTTGTGCCGAAGGTTGCGGCAAAGGGCGAGCGGTTTGCCCAAGGGCTTGCTCACCTGAACCCGCGGGTGCGGGGTCTGATGGTCGGATTCACCGCCAGGGAAAAAGCTCCGGCGATTGCGGAGTACTGCCGCGAACACGGAGTGTTAATCAACGTTGCCGGCGGCGAGAATATCAGAATCGTTCCCCCGCTGGTTATTAAGAACCGGGAGATCGATTACGCAATTGCAATCATCAATGAAGCAGCAGAGTCCGTCTAAAGAAGTTCTCTGCCGTGAACTCTATACTAAGACGGGTTACGTCTTTGCGAAGTCTCCGGCTGAGATTGCGGCGGCGTCAGGATTTGCCGAGGTTGCGATGCTTGGCAGCAATGAGAATCCGTATCCGCCGTCGCCGGCGGTGCTGGAAGCAGCTGCCGCCGCACTTGCGGCGGCGAACCGATATCCGGATCCAAAAGCAGAGGAGTTTGTTGCAGCACTTCGCAGGTATGTCTATGATCATCCAGTAGTGACCTCGGGGCTTGGAATGGACGGGGTGATTGAAACCGTAATCCGGACGCTTGTTTCTCCGGGAGAGAAGGTTGTGATTTCCACGCCGACCTTCTCCATGTACGGCCTTGCGGCACGGGCTGCGTCTGCGGTTGTGGTGAATGTGCCGCAGGCTGCGGATTTTTCGGTGGATGTTGATGCGTTTATTGCAGAAGCTGTGTCCGCGAAACTTTCTTTTCTGTGCACGCCGAACAATCCGACGGGAACAGTCACGGGTACGGCTGATATTGAGCGGATTTTATCCGAAATTCCGGGTGTTCTGTTCCTCGATAATGCGTATGTGGAGTTCTGCGATGCGGATTATCTGCCGCTTCTGCAGAAGTATGATAATCTGGTTATCGGCAGGACGCTTTCAAAGGTGTATGGTCTTGCGGGTCTGCGGGTCGGCTATGGTTTTGTTCCTGCATGGCTGGAAGGTCCGTATCAGGCTGCTGCAACACCGTTTACGCTGAACCGCGTTTCGGAGGCCACGGCAGTTGCGGCGGTTGCGGATACCACCTACCGCGACAACTTCATCGCCCATGTACGGAAGTGGCGTGAGACGTTTGTCCGCGAGATTCCGTTTCCGGTTCTTGCAAGCGGAGGAAACTTTGTGCTGTTTGATGTTTCCCCGATGACGAGCAACGAGGCGATGGAGGCTTTTGCGAAGGCAGGCGTTCTTGTCCGGTCATGTGCGAGTTTCCCGGGTCTTGGCGAGACGTTTGTCCGCGTGTCGATTGGGGGTGTGTGGGAGAATGAGCGGTTCCTTGCGGCGGTGAAGCGTCTGTGATGATCGGAATTTCCGGAACGCCGGGAACGGGGAAGTCTGCGGTGGCAGCAGAGCTGCGATGCAGGGGTTTTTTGGTTGTTGATCTGAAGACAACCGTTGCCCCCTATGTTGTGGGACACGACTCTGTCCGTGATGCGGATGAGGTGGATGTGGATGCATGGGCGGATGCGTTTCCATATACAAAGGGGTATGTGGAAGGGTCGCTTGCGCATTTTCTTGCGTGCGATAAGATCGTTGTTCTCCGGTGCAGGCCGGATGTGCTGAAAGACCGTCTTTCTTCACGCGGGTATGCGGCGGCGAAGGTTGCGGAGAACTGTTCTGCGGAGGCGCTGGATGTGATTTTGTCAGAGACTGCGGATATGTTTGCTTCGGAACAAGTATATGAGATAGATACGACAAATAGAGATGTAGTTTCTGTAGCAGATCTGGTTGTTTCGTTTGCGGCGGGTGAGGTCCCTGCTTCGTTTGGAATGATCGACTGGTCAGAGTTTCTGGACCCGATGTTATGACGCTTGACTCCTACCGTTCGAAAGTTTCTTTTATTGTGACGCCGTTTGCCAAGGCTGTTGCAGCGTTGCATCTGACGCCGAATGCCTGTACGGTGCTGGCGCTTCTTGCAGCCGCCGCTGCAGGTATTTTTTTTGGTCTCGGCGAGACGTTGATCGCGGTTGTTCTCGTGTTTGTGAGTGCGTTTTTTGATGCGATTGATGGTGCGGTGGCACGTCTGACGGGGATTGCAAGTCCTGTGGGGGATTATCTGGATCATGTGTTCGACCGGTATGCGGATATTTTTATTATTACGGGTATTTTTGCGTGGGGTACGGTTGCATGGACCTGCCAGATTCCTGCCTGGGCTATCGGGGTGTTTGCGCTGACGGGTGTTCTGATGTCGTCGTATCTGGGAACACAGGCGCAGGCGGTTGGTCTGAAGCGGAATTACGGGGGTTTTCTGGGCAGGGCGGACCGGTTGGTGCTGTTGCTGGTGTTTGGTGCGGTTGAGGTGGTGTTTCCTGCGCCGCTTTTCTTTGGTCTTCCGGCGCTTGGCTGGCTGCTGGTGATCTTCGGCGTGTTCGGTCATGTGACGGCGGTTCAGCGGTTCGTGAGCGGCTGGCGCGAACTGAACGCACCAAAAAGGGAGTAATTTTTTTTCTTTTCCGGGTTCTCTGCTGTAATGCAGATGGTCGGGTGTCTGGTTTTCGTCCTGTCTTCATTCCGTCCCGGTCTTTCCGCAGAAAAGCCCATCATGTCATCCTGCCAACTACTATAGTACAAGTATGCCCGTCTCTGCACAAACGAAAGATCAGATCACTGCACTTCTTGAGCGATATCAGATCGCCTATGATGATCACAATGCCGAAGCACTTGCCGGACTTCTCGCCGCAGACGTTGTCATGTACGGCTGCCGGACAGAGGAGGTCATCCCCGACCGGGAGAGTTTCTTTCATATGATGCGGGATAATTTTGCCCGTTACAAAACCGGGGGCATCCGGTTTGCGGATGTGGAGATCAAAAGTGAGGGCGTCATTGCCTGGCTTTCGGCTTCCTGTATGCTGCTGAGTACAGCAGGAAGCGGTGCTGTGCATGAGACGCCCTGCCGGTTTACGGCGGTTCTTCGCGGCACGGGGCATGCATGGGAGTTTGCGCAGATTCATATGTCGCTTGGCTATCCCTATCATGCGTGAGGGTGTGCAAGAAAGGATCACGACGGGATGTGTGTTTGCCGGCGCGGCCTCTACTGTCCGGACGCAGTGCTGCCAAGGTCTGTGGTGGTTGCCTGGTCGGTGAGATTCTTTTTGTATGCGTCCGTCGCTTCATTGGTCAGCCGGTACTTGTTGTGCACCCCGTCAAAGATGATCATGAGCAGCCCGTCATCAAGCAGCCGCCCGAGATGCCAGTTGCAGGTGGCGAGGGTGAGCCGGAGTTTTCCGGCGAGTTCCCGTTTGGTGATGCCGGGATGTTCCCGGATGGCGGTAATCACCTGTTCTTCTTTTTCCCGTGAGAGAATGATGTACATCAGCTTTTCAACCTTGGTGTAGGATTTGCCGCCGGCGAAGTAGTGCGGATGTCCGTGGTAGTTGAGCAGAGAAATCTGTTCACCCTTCTTCAGTCTCCGGAGATAATGGCGTGCTGTGCTGTGGGAAATGCCGAGAACGTCAGCGATCTGCTGAAGGGAACGCCCGGGATGTTCTGTGAGGAGGGTACGTATCTGTTCGGGTCTGCCGTTCTCCTGCCGGTTTTCCCGGCTGTCTTTGCGGCGGTAGAGGACGAGGAAGGCGAGGCCGAGAGTGGAGATGACGAAGCCGATGAGCTGTGCGGTGATGGGTGGGATGTACGCCATGGGGGATGTGATGAGTGTTACGAGAGTATCTTTTAACGGCAGTTCCCACAGTTCGACGCTTTTGATTTCTGTGCCGTCATAGATAGGGATAATCTCCTCATCAACTACCTCAAATGCGTATTTGCTGTGTTCCAGTGGTTTGGAGGGAGCGTTCGGATCATGATTAATGCCTCGAATTTCCCCGCCCTCTGCGAAAAAAAGTACAACTGCTGCACTGAACAAAACAAGTATCACGAGTATGACAATACCGGTCTCCCGCAGCAGTTCTCTTTCCATACTTAGTAGCTATTGATGGTCAAGGTATATGATTGTGTTCCTGAGACCTGAGCACCAGTCACATCGAATTTCCAAAGATGATTGAGATCATCTGCGGTTAAAGATGTTCTGAGGGATATTTTTCCATCAAATCTTCCATCTATATCATCTTGTATCCAACTGGGCTCATTGTTCGGAGGTCTTATGTACAAATCCAGATCGTTTCCGGATGATGCTCCGTCCCATGTGAATGAGATTTCAAGTTTGCTTCCGCTCACTGGTGTATAACTGTAGTAATCAGTTTCACCTTGGCGAATCACATCATTCATCGGAGGTGCACGTTCAGGACCCTTGATCTGATCCTCTGTCAAAATCTCAAACGATACCTGCTGATCAGTGACGGCAGCATTTGCCGGGCCGACAAAGGCCAGCAGTAAAATTGCCGTAATGAGTATCTTTTTCAGATGCTTCATGAACGAATGTTTTCACGTGAACCATTATGAATTCATTGACCAAAGTATCATCACCCCCCTTGTGATGATCTCTTTTGTTCATCGCATGATGCGG
>JAISHD010000031.1 GCA_031262705.1 Methanocalculaceae archaeon | reverse complement strand
TGAACAGGAAAAGTTCTTTGCCTCATGATGTCCAAACTTCCAAATAAGTACACATGTACCAGAGATAACTATGGGAAACGCTGAAAATAAACGGTTCCAGATTGGCTGGCTGAGCGTAATTCTGATGCTCGGTGTCTCAATCCTGATCGGATACACAGGTCTCGGCCTCTTGGCAGCCACCGGTGTGTTCCTGCTTGGCACCGGCCTCATCATGGTCGCCCTATCCTTTGCACTTGGCAGAAAAGAGCTGCTGATCACCGGTACCGGCGCATTGTTTACAATTATCGGTACGGTTCTGATGCTGCTGCATGCAGGAGCAGATCTGATACTGGTTCTCGGCGGAGCACTTGCCGGTATTGCCCTTGCTGCAATCGTCTATGTTGCCGCAAAGAAATAACTACATTTCTCGGAAATAAGAGTGAAGATGACGGATTTACGAAACAAAGTTGAAGAAGACCGCGGGTTGTTGAAGAAGATTCAGATGGGAATCCCGGGTTTCCGCGGATACCGGCAGAAGGAAGACCTGCGCATTGCAGACTCCCTCCTTCGGATGCAGGTATCTGATCTGCTGAAGTCGGATGTTCTAG
Source organism: Methanocalculaceae archaeon (assembly GCA_031262705.1). Taxonomy (GTDB): domain Archaea; phylum Halobacteriota; class Methanomicrobia; order Methanomicrobiales; family Methanocorpusculaceae; genus Methanocorpusculum. The sequence continues at coordinate 8,331 of JAISHD010000031.1, read as the reverse complement.
GAACCCTTGAACTGATCCGCGAACGTGCGGGGAATGCACTGGAACTGGATCTGATGAATGACATTGCAACGGTTGTCTCTGTGGCAAAGACCGCAGAGACCAGAGTCCGCCACGCAGAACAGGGATACTCGGGAATCTCACCGGCGTACCGCGTCACCGACGAACAGCTGAATACCCTGTATGCGTTTGACGTCTCACTTGTCGACGGCATCAGATCCCTGGGCGAACTGTGCTGTACCGCGCTCGGTTCAGCTGATGCAGGAGATTTCGGCATGGTGAAAGCGGATCTCCGCGACATCCGTGCGGGTCTTGCAGAGCTTTCGGCAGTGTTTGAGAAACGTATTGAGACAATGGCAGGGCTTGGTGCATTCTAATGGCATTATTCTCAAAAGTTAACAAAAAGATCGGTTCCGGTTCCGACATCGAAGGAGCAGATTCCCGAAAAGGGTTCTACTGGGTTGAGGATCAGAAAGGCGACAATGTGATGTGGCGCCTTCCAAGAAACGTGATGTTAAACGACAATGTGCTGGTCCATGAGGACGAGTACGGTATCTTTTTCCGCGACGGAAAAGCGCTTGCGGTCTTTGACCGCCCCGACCGGTATGCGCTGACGACACAGAACATTCCCATCCTGAAAGATATTGCGGGAACGGTTCTGGGAAACGTGCAGATCGGTGAGTTCTTCTGGGTACAGAAACGGGAGTTCCGGGACAAGTTCGGTACCAGCCAGCCGCTCGCATTCCGCGATGTGGACTTTGGTGTAGTGCAGCTGAGAATCTTCGGCCAGTTCTCCTACAAAGTAACCGAACCTCTGCAGCTGATCACGGAGTTTGTGGGAACAAAGGGTCTTACAAAATCCGAGGAGATCGTGGAGTGGCTGAAGGGCCAGATTGTTGCGGTGCTGAACGACACGCTCGGCGAGCTGAAGGCAAAGAAACAGATGGGCGTTCTGGATATGCCTGCATACTTGCAGGAGATCGAACAGCTCTGTCTTGCAAAGCTGACCCGTGAGACGGAGGTCTACGGTCTGAAAATCGTGAAGTTTGCCGGTCTGAACATCAACATGCCCGAAGAGGTTCAGGAGGCGATCAACAAGCGCGGCGCAATGTCTGCCCTTGGCGTGAACTATATCCAGTACCAGTCCGGTAAGGCGATTGAAGGTATCGGAACCGGCGCGGCACAGGGCGGAGGCGAAGGCTCCGGCTTTGCGATGATGGGCGCAGGCATGGGTGCGGGAGTCGGTATGGGCAACATGATGGCGCAGGGAATGGCGGGTATGGCCGCTGGCCAGCCGGCACCGTTCGGCGGCCAGCAGGGTGCCCAACAGCCGCAGACCCCGGCTACCGCAGCAGGATCGCAGGTAACCTGTGCAAAGTGCGGCACGGCAGCACCTGCCGGTACAAAGTTCTGTCCCGAGTGCGGAGCGCCGATGGCGCCGCCCGCAACAGGCAGATGTGCAAACTGCGGGGCAGCCCTTCTGCCCGGTGCAAAGTTCTGTCCGGAGTGCGGAACCAAAGTCGGATCACCGAAGTGTCCGGCCTGCCGCATTGATGTCCCGGCCGGTACAAAGTTCTGCCCCGAGTGCGGACAGAAACTCTAACCTTTTTTTTTTGAAATTCCTCTTTACCCGGACAACAGCGAACAGATCCAGATCCAACCGATGAACACCGCAGAGGCTGCAAGCGTCAGCGGCACGCCGATGCGGAAGTACTGCCAAAATGTCATCGTTTCACCGTGTTTCTCCGCATTCTGGATGATAATCACCGAACTTGCCGCGCCAAGAATCGTCAGCGTGCCTGAGATCGTGCTCCCCGCAGCAAGGGCAAGATACAGGTGGAGCGGGGCTGCCGCAGCCTCAAGCACCGGCAGAACCAGTGCCACATACGGCACATTCGACACCAGCTGCGGCACCAGAACACTCACCCCGAACAGTACCGGCATAGACGTGGTAAACGACTGCGGCAGCATGCCCTGAATCACACCCGTGTTCCAGACCGCAGCCATCAGCACAAACATGGACACAAAGAACAGCAACGTACTCCAGTCCACCCCGCGCAGAAGTTCCAGCCGCCGCTGGGACAGAACCACCAGCGGCAGGGCGGCAGCCACCGCAATTGTCACCAGCGGCAGCTCGTATCCGGCAAACGACAGTATGATTCGCAGGAAGATCACGGCAAACACGAGAACAAGGGACGTTTTGGTCAGTCGTTCCAGTGCCGGGTCCTCCGGACTGTGGGAATTGTCAGCCGGCGGCAACGCTGCACCGCCGTTTGGCAGACGCCATATCATCATGCGGTAGAGAATATACAGGCTCACCAGTGCCGGAACACACAGATACACAAAGAAACTGCCGAACGCATTGGGAACGCCGCCCGACAGGGCAATCAGCAGTACCTGCGGGTTTCCAATCGGGGTCATCACACTCCCGAAGGTAACCGCGCCGGCAAGTGCCACCAGCATTCGAGTGACCGGAATACCGAACCGGCGGGCGCAGTACAGGGCAACCGGCGTTCCGATGATCGCAACCGTATCATTCATCAGTAAAGCAGAGGCCCCGGCCATCAGAAAAATAAACCAGAACATCACCTGACGGCGGGTGGACGCCTTTGCAAACATCGCAACCGACGCGGTATGCAGCAGACCGGAACGCTCCATTGCAGCACCCAGAACAAACATCCCGAACAAAAACACGATCACCTCCACGTTCACCGCCGCAACCGCAGCGACAGGAGTTATCGATCCCGTAACAAGAGCAAGAACCGCGCCGGCAGTCATCACCGCCCATATCGGCAGACGGACACGCCCCACCTGCCGCACCACAATCAGCAGAAAAACAACCGCAAGAATACCAACGGCGATCGGAAACATAACCCGTGTCTACACGCGGGAAATATCCCGGATATCTACAGGCCGGTACGGCCCCCTCATCACATCCTCCTGTGAATAATTCCGGACAGCCGTAAACGAAACACGGGTTCCAGCCGCAAACTCTTCCGGAACACCGGCCGCAGGAATATACACGATGCCGTCATCCCCTGAAATAACCAGACCGTCACCAAGGGCGGAGATCGTCCCTTCGCGGGAAAACTCCTTCGTATCCGGCAGACCCACATACCACACGCACAGAACGCAGGCAACCACCAGCGCCACACCAGCTATCGTATTCTTTTTTGACATAGAAAAAAGGTCAGGATTTTGCGAGGATGATCTGAATACAGGAGACATTGGAGGGGCCGTTGTCCATCTCGACCTGATCAGTAGAAGTGGTTACACTCTGTTTGACCACATTTGGCAGGAACTGGCGGGTCACAATCTCGGCAGTATCGACAGCACGAACGATGGCTTTGCCGCGGGCCTTCACGATCACCTCGGAGTTGCCGGCATTGAACTGCGTTACCACAGCAAGTACGTAGTTCATCACCGGTTTGTTTCCAATCAGGACTGTATTATCCATCGTCGTAGTATCATTTGGTGATAATCAGTTATCAGTTGATCGTATACATACGGATTGGGAAAACTTCCGGAAAATCCGTCTGATTTTCCGGATAGTTCCCAAAAGAACCGCATCAGAAGTACTTCTTTGTGTGCAGAAGCTCGGCGTTCAGGACAGATGCGCCCGCAGCACCACGGATGGTGTTGTGTCCCATTGCAACAAACCTGATGCCGTCACGCACCCGTCCAACGGAGATGGTCATGCCGTTGCCGCGGTTGCGATCAAGCCGCGGCTGCGGGCGGTTTTCATCAGGGAGATAGAGAATCGTTTTTTCCGGTTGGGTCGGAAGTCCGGCAAACGGCGGCTGCCAGGTCCGGAAGGCGTCAATGACTTCATCAGGAGTTGCCGGAACATCGATCCAGACGTTCAAGGTGTGTCCATCGATAACCGGAACGCGGTTGCAGGATGCGGATACGCTAAACGGTGCTCCGGTGATCTGCGTGCCGTCAAAGGTACCGAGAATCTTGTTTGCCTCGCGGGACATCTTCTCCTCCTCGGATCCAATGTAGGGTATCACGTTGTCGTAGATACCAAACGCCGGAACACCTTCAAAGCCCGCGCCGGAGATCGCCTGCATGGTTGCGACGTTGATGTTGGTGAACGGGAACTTCATCAGCGGGGCAAGCGTTGTTGCAAGCATAATCGTGGAACAGTTCGGATTTGTCACGATGAATCCATCGCGGTTGTGGTTCTTCTTCTGCACATCGATAAGTGCCGCGTGCTCGGGGTTGACCTCGGCAATCATCAGAGGAACGTCTGCGGCCATGCGGTGGGAACTTGCATTGCTGAAGACGCCAACCCCTGTGTCCGCAATCTCGGACTCAAGGGTTGTCGCAATGTCTGCAGGAAGTGCGGAGAACACAATGTCACAGTCCTTTACTGCGTCAACGGTTGTCGGGGAGACGACAAGGTCTCTGACAGACTCCGGAAACGGGGAGTCCAGCCGCCAGTTCACGACGGAACCGTAGGTCTTGCCTGCGGAACGGTCGGACGCCGTGAGGGTCGAGAGAGTAAACCACGGATGGTTTGCGAGGAGCTGGACAAAACGCTGACCAACAGCGCCGGTTGCTCCAAGAACACCAACATGAATCATGAGGTATTCATAGGCTTTGCCGGATATTCATGCTTTCGTCCCTAAACCAAGAGGAGGATAAAACATCTCACCGATCATCAAACAAAGCCGGTAACTCGGATTCATCTGAGGACATCTCCATGACGCCGCCATCCTGTGCAAAGTAGATGCAGGTGGATGCTTCCACGGAAAAGAGCCGGCGGACCGCAGCGGCATAGACGGAGACCTGACGCCGGTAGTCTTCCAGTTCGTCCGCTCCCGCGGCATGCAGGGAACCGGATTTGTAGTCGATGATGCGCCAGGTTCCGTCTGCATACCGGACAAGCCGGTCAATGGCACCGGTAAACTGCCTGCCGCAGATCTCAGCCGAGAACGGCAGTTCGCAGAACTCCTCGACAACGTTCTGCATCAGGGGCGAGGTACGAAATGTTTCATATGCACGTTCAAGAGAGATGCGGACCTCCTCGTCCAGCCGGTAGCGTCTGCACAGCATGGCAGCATCCTGTCCCTGAAATACTCCGTGCAGAACCGTCCCATAAACCGCGGACGCAGATATGGCACAGGCGACGGCCTGATCCGGATGGTTCAGGCGGGTTGCGCTGATCGGGCGTTTTGCGGTGTCGCGGGTTTTGTCCGTCTCTCTCCTGATATACTGATAATCTGCGGGAAGAGACGGGGCGTTTACAGGAACGGCAGAAGCAGATACGGCATGTCCGTCAGAAACATATTCGGTAACGGAAATCTCAACCACGAGTCCGTCATCGGTTGCAAACGTAAACGACGACGACGGGTTCTCCTGCGGGAGGAGATAGGTGGCAAGCCATGCAACCCGGCTGTTTTTCGGCGGGAAGGCTTTTCCCTGCACATACGACAGAATCAGATGATCCCGCGCCCGTGTCATGGCAACATAGAATAGCCGTTTCTTCTCTGCGTTCTCTTTTGCATCTCGGACTTCGCGGGTAAACATCTTCACAAAGGTGTCGGCGGCCCGGTCCCCTGCGCCGTGCATCCGGAGCGGCAGACCCACACCAAGCTTTTTGTCAAGCACAAGGCCGGTTCCGGGAGGGGAGATACTGCTGTCAAGATTTGCAAGAATTACAATCGGAAACTCCAGCCCTTTTGCGGCATGGACGGTCATAATCCGTACCGCATCCCCCTCCGGCAGATCGATCTGTGCAACACTTTCCTTGATCTCCTGCTCAGCGCCGGTTACAAGCATCCGTACAAACTCCGGCAGCGGCATCGCACGCCTGCGTACCTGGGAGCGGGCAAGTCCGATCAGTTTCTCCAGATTTGCAAGGGCATACCTGCCGTTCTGCATGCCGCCGTACACTGCGTGCATGCCGGATTCGCGCAGAATCCTCCGCAGAAGTTCCGGCAGCGGTTCGGTTCCGGCAGAGATCTGCCATTCCTTCAGCCGGGCAGCAGCGGCCGCAATCCGGGACCCGGGGTTCTCCGCGGCATACCGGATAACGCGGCCGTAGTAACTGCCGCCGCCCGTAATGCAGAGTTCCGCATCCGGGATGCCGAAGTACGGGGAGCGCAGAACCCCGTAGAGTGCAACGTCATCACCCAGTCCTGCAACAACCGAGAGAAGCTGGGTGATGTCGGCAACCTCCTGCGAGTGGTAGAATCCCTGACTTTTGTAGATGCTGTAGGGAACGGCCGCCTCGCGAAGGGCGTGTTCAATCATCGCCTGACTGTTCCGGGTCTCAAGCAGGACGGCAACATCCCCGAACCGTGCCGGACGCATGCCGCATCCGTCCCGGATCATGGTGCCGGAGGTGGTCAGTTCCCAGATGCGTGCGGCTATTGCCCGTGCTTCAAGAAGCGCATCGGGGGCAGAGCCATCAGGAATGGTTCTGAGAATCTGTACCGTTCCCGTATCCGTTTTTCGCTCCGGGGAGACGGAGATGGGATCATAGGGGACATCCCATGCCTCGGAGGTCTCGGCAAACAGCCGGGAAAAGATGGTGTTCACGACACCCAGAACCTCCCTCGTGCTGCGGAAACTGATGTCAAGTGCAACCGGATCTGTTCCGCAGCCGGTGGTTATTCTCTCCTGCATGGCGTTCACCTCGCAGATGTCAGCGTTACGGAATGCATAGATAGACTGTTTCGGGTCTCCGACGATGAAGACCGCGTCGTTGGACGGGGTAAGGGTGCCGATGATCTTCCAGACGATGGCCGACTGTGCAGGATCGGTGTCCTGCACTTCGTCAACGAGGATGTAGGAGAATCGTCGCCGGAGTGCATGCAGAACGCCCGGAACCTCAATGACCTCTGCGGTCATGCGGATTAAGTCCTCAAAGTCCAGCGCTCCCCGCTGCTGTTTTTCCTGCAGGTATCTGCGGTGAATCTCGTCGGTTACACGACCGAGTGCGGCAATCACCCGGACGCTTTCGCGGGAGAAGGCATCATCCGGGTCCGGGATATGGTCCCATCCCTTCGGAACAGTCTCCACCGCAGACTTAAGGGAGGCAAACGAGTTTCGCAGCCGGTCAAGGTCTGCACCGAACACACCCCGGCTGCCGAGCCGTGCACCGGTCTTGCTGCCGTTTGCTTCCTGTACTGCGGCAACGGCAGCACAGAATAGTTCCGCACCGGCATCGGCCGTAAGCTGCCGGAGGGCCGGAAGAATCCGGCGGAGATACTCTCCACCGGAATCAGTGCAGTCTCTGTAACACTCCGCAAGATCGATCAGATCCGCAATTGCGGCGGGAGTTTCCCCGGAGAAGAATGCCGCCTGCCGTTCCCGGACCGCGTCAAGCATCAGCTGCCGCCATTTCCGGATACATGCGTCCATTTCTTCATCGGTTCCCGGGAAGTGATGCCGGAACTCGGGATACTTCGGAAGGAGTTCGGCAATCACCTTTTCCGGGGCGGCCACATCCTCAAACAGCAGTGCACAGTCCTGATACAAAGACTCCGGCGGACGGATGAGAACGTTGCGGATGAGTGTTGTCGTCAGTACCTGTTTTTCCATCTCGTCCAGAATGTCAAAGCCGGGGTCAAGTCCTGCATCCAGCGCAAACTCCCGCAGAACCGATGCGCAGAATCCGTGAAACGTGGTGATGGAGGCGCGGAAGAACTCATCAAGAATGCCGGTCCAGAACCGGTACTCCTCTTCACCGGATGCGGAGACTGCAAGCGTGCGGATGTCGGATTCGATTCTTTCGCGCATCTCGCTTGCGGCCTTCTCGGTGAAGGTCAGGGCAAGAACCTCGGAGACGGTTGCGGTACCTTTTTGTTCGCGCAGATGCATCAGAAGCGCCAGATAGCGTTTGCTCAGCAGGAATGTTTTGCCGGTGCCGGCACCTGCCGTGACACAGAGGCTCCTTCCCATGGCAAGCGCCTCCTTCTGCCGGGCGGTCAGGTCCGGCATCAGGTATCCCCTCCGGCGAGGGAACGCAGGCGGTCAAACCGGCAGATAAACCGCTCGCGGCAGTGTTCGCAGATGGTTGTGTCGTACACCGGCTGGCATCTGCCCTGCTGCATGCCGGAACGGCAGCGTGCCGCATGCAGCAGGGCATCGGGTACAAAACAGTCCGCATCATGGCTCAGCGGATTTGTCTCTTCAACTTCTCCTGCCGCTATCCGGTAGTAGGTTCCCCCGCCCCGTGTCCAGTCGGGGTGGAGGTGTTCCATTGCGGCAAGGTAGAGCGGAAGCTGCAGGGATCTGCCGGATTTGATCTCCGCAGTTTTTTTTGCCCTGCCGGTTTTGTAGTCGGTTACGATGTAGGTTCCCAAAAAAAAACGAATACGG
>JAISHD010000001.1 GCA_031262705.1 Methanocalculaceae archaeon | reverse complement strand
TACCGTGTGCCTGCGGCGGCGAAACGGGCACGGCTTTCCCAGCTGAAGAAACACGCGGGCAAACGCATTCATGTGACCGTGTCGGTGATGTCCGCCGATATCGGGGATGCGAAGAACTATCTGTATCTGGTCTGCGACGGAACGGGCGAGACCCCAACGTATGTTGCGCTTCCTGCGCATCACCGCAATCCCGAACACGAGGCGCTGCTGTCTGCTCCGTACGGGGCGGTGGTTGCAATCGATTCGGTTCTGGTGCGATTCAATGCCAAGCAGAACGCCTACAATCTGCTGATGGGTCCGGAAAGTTTCACGCGGCTGATCGTGGGGGTTGCAGGTCCGTCCGCTCCGGATAAGATTGCAGCGCTGAAGGAGAAGTACGGGCGGGGCAGTGCGATGAAAAACGGGGGCAGGCCTCCGGTTCGCCGGCGAAAGCCGAATGCGAAGAAAAAATAATTTTTTTTAGGAAATTCTTCCGCGAGGATTTTTCCAGTATCTTAGACTGCGACGACTACAATTTCCCAGCTCATCATCCGGCCGCCGCCAACCGGCTCAAGCGTCACGATGTACTCGCCCGCCGGTACCGGTGCAGTCGCTGACCAGATGTTTACCCCGTCGCTGCCTGCGACAACCGGTACCACATCCGACCATCCGGAGAACTCCTGAACAGAATCTTTCGGTGCCGCCGTGAAGTACGGCTCAATGGAGACGTCCAGCTCCTTCTCGGTGGAGAAGATTGTCGTGCCGAAAGGGTAATCATCCCGCTCTCCGCGGCATATTCGACCGGCTCTGCTGCCGAGACACGGAACAGTCCGTTAAACCATGCCGCAATCTGATCCCAGATGCTCTGGCTTGACGTCATGGTGGGCTCCGGCGTCGCAATCGTTGTTGGAACGGTGGTTGGTACTGTGGTCGGAACCTCGGTCGGCAGCGCCGTAGCTGATGTGCCACCGGAAATTCCCGCACTCATCGAGGGCCGCCCGAGGGTTACCGTATAGGTTGAGTAGGACGCGTCCCGCAGCGATACCGGTTTGCCGGCCCCGATCCACCGCAAAGATCGTATAGGTTCCCGCATCCAGCCTTCCGGAGGTCTGCCACTTGTAGCTCCAGCGTCCGTCGCTCACACTCCGCGACACAAACGTATCCGGGTCATCGGTCACTGCGGCGACCGATGGGTTCGACAGCTTCGCACCTGCTGAGGGAAGGTTCGGCCCGGTCACAAACAGATACACCTTGTTCGTTCCGGGAGCAGCCCCGGAAAGTTCCACCGTTGATCCGATTGCATATCCTCCGGAGGATGACGTCGGCCTTGGTGTTGAGACTGCAGTCGCACTCACCGAGCCCCGCGTCACCGACACCGATGTCGTGTCCGAAGTTGATCCATCCGAGACCTTGAAACGGAGCGTTGAGGGATCCCCTCCCGACTCGGTTGTGTACTGCACACGTGCACGGCCTGAGGAGTCCAGCTTCACTGTTGCGGAGCTTGCCGATCCCGACACATCCGGCTGTCCTGCAAGAAGCTTCAGGTCAGGCCGATCGCCCGATGTCAGCGAAAGCGTCACCGTCCCCAGCAGATCGCCTCCCGAGATGGAGAGCGTAAAATCATTTCCGGCGATGATGCTTGCCGTTCCCGACAGACTCAGATCGCTTGCCGCCGTAGCCGGGATAAGAACTGCCGCCGCAACAAGGAGGAGGAAAAGAGGCATTATTCGATATTTTTTCATTATAAAAAAATAGTGGACTCAAAAGATTATAGTGTTTTGGATCAAACAGTGACATCCACCGCGACCACGCCGTACACATACGGCTTATCCACATCAAACGTCTTCACGCTTGCCGCCCGCGGCAGCATCACCGTGATGACCCGCTCGTTCGCCGGATAAATCCGATCGATCTTCGTCACGTACGGAATCCCGGAACTGACTACCTCTTCGTAACTTGCCGGTGACCAGCCTTTCTCGACCTGATCGGTGTTGTACACAAAGAACGTGTAGCGGATGTTGTATCCGTCTCTGCGGAGATCATCGGTTGCAACTGCCTTCATCGTCAGTTCAATATTTCCTGCTTCCTGAGTGGATTTCTTTGCTGTCAGCGTGTAGATGACACCCGGAGTGTCCGGCAGAATCTTCACCGAATCAAGCGTCGCTGGGGTTTTCGTCGGTGTTCCGGTGGGTGCCGGTGTTTCTCCGCCGCCGTCCGGATTCACGCACCCTGCGGCAAGCACCAGACAGCCGAGCAGCAGAACCACTGCGAACAGATGTGGATATTTCATAGGAAACTATCTGACGGGAAAACAGATAGAAATTGTGGTAAAAAAAGTTAGTTGATCTCAGCACCCTTCAGCAGAACCCTGTGCTCCGGAATCACGTGTCCCACAACCTTTGCGCCGTCAACCATTGCCAGAATCTTCGCAACGCTTGCCTCGGGCACGATGAATGCAAAGCCCATGCCCATATTGAACGTCCGGTACAGCTCGTTCGTCTCAAGTTCACCCTTTTCTGCAATCCACTGTAAAATCTCCGGAACCGGCATTGGATCAACAATCGCAAACCCGTACTCGCTGATGCGCAGGAAGTTTAAGAGACCGCCTCCCGTTACATGGCACATACCGTGCACCTCGGCCGCACGGCAGACGTCCAGCACCTCGGAGTAGATGCGGGTCGGTGTTATCAGTTCCTCGCCGACCGTCTTTCCGGACGGAAGCTTTGCCGCATAGCCGCCGTTCTCGGTTGCGATCTTTCGTGCCAGCGTGTAACCGTTTGAGTGAACGCCGGTACTTGCAACACCGATGATCACATCACCCGGCGCAACTTTTTCGCCGGTCACGACGCGGTCGCGGTCCTGCACGCCGAGACAGGTTCCCGCAAGGTCAAGACCATTGATCATGCCCTTCAGCGTTGCCGTCTCGCCGCCCACGATGTTCATGTTTGCAATCCTTGCGCCTTCGTTCAGACCGACACCGATCTGAATCATCTGTTCGGTGTCGATACCTTCGGTTGCGATGTAGTCAACGAATGCGACCGGCTCGATATTCATCACGTACATATCGTTGACGTTCATCGCAATGCAGTCGATACCGACCGTTGTCCAGTCACGGAGATCATCGGCGATGCGCATCTTTGTGCCGACACCATCCGTACACATCGACAGAACCTTCGATCCGAAATCGATCAGGCCGGCGAAGTGACCGACACCGCCGAGCATACTGTGCTCGCCGGATCGTTTGTAGCTCAGCTGGTGAATCAGTGCCTTGACGCCGTCGGCCTCAAGGTTGATGTCAACACCCGCGTCCTTGTAGGAATATTTCTTGCTCATGCTTCCTCCTCTTCCTCCAGATGATACTCTTCGTGAATTGCCCGCACGGCTTTGACGCCGTCCGCCTGTTTGACCACGAACGACACGTTCACCTCAGACCCCTGCGAGAGCATCATCACGTTGATGCCGGCAACGCCGAGACCGCGGAAAATTCTTCCGAGTGTTCCGTGGGTGCCTGCCATGCCGGCACCGACGACCGAGACAACCGCAACATCGCGGTCAAAGTCGAACTCACGGATGAATCCCTTCTGTTTTACCTCGGCAAGTGCCGTGAGTGCTGCGTCCAGCTGTTCCTCCGTGATGATCATCGAGATGGTCATCTCAGATGACCCCTGCGAGATCAGCATTACGTTGACGCCGGCTTCTGCAAGCGTCGTGAAGATTTCACCGGCAACGCCGGGTTTGCCTGCCATGATGGCGCCGCCGACTTTGATGAGACAGCTGTTCTGTATCAATGATATTGCTTTCACGATTCTCTTGTCTGCATGTGGTTCGCGGATAACGACCGTTCCCGGGTGGTCCGGGTTGAAGGTGTTTTTGACGCGGACCGGGATGTTCTTCTGCATCGCGGGAACTAATGCCCGCGGGTGGATGACCTTTGCGCCGAAGTAGGACATCTCCATCATCTCAAGGAAGGAGATGGAGTTTATCACTCGTGCTTCGGGAATGAGGCGGGGGTCGGTGGTCATGACGCCGTCCACATCGGTCCAGATAAGGATCTCGTCGGCATCGATTCCTGCGCCGACGATTGCACCCGAGTAGTCGGAACCGCTGCGGCCGAGTGTGGTGACTGCACCATCCGCCGCACAGCCCATGTATCCCATGACAACCGGCACCTGTTCGGTGAGGAGTGCGCCGACCCGTGCCTGAATGCGTGCATAGCTTTCGGGGAGTGCGGTTGCGCCGTTGTGCACACCGTCGGTCAGAATTCCCGCGTCGCAGCCGCTCATGTAACTGCTCGGCACACCAGCCTGCCGGAGTGCGGCACTGATGATAGGTGCGGACAGCCGCTCACCGAACGAGATGATGTAGTCCCTGGACCTTGGGGTGAGTTCGCGGAGATTGTGAACGGCGAGCAGGATATTGGAAAGTTTTGTGAGACGGGAGTCGAGGTACTCGCCGATCTCCTCCACGTAGTCAGGCGCGACCGCTTCCAGCACCTTCAGGTGCCGGCTGCGGATCGATGCGATGAATGCGTCAAGGGAGGGTTTCTGTTTGCAGTTGATGACCTCTTCGGCGGTTGCGATCAGCTGATCGGTTACGCGGGTCATGGCAGAGACCACTACTGCGATTTCGTTTCCGGCATCGCGGGATTCCTTGATGATCTTGACCACATTGGCAATGCATTTTTCATCACCGACGGATGTTCCTCCAAACTTCATTACGAGTCGCATCGAATTTAGCACCTGTGAAATAGTGTGTATGTGATGGGAGTTGTGAACTGATATAAATTGTCCACGCCGGCGGAAGGAGCCGAAGAAAAAAAGATTTAGTTGGTGTTCTTGCGGTACACGTTCAGCCCTATCTTGACGTCATGGTCAGGGACAATTGCCTGATTGCCTTCGGTTGAGGCGATGATGATAGACTTTCCGGAACCGGATACACCGAACTCTTTGGTGATGTCTACTTTAATGGTCAGGATGTTTCCTTCAAGTTTCATTTCAACATTTTTCATATGAATACCTCACAGGGAGATTATATAGTCTTTTCTGCAAACCTTCAAAATATTACCGCCGGGCGGGGCCTGCGTCAGCGAATCCCTGGCGCTGGCCGGTTCCGGCGAGCTTTGTCATATCCTGCGGGCGTGTCAGCATCAGAACCGCGTTGACCGCATGTTCGCGTGTCCGCTGTTCCAGCAGCCATGCAAGCTCTGCATCATCTTTCGCTTCGTCCTCGTGGACGAACACCTCGATGATGTGCTTGTTGGTCATCAGCTGTGCCATTATGATGCCCTGTGAGGCTTCATGAGCGCAAATTTTGTCCTGATCCTTTCCTCCCGGCATCCCAAGTACCATGACAATATCGCACCGTTCCTCCTCGATGAGTTTTTTTGCGGCAACCGGGAGATCCTTTACTCCCGGAACGGTTACGCGGATGATCCGGGCGCTCGTGTGCTTCTTCAGTTCGTCAACAGCGAACGCGCCCATGTTGGCGCGGGCGAATGTTGTGTCTGCGACACCGATGATCATGAGGACAAAACCTCGACTGCAGCGGCAAGCCCGTCGCCTTCGAGTGTGTATCCTGCCTTCCTGAATGCCATCTGCACAGCTGCAACGGTTGTGAGAATCTCCGGTGTGTCGATGATGCCCATGTTGCCGATCCGGAAGATCTTACTCTTGAACCGGTCCTGTCCTCCGGCGAACTCAATGCCCATCTTCTTGCAGACACCGCGTATTCGGGAATCTTCGATGCCTGCAGGATAGAAAAAGCCGGTAACGGTGTTCGATGCCTTGTGCAGCGCGTCAACCTGTGGTACGGGCGCAAGTCCCCATGCGGAGCCTGCGGCACGGACGGCTGCGGACATTTTGTGGTGGCGTGCGATGCGGTTTTCAATTCCTTCCTCTTCGATGAGTCTGCATGCCTCACGGAGTGCAAGGAAGAGCGGCACGGCAGGTGTCGTCGGCGTCTCCATCGGGTTGCCGTCGGCGGATTTCTTTGCCTTCTTTAAGTCAAGGTAGAAGGGACGTGTTTCAGAGAGGCGATCCCATGCACGCTGTGATACGGAAACTGCGGCAAGTCCTGCGGGGGCGGCAAGACATTTCTGAGAGCCGACGATTGCAACATCCGCTCCCCACTTGTCCGCCTCGACAACGTCTCCGCCAATCGACGTGATGGCGTCAAGGATGAAGAGCGCGTCGTACTTGCGTGCAAGTTTTCCGACCTCTTCTGCGGGGTTGAGGATTGCTGCGGAGGTTTCGTTGTGGACGAGGGTGACAACTTCCGCGCCGTTCTCCAGAGCTTCTTTGAGTCCTTCGAGGTTTAACGGGTGTCCCCACTCGGACTCAATCATAACGGACTCACCGTAGATTGCGGCAATCTGGCCGAGTCGTTCACCGAACTTTCCGTTGACGAGGGATGCAACCTTCTTGCCTTTGGCAAAGGATCCTATTGCTGCTTCCTGTCCTGCGGTTCCCGAGCCGGAGAGTACAAGTATATCGTTTTTGGTGCCGAACATTGGCTTTAAAATCCGGACAATGTCTGCGTAGCAGTCGCCGAACTCCTTACTGCGGTGATTGATCGCCTGTTTTGTCATCGCGTTTCTGACGGATTCCGGCATCGGAACCGGTCCCGGCATCATGAGAAGTGTTTCGTTATACATGGGTATCAGGGCTGTTTGTACATATATGTGAAGAGACAATACTTATATTCATGGCAGATGTTGCAGTTATTGCCGGATCGGCATCAGATCAGGCTATTATCGATAAGGTTGTGAATACGCTCGCGCAAGTTGGAATTTCCTATGATATGCAGATTCTCTCCGCCCATCGCGATGCGGAGAAGCTGGACGAGTATGTGAAGGCAAGTGATGCAAAGGTGTTCATCTGTATTGCGGGGATGTCCGCGGCGCTTCCGGGCGTGGTTGCGGCACGAACTCCAAGGCCGGTGATCGGTGTGCCGGTGTCGGGTAAACTTGCGGGCGGTCTTGATGCTCTGCTCTCTATTGCCCAGATGCCGAAAGGCGTACCGGTTGCATGTATGGCAGTTGACGGCGGAGAAAATGCTGCACATATGGCTCACCGTATTTTGTCTCTCCTCCCCTGACAGATATAGTACACCACTTTTTCTGGAGTGACCGCTCAGGTACGTTCCATCTTCTCACGACTGTTCGGAACCGGTGTTGACGAAATATTTGGATTTTTGCCTCTGTTTCACACCGGATTGGAAGCAGGAGTCACTGTACTGCTTGGCATCATCATCGGAAAAAATCCATCATAACAAAAGACGTCCCGCCTAACGCCATTGTGGTCGTTTCTCCGGCAAAAACCGTAACTACCATCGAATAACACAAAACTATTTTTTTCTTTTCTTGAATAACTGTCCTGATCTTCCGGACAGATAAGAAAAAAGAAAATCTGCCGGTAGGCAGATTATCTCAACTTATGCAGTGGTCTCTACCGGAGTCGTCTAGACAGCCGTTGTGTTTGCCGCAACAGTTGCGGTTGTGTTCACCGGTGTGGTGTTTGCAACAACCGTCTCGTTTACCGTCGGTTCAACGGTCGGTTCAGTCTCATCCTCGACGATGTACTGTGCAATCAGCTCGTTCCATTTCTCGGATGCCATCAGCTCGGTCAGACCTGCGTTCATCAGCTCACGGAGATCGTTGTCATCCTTGCGGACGGCAACTGCGTAGAACTCCTCGGTCTCAATGATACCGAGCATCGTGAACTGCGGTTTGCCCTGAATGTAGCTCTCGGTGTTTACATCATCGAAAACAACTGCGTCAACAAGTCCCTGTTCGAGAGCAACCATCGACATCGGGAAGGAGTCGAACAGTTTAATCTTGCCGTCCTTCACCAGCTGGTTGTACTGCTCCTCACCGAAGAGCGTGCTCTGCATCCACTGGTCCGCGGAACAGCTGCGCTGTACACCAATCACGACTGTACCGTTGGTGAACTGATCCATCGTCACCTCAGAACCATTCTTAACGGCAACACCCTGATTGACCTGCCAGTACGGAATAGTGAAGTTTACCTTCTCTTCACGGTCGGGCGTAATGGACATACCGGAGTACACCATGTCAATCTTTTCGGTCTGCAGTGCCGGAATGATTCCGTCCCATGCAACACCCTGAATCTTGACATCGAATCCCTTCTGCTCTGCGATCCATTTCACTGAATCGACATCAAAACCGACGAACTCACCATTGTCGCCAAGGTACGAAAACGGTGGATATTCTGCATCAATACCAACAACATAGGTTTTTTTGCCGTCTTCGGCGGGAGTGTTTACACACCCTGCCATCAGGACAGCAAAAACAAGGCAAAGCCCTGCTACCCCATACAACACTTTTTTATCCATCCTATATTCATGGGAGTTAATCAATATAAATTACTTCCTGCGGAGAAAAAGAATTATTTCATATAGAAGAAGTAACAGTGGCAGTGTCCGTCCGTCTTCACATCCTTCTCCGCATCCCGGCACGGACAGATGAAGAGTTTGTCAACGTCAGGATTACCGCTCGGAAGTCTGCACGGACAGTACCGCTTTCCCCGCATCAGCTTGTTGCGTGCAAGTCCCTCAATGACCGAGTCGGCAATCGGTGTGTTCGGGTTTAACATCCAGCCTTTCCGTTGTGCAAGCTTTTCGGAATCCGCACGAATCTTCGGGATAAGTGCAGCAATCTCTTCCGGGGATGGACGGGTAGTCATGAAATCTATTTTTCCTTTGGGAGAATATCTGCTTTTGGTTTGGGAACGTTATGTTCTGCTGCCCGCAATCCGATCCAGATCCTTTTGGATCAGCTTTCGCATTCCCGGTTTGAGATGATCGATAAAGAGCACACCTTCATGATGATCCTTCTCGTGCAGAAACGCCCGTGCGGCAACGCCTTTCAGTTCACACCGGATAACCTCTCCGCTCTCATCCTGATACCGGACCGTGATTTTTCTCGGACGCCGTACCGGACGCTGGATGCCGGGAATGCAGGGACTTCCTTCCATATCTTCAACCGGTGCCCCTTCTGAGAGAACCTCGGGGTTTGCACCCCGAATAACAATGCCGCCTGCATTGATAACAAACAGCCGGAGCGAGACACCAATCTGTGGTGCGGAAAGACCAACACACCGGTTTGCCGTCATTGTATCCCACATGTCGGTCAGCACATCCTGCACTTCCTGCGTCATCTCCGGCACGATCTCTGCCGATGCTGCAAGAGCCGGATCGCCGTACAATCGTATCGCCCGAATCATAGTATAGATTGTGTACCCCACACGTCCATACCTTTTGTGTATCGGGCGGTGTGGACAAACTGTTTTAGGAATGAATGCGAAATGAACTCATATGCAGATTGAGTACCTCTCCCCTGATCATGCTCTTATTACCGGCCCCGGTGTTGCTGCCGATGCCTACTGCTTTGAACTCGGCCCCGCCAATCTGATCTTTGCAAAATCCTCTGCCGGGTTTGTCGGCTGCGGATTTTTCGATCTTGCCGTCTTTGAAAAACTTGGCATTCCTGCGGCAAAAGTAACCGGTATCTCCACCAGTGAAGATCTCCTCAAATCTCCTGTTTCGGCGGCAACGCCTTCCGCCGTCCTTCACGGGGCAAAAACCGGTGTGACCGGTGAAGAGGCTGTCCGCCGACTTTGTATCCTCAATCGATGATTTTTTCATCTTTGCCAGACGATAGTTCATTTGCTATGAATAATTTTCATCTTGTGCTGGTGCTGCTTGCCGGTGCCGCGCTGCTGTTTGCTCCTGCGTCGGCGGAAGTCGTCGGCGGCGACACGACAACTATCCGTGTGACCTCATCGCCGTCCGGCGCCGAGGTCTATGATGCCGGAGTGTATCAGGGAACAACTCCCTGCGGCATCGTCGTACACACTATGGGAACGCCGATCGCTCACGACATCGTTATCTCCAAGGACGGATATTACACGTATCATCAGTACATCGGGGAAGTGTACACGGATCAGCACATCACCGTGAGTGCAATCCTGACTCCGGTGGCCCAGACCGGATACCTTGACATCTCTTCGTCCCCGTCCGGTACAAACGTGTATGTCGACGGCATCTACAAAGGAACCTCGCCGCTCGTGGCCGCCGTCGATACAGGCTCCCACTCGATCCGTATGGAAAAGCCGAGCTACGACACATGGTACGGGACCTCGCATGTTTCTGCTGGAGCCACTACACAGGTGCATGCCACTCTTGACCCATCCGTTAGCTACGGCTACATTAATGTCCACTCCACTCCTGCCGATGCGAGCGTGTATGTCGACGGCAACTACCGCGACACCACACCGGAAGTGATCAGTGTCACTGCCGGAACCCCTCATGAGGTGCGGATCGTCCATGCCGGATATCAGGCGTATCAGCAGACGGTGACTGTCAGTACGGGCAGTACTGTTCATATCACTGCCAACCTTGTCACCAGTTCAGATGCCTATCTGAAGATTGCTTCCTACCCTTCGGGAGCTGCGGTGTACGTTGACGGTACCTACTGTGGCAACACCGGGTACTCTTCAGGCAGTTCGATGAACTACATGAGTGTCGGCCCGCTCACTGCAGGTACGCATACGATCATGCTGAAGAAGGACGGGTACGACACCTATACTTCAACCGTGACGCTGTCTCCGGATGAGATCCGCACGATGAGCGTCACCCTGACTCAGACCCAGCCGACCCCTGCGGAGAACGCAGGACTCTATATACAGTCAACTCCTTCCGGTGCGGAGGTATATGTGGATAATGTCTTCCGCGGATATACGCCGATGCATCTCTCCGACATCGCTGAAGGTCAGCACACGCTGTTGCTTCAGCACTCCGGTTACAACGACTGGACTGAGTATGTATATTTCACCGCAGGACAGACAGTGGAAAAGGATGTGGCCATGTCTCCGGCATCCGTCCCTCCGGCTCCGACGCAGTCCCCCTTCCCTGTTCTGGCCTTCGCAGGTCTTGCAGGTGTCTTGGCATTTGCCGTCAGGCGGATGCCCTAACTCCTTTTTTTCTCCCGATCGATATCTTAACAACGCTCCAATGCGAATTGTTTTCCTATGAGACAAACAGTTGTCCCACTGTTGTTTATCCTGATTATTGCACTCTGCATCGTTCCGGTCGCTGCAGACGAAGCATCAGGATATCTCTCGGTGACCACCAGCCCGACCGGCGGTCAGGTGTACATCGATCACAAATTTGTGATGAACTCTCCCGGAACTGCCGAGGTCCGGCCGGGCAGCCATCTGGTCAGCATCCAGTCCTCAGAGTACTTCACTTGGTCGGACGAGGTCTTCGTCCGTTCCGGTGAAACAACGAAGGTTGATGCCGTCATGCAGTTCTACAAAGGTCCGGGATCAATCGGTCTCACCTCCTCAATGCCCGAGGTTGACGTCTATATTGATGACATGTACTACGCGAGTGTCAAGTCCGGAACAGTGACCATTCCGAATCTTTCCCCGGTTGAACATGATGTCCGTGTGGTAAAAGCCGGGTATCACGACTTTACTACCACTGTTCAGGTACTCTCCGACAAAATCGTCGGTGTCTACTCGGATCAGACAAAGGATGAACGGCAGGCAGGCATCCGTATCCACTCCGAACCTGCCGGAGCAGTGGTGTTTCTGGATGATGATTATGTCGGAATTACCCAGTCCGGGAATGAGTGGCTGCAGATCTCAGGCGTGTATCCCGGATCGCATACGCTGAGCTTTGCAAAGGACGGGTATGTTGTTTCCACGATCACCAAAGAGTACAAAGCAGGAGATGTTGAGGATGTCCGCGTTACCCTTCAGCCTGTTCCGGTTGAAACAACCGCAGTCCCGACCGAATCTCCAGCCGAAACAGCTGTTGTTCCGACGAACACCGTTCCTCCCGCACCAACCAAACCCTCGGCTCTGTTTGCAGGTCTGTTCCTCCTCGGGGCGGCAGGTATTCTGCTGTCCCGCAGGTAGAATTCCCTCTCTTTTTTTCGTTCGGGAAGCCTTCATACACGGCTTTATCTTTCCCGCACTACTATAAGTACACACAGAGGGGACTTTCATGGGCATGGAAAACAGAAGCGACTGCCATGTGCTCGTCATCGGTTCGGGCGGTGCGGGAATCCGCGCCGCGGTTGATGCGTCATCAGCAGGCGAGACGATCATCGTATCAAAGACCATCACCGGTAAAGGCGGCTGTACGGTTATGGCGGAGGGAGGATACAATGCCGTTCTGAGATCCGCAGACTCCGTTGCAATGCATTATGAGGACACGATGAAAGGCGGTGCATTTCTCAATGATCCCGCACTTGTCGAAGTTCTTGCCCGCGAAGCCCCCGACCGTATCCGCGATCTGTTCACGTGGGGAGCAGTGTTCGATCTCACCTGCGACAACGAAATCTCCCAGCGTCCGTTCGGCGGTCAGAGATTCCCCCGCACCTGCTATGCCGGCGACCACACCGGCCATGAGATGGTGATGACGCTTCTGGAAAGACTCCGGGGCTCCCCCGTTGAGATCCGTGACGAACTCACCGTCATTGATCTTCTGAAGGACGGAGATGCTGTCTCGGGCGCAATTACCTGCGACCGGGAGGGAGAGCTTGGTGTCATCACTGCGGACGCGGTGGTGCTTGCGACCGGCGGTGCGGGTCAGGTGTATGACACAACGACCAACTCCACCGCAGGTACCGGTGACGGATACGCTCTCGGATATCGTGCGGGTGTCGAGCTTATCGATATGGAACAGGTGCAGTTCCATCCGACCGGTGCGGTGTATCCCTACGATACCCGCGGACGCCTGATAACCGAAGCAGTCCGGGGTGAGGGCGGTATTCTTTTGAACACAAAAGGCGAGCGGTTCATGGAAAAGTATGATCCTGCCCGGATGGAGTTGTCCACCCGCGATGTGGTTGCGCGATCGATCGCCACCGAAGTTCTTGAAGGCCGCGGCACGGAACACGGCGGTGCGTGGCTGGACGTAACCCATCTGCCAAAAGAACAGATCGAAACCCGCCTCCCCCTGATGCTGGAGCAGTTTCTCCGGTTTGGTATCGACATCCGTACCCGGCCGATGGAGGTCGCCCCGACCGCTCACCATTTCATGGGCGGTCTGCGGATCACGCCGGAGGCACACACCACACTTCCGCATCTGTTTGCCGCAGGAGAAGTGACCGGCGGCGTACACGGCGGCAACCGCCTCGGCGGCAATGCACTTGCTGATACGCAGGTGTTTGGCTGCCGTGCTGGCAGGGCTGCCGCCGCGGTGCAGCATACAGTGAAGCGTGCTGCCGATGCGGATCAGATTGCAGCAGCCGAAGAAAAAATCTCTCGGCTCTACGAAGGGACTGTACCGTCCGCGAAAATTCGCCGGTCAATGAAGCGGATTATGTGGAGCAACGTTGGCATCTACCGCAACGAACTTGATCTGAAGGTTGCCGAACGCGACATTGCAAAACTCCGGGCGACGCCTTTAGGCATCTCCTCGCCGCGTGAGATCAGTGACGCCGTCATCACGGAAAATATGCTGCTTGTTGCATCTCTCGTGATCGACGGCGCCCTGCTCCGCCGCGAGTCGCGCGGGGCACACACCCGGACCGACGTCAAAGTTCCGTGGACAAACGAGACCTCGCCGTTCGGTCACACGTTCTTCTCAAAGGCAAAGTCCGGCATTGAGATTCTGGAGGGACGGTTGTGAAGGTACGCATCTCGCGGTTTGATCCGGGTAAGGATGATGTTCCGCATACGGAGACCTATGACGTCCGTGTCGAGGACGGCGCACGTGTGCTGAACGTGCTTGACGCGGTGCGGGACGACATCGATCCGACACTCGGCTATCGGCACTGCTGCCGTGCCGGTCAGTGCGGTTCGTGTGCCGTCCGTGTCAACGGCGAGCCGGTGATTGCCTGCATGGAAGAAGCGCATGACGGTGATCTAATCGAGCCGCTGGAACTCCCCCGTATTCGGGATCTCATCACCGACATTGCGCCGGTGATGGCACAGATTGCCTGGCTGAATCCGGGAGCAGACGGGGGCGATATCCCCGTCTGCGGCTGTGAGGTGACACACGAGACAATCGAGGAGATCAAACCACTCCGTGAATGCATCGAGTGCTATAGCTGTATCTCGTCCTGTCCTGCGTTTGCGGCCTCCGAGTATGCCGGCCCGACGGTCATGCGGCAGGAACAGCGGCTGAACCTTGATCCGCGGGACGGCGGCGACCGCATCGAAGAGGCGATTGCCAAGGGTCTCTTTGCCTGCACGACCTGCCACAAATGTGTGGAGGTCTGTCCGAAAGGGATCGAGACTCCGAGAAAAGCGGTGGAGAAACTCCGGGCCGCAGCAGCGAAACGCGGCTTATCCCTTCCGGCGCACCGGGCGCTTGCCCTGCTTGTCGAAGAGACAGGGCGTTCCGTTGAACGAAAGGAGACGCCGTTCCTCGAGCGCGTGCCGGATGTCATCGAGCCGGAGGGCGAGGTCCGGGCAACGGTCGGGTTCTTCGTCGGATGCATGTTCAACGGCCGGGTCATCCAACCGGCACTGGACGCGATGGAGGTGCTCCGCAAAAACGGTATCCGCGTTGTCATCCCCAAGGATCAGGTCTGCTGCGGCTCACCCCTGATCCGTACCGGTCTTCCCGGTTTTGTGCCGGAGCTCATTCAGCGCAACATTGCGGCGTTCGTGAACGTGGGCGTTGATACGGTTCTCACCATGTGCGCCGGCTGCGGTTCCACTCTCAAGAATGACTACGATACTCCGTTCCGGGTCGCCGATATCACGGAGTATCTTTGTGAGATCGGATTTGTTCCGCCTGCAAAGGTTGCCGGAACGTACACCTATCATGATCCCTGTCATCTGCTCCGCGGTCAGGGTATCAGTGAGCAGCCGCGGGAACTCCTGCGCAGTGTTGCGGAAACATTTGTGGATCTGCCCGCCCGCTGCTGCGGTGCGGGCGGCGGCGTGAAGTCCGGTCGTCCGGATGAAGCCGCCGCTATTGGTGCGGTCCGTGCCGAAATGGTGAAGGCGACCGGGGCTGACTTTATTGTGACGGTCTGTCCGTTCTGTGAGTTCCATCTGCATCAGGTGACGGGACTGCCGGTGAAAAATATTGCAACGCTGCTGCTTGAAGGGTACCGGGAGTAAGCGGCTTTATCATCTTTCACCCGCCAACTAACTATAAAGCAGGTAATCCTCATGCGTCAATGTATGGACTCTCCCAATCTCCACCGCCGGCTGAAAAAGATCATCGGACAGCTGAACGCGATCGATAAGATGATCGATGAGGATGTGCCGTGCGAGGACATTCTGATCCAGATCAATGCGGCAAAGTCAGCGATGCACAAGGTTGGGCAGATTGTGCTTGAGGGTCATCTGAACCACTGCGTAAAAGACGGCATCGAACACGGCGACGCAGAAAAAACCGTTGCCGAGTTCGCCAAAGCGATCGAACATTTTTCGCGGATGAGCTGACCGGTTCTTCCGCTCTTTTTGTTGTATCTGAAAATCAGTTTCATTCCCGGACGTTTTTCAAAACACACATATACCAATACTCCTATAGGTATATTTGGATTGGTGCTACAAATGTTTGAAAATGTGCTATCGAAACTGCGTGACGAGGAGACCAGATCCGTTCTGTTCATCCTCATTTCGGGCGCAGCAGTTTTGATCAGTTTCCTCTGGGGAAAGGATCTTCCCGCAGACCCTGCCTGGATTGCGATCATTCTCTGCGGCATTCCGATCATCATCGAAGCGGTGATCGGGCTTGTCACCCGTTTTGATATCCGGGCTGATGTTCTGGTATCCATCGCACTGGTGGCTTCCATTCTCATCGGTGAAACATTTGCCGCCGCAGAGATCGCGGTTATCATGCAGATCGGATCGTATCTTGAAGAGCGGATGGTTGCCAAAGCACGCGCCGGTATCGAAAAACTGATCAACCTCACGCCCCCCGTCGCACGGATTGTGCAGAACGGCGAAGAAAAAATTATTTCCGCCGACACCGTGCAGGCCGGCGATGTTCTCCGGGTACTGCCGGGCGAGACGATCGTCACCGACGGCGTTATTCTCTCGGGATGCACCTCCATCGACCAGGCGGTGATGACCGGCGAATCTCTTCCGGTTGACAAACAGCAAGACGACGAAGTCTTTTCCGGAACCGTCAACCAGTTCGGATCGTTTGACATGCGTGCAACAAAGGTCGGCGAGGACAGCTCCCTTGCGAGAATGATTCGGCTGGTCGAGTCTGCCGACGCGGGTAAAGCACAGATTGTCAGAACCGCCGACCGCTGGGCGACCTGGATTGTTGCCGCAGCCCTTACCGTTGCTGTTCTCACCTATCTGGTTACCGGCGACATTCTCCGGTCCGTCACCGTGCTTGTCGTGTTCTGCCCGTGCGCCATGGTGCTTGCAACGCCCACGGCAATTATGGCCGGTATCGGCAATGCGACAAAGTTCGGCATTCTTATCCGCGAAGGCGATGCCCTTGAACGGCTGAGTATGGTCAGATACCTGATGTTTGACAAGACCGGAACGCTGACCTACGGAAAACCGGAGGTTATGAAAGTACATTCCATCAGCCAGGAGATCTCCGGGGATGCACTGATATCGCTTGCCGCATCAGCGGAGATCAGATCAGAGCATCCTCTTGGAAGATCCATCGTCCGCCGGTACACCGAGCAGCATGGAACTGCGCCGCCCCAGCCGGATGCATTTGTGATGCTGCCGGGCCGGGGAGTTGCGGCTGAGTGCGGTGCGGTCACCGTCCTTGTCGGCAACCCGGAGCTGTTTGCCGAACATGATGTTGCCCTCCCTCCGGAACTCGTCAGTGCAGCTGAGGCATGTATCCGGAACGGAGCAACAATCATGTACGTTGCAACAGACAGCCGATCGGCAGGGTTCATCGCACTGGCAGACCAGATGCGGGAGGACTCCCCGTCGGTGGTGAATGCAGTTCGGGCAATGGGTATCCGGCCCGTTCTGCTCACCGGGGACAACCAGGCCGCCGCCGCCCGCATTGCGGCGGCTGCGGGTATTTCTGAGGTGCATGCCGAATGCCTCCCGTCCGGAAAGCTGGAGATGATCGACCGGTATCAGGAGGACGGCTGCCGGGCGGCAATGATCGGTGACGGAGTGAACGATGCCCCGGCATTGAAACGGGCGTTCGCCGGAGTTGCCATGGGTGGGATTGGCAGTGATATCGCAGTGGACGCGGCGGATGTTGTTCTGGTGCGCGACGATCTCAGATACATCCCGCATCTGTTCGGTCTTGCAAAGAAGGTGATGCAGACCATCCGGATCAATCTGGCGCTCGCACTTCTGATGAACTTCGTGGCGATCGTTCTTGCGGTGACCGGCATTATCGGCCCGATCCTCGGAGCGCTGATTCATAATGTGGGATCAGTGCTGGTTATCATCAACTCGGCGCTGCTGCTCGGCTGGGAACGGACGGAGCGGTAGCGGCCGCAATATTTTTTTCTGCTCCGGGTCAACTGATGAATCATCTATGCAGATCATCCCCGCAAAATCCCTTCTGTCTCCCTATCGCGAGACGGGATGGTTTGCCTCAAACTATACGGTGAACATCTACCGCGGCTGTTCACATGCCTGCATCTACTGCGACTCCCGCAGTGAATGTTACGGCATCGACGACTTCTCCGTTGTCCGGGCGAAGGAGAATGCGCTTGCCATCCTTGAACGCGAACTTTCCAAAAAGAAACGGAAAGGCACCATCCTTACCGGAGCGATGGGCGATCCCTACATCCGTTTGAGCACGAGCAGGAACTGACACGGGGATTTTTGAAACTTGCGGACCGCTACCGGTTTGGTGTTGTTGCGATCACCAAGTCCGATCTCGTCTGCCGCGATGCGGATCTGTTTGCCGCAATTGGCTCACACTCTCCTGCGGCGGTGAACATTACGATCACCGCCGCAGACGATTGCGTTGCGAAACGGATCGAGCCACACGCCGCATCATCAGCGGATCGGTTTCGTGCGATCGAAAAACTTTCCGCGAAAAATATTTTGTGCGGCGTTATCCTTCTGCCTGTGCTGCCGTTCATCACCGACACGACGGAAAATATTTCTGCGATTGTTTCGCGTGCCACAGAGGCAGGCGCCGCTTTTGTGTACGCAGAAAAAAAATTTCGCCGTGTCGCTTCGTGATCGCCAGCGGACATACTTCTACGATCGGCTCGACGAACAGTTCCCGGGTACACGCGAGCGGTATGAAAAAATGTTTGGCGATCGGTACTGGTGCGGTTCCCCTGACACGGCTCTCTGGGACACTTTTGTGCGGGAGTGCGATGCGGCTGGACTCCTCTGGCGGCACGAAGAGATCGATTCTCTTCTTCGCCGGCGGTCGACGGCTGATGTTCAGTCGCGGCTATGGTAATTTTATTTCTGCGAGGGAAAGGTTCCACGCAAGACGCGACAGTCCGAGTTCTTCGCGGCAGTTTTCGATCACCAGCTCGTTTTCTTCCGTATACAGAATCATTCCGGTGAATTCGTCTGCGGCGCAGAGCAGATGCTGTTCGGGATGCGTGCCGCGCCGAATATCGCACCGCATCTCGATCCGCTCTGCAGCCGAGACGACATAGGAGAGTCTCCGGCTTGCGGGATGATCTTTTCCCAGAGCGATTACCGGTGTGCGATAGGTCTTTACCATCTCTAAAAGATACAGGGCAGGCGCAGTCTCACCGCCTTCAGGAGCGGAGACTACGATCAGATCTCCCGGATATACACCTTGTACCAGTTCTCCGTCATCGGTTTC
This sequence comes from Methanocalculaceae archaeon, assembly GCA_031262705.1. Lineage (GTDB taxonomy): Archaea > Halobacteriota > Methanomicrobia > Methanomicrobiales > Methanocorpusculaceae > Methanocorpusculum. The sequence goes on along the minus strand of JAISHD010000001.1, from coordinate 10,287 downwards.
GATGATCAGCGGAAATTTTTCCCGGATGCATGCCGCGAGCAAAAAAGAAGAGCGTCCTCTGATGAGGATGGGTTCGTTCCCGAAATGCGGGACCCGGATAGTTTTTGGCATCGGTTAGATCTCGGTGACGTCCTCGGACTGACAGGACGGGCACATCGGATGTTTGCCGAGGCCGGTAAAGGTCTGGCCGCATTCGTTGCACCGGTATTTTTTGCCTTTGCCTTTCAGAGGGTCGTTGAGATCAACGTCGATTGGTCCGCCTGCGGAACACATATCAGAACATCGACGCGGGAAGGGATAAGCGTTACCGCACGTAACTTTGTGTCTTGCTTTCCTCCTCCCTTTGCAACCCCTTCGGTCTTGCTCACTGCTTCGGGAGTCGTTACCGCACGATACCGATGTAGGGGAGGTTGCGGTACTTCTGATCCCAGTCAAGGCCGTAGCCAACGACGAAGTCGTTGCCGATGGAAAATCCGATGTAGTCTCCTTCGAACGGCACAACGCGACACTCGTGTTTGTCGAGGAGGGAACATACGGCAAGGGATGCGGGGTTTCGTGCCTGCATGAGGTCTTTGACGGCAGCGAGAGTTCTGCCGGTGTCGATGACGTCCTCTACGATGATCACATGTTTTCCGGCAACTGCATCGTCCGGCACATCCAGTTTCATGGTGATGGTGCCGGTTGAGGATGTTCCTTCGTAGCTTGCCGCCTGAATGTACTCCATGAAGATCGGGACGGTCATTCGTTTGGCAAGTTCGCAGGCAAAAAAGCAGGCTCCTTTCAGGGTGACAAAGAGAGTCACGGATTTTCCGGCGTACTCAGAGTCGATCTGTTTTGCAAGCTCTCTGATGCGTGTATCAATCTGTTCCTCCGGGATCAGCACCTCAATTGTGTCCGCCATAAACTCTGGTATGTATAGAACAGAGCATGAAATAATACTGCCGCTTCCCGGGAAAAAGAAAAAAATATTTTTTATTCTGCGTGATAATGCGACAGCGGTTCAATCGTAATCCTGTTCGACTTCATCGACTCGATTGCCTGAACTGCTCCCTCTGCACCGAAGATGGTTGTGATATAGGGGATACTGTAATCGATCGTCGCCCGCATAATCTGGAAGTGGTCAGCCCGTGCGTTCTTGTCGCCCGGCGTGTTGATGACAAGATCGATGTCTGCGCCCCGCACCATATCGATGATGTTCGGCGATCCTTCCTGCACTTTTCTGACCAGATTCATCCTGATGTTGTGCTGCTCCAAAAACTTCACCGTTCCTTCCGTACCATAGAGGCTGAAGCCGAGGTCTGCAATTTTTTGGGCAATCGGGAGAATGGCGCTCTTCTGTTCATTGGTGACGGAGATGAACACATTTCCTTCCAGCGGGAGCTTGTTGTCCGCTGCCTGGCTTGCCTTGTAGAAGGCGCGGCCGAAGTCATAGTCAATACCGATGACCTCGCCGGTTGATTTCATCTCAGGGCCGAGGATCGGGTCAACGCCCGGCAGCCGGGAGAACGGCAGCAGGACTTCCTTGACCGCAACGTGCTTGATCTCTTTTTCCTGATAACCGAGGTCTGCAAGTTTCTTGCCGAGCATCACCTTTGCCGCAATCTTTGCAAGCGGCAGACCGGTTGCCTTTGCGACGAACGGAACCGTTCTGCTGGCACGCGGGTTTGCCTCAAGGACATAGATAGTTCCGTTGTGCAGAGCATACTGAATATTGATCAGACCGACAACGCCAAGGGACAGTGCAATTTTTCTCGTGTAGTCCTTCACAGTTTCAATCTGCTCTGCGGTCAGTGTCTGGGTCGGAATCACACAGGCCGAGTCTCCGGAGTGGACACCGGCCTCTTCAATGTGTTCCATGATACCGCCGATCAGGACCTCAGTTCCGTCAGAAACCGCATCTACATCCAGTTCGGTTGCATTGTCGAGGTACCGGTCGATTAGTACCGGGTGGGTGTTTGAGACACGGACGGCTTCCTTGATGTAGGTCTGCAGTTCAAGTTCATCGTGGACAAGTTCCATTGCCCGGCCGCCGAGAACATAACTCGGCCGCACCAGAACCGGGTAGCCGATCTTCTTTGCGATCTCGTAGGCTTCCTTCTCGGAGTATGCCGAACCGTTTGACGGTGACGGAATGTTGTCTTTTTCCAGAAGAGCACTGAACCGGTTTCTGTCCTCGGCAATATCCATATTGTCGGGGCTGGTTCCAAGAATCCTGGTCTTGAGACCGAAGAGTTTGATCTCTTCCTGAATCGGGATGGCAAGGTTGACGGAGTTCTGACCGCCGAACTGCACCATCACACCGTCGTAGTCGCCTTTGCGTAGGATGTTGACGACATCCTCGAGTTGCATCGGCTCAAAGTACAGCCGATCAGAGGTGTCGAAGTCGGTGGAGACAGTCTCCGGGTTGTTGTTGAGAATGTGGACTTCGATTCCTTCCTCACGCAGGGACTTGACTGCATGCACCGTACAGTAGTCGAACTCAATACCCTGACCGATCCGGATTGCACCGGAACCGAGGATGAGGACTTTCTTGTTCGGTGTGTTCTTCAGTTCACATTCCTGTTCCCAGGTGGAGTAGTAGTACGGTGTCTTTGCCGGAAACTCTGCTGCACAGGTATCGACCATCTTGTAGGTCGGAAGACCTACGAGCTGTTCGATCTTGTAGATGTTCCAGCCGGTGAGTTCACGAATCTCTGCATTGGAGAATCCGAACTTCTTTGCGGTTCTGACCAGTTCCTCGGTCGGGTGTTCGCGGAGTTCGAGTTCTATGTCGACCACATGCTGAATCTTCTCTAAGAAGAACGGTTCTATCTGGGTCAGTGCATAGACATCGTCGACGGTCATGCCGAGGCGGAATGCGTCGAACAGTGTCGGGAACCGCTCATCCGTCGGGCGGGAGAGGATCATTTTGATCTCGTTTAAGTCGGTGTGGTGGTATATATCGGTGTCAAGGGCCCGGAGTGCTTTCTTGAATCCTTCCTCGACGGTTCTGCCGATTGCCATGACCTCGCCGGTGGACTTCATCGCGGTGGTGAGCGTCCGGTCGGCGGTTTTGAACTTGTCAAACGGCCAGCGGGCGACCTTGACCACAACGTAGTCAACGGCCGGTTCAAAGCATGCCGGAGTCGTACCGGTGACGGTGTTTGTGATCTCGTCGAGGTGCATGCCTATTGCTATCTTTGCGGCGACACGGGCGATCGGGTATCCGGTTGCCTTTGAGGCGAGGGCCGAGGATCGGGAGACACGCGGGTTGACTTCAATGACCCGGTAATCACCGTTTCTGAAGGCAAGCTGAACATTGCAGCCGCCCTGTACGTTGAGTGCACGGATGATTTTGATTGCCGCACGGCGCATGATGCTGAACTGATCTGCGGTGAGGGTGAGAATCGGTGCGACGACGACGGACTCACCGGTGTGTACGCCCATCGGGTCAACGTTTTCCATACCGCAGATGATGATACAGGTGTCGGCTGCATCCCGCATGACCTCGAACTCGATCTCGTTCCAGCCTTTGACGGACTCCTCGATTAAGACCTGGTGGACACGGGACTTGGTAAGACCGTGCTCAACGATCTTTCTGAGTTCCTCTTTTGTCTCGGCAACTCCTCCGCCGCTGCCGCCGAGGGTGTACGCGGGACGGATGATTGCCGGAAGGCCGACGGTTTCGTAGGCTTCCTCAAGCTGTTCCATCTTGGTTAAGATGAAACTTCTCGGGACCGGTTCGCCGATCTCAAGCATGAGATTTTTGAACATCTCCCGGTCTTCCCCGTGATAGATCGCTTCAAGCGGGGTTCCGAGAATCTGGACACCGTCAAGGGCACCCATCTCGTAAAGTTCTGCGGTGAGGTTGAGACCGGTTTGTCCGCCCATGCCGGAGAGGATGCCGTCCGGCTTTTCCTTTTTGATGATCTCGGCGATGATCTCGGCCTTTAACGGTTCTACATAGACTTTGTCAGCGGTTTCAGGATCTGTCTGAATGGTTGCCGGGTTGGAGTTGACGAGAACAACTTCGATTCCTTCCTCGCGGACGGCTTTACACGCCTGACTTCCTGCGTAATCGAATTCAGCAGCCTGTCCGATCTGGATCGGTCCGGAACCAATTAAGAGGACTTTTTTGAGTGTCGGGTTTTTAGGCATCGGGGATTCCTCTGTACATGATGTCGTAGATTGGTTTTTCCGCTCCGTCGTGAACAGCATCGTGTTCGGGATGGAACTGCACACAGTACACGCCGAGGTCGTTGTTGATGAATCCCTCAACGGTATGATCGTTTAGGTTAATACAGGAGATTTCGCATCCTTCGGGAAGACTGTCGCCAATCACTGCGTAGCCGTGTCCCTGGAACGTGACGGCGACCGAGCCGTCGGAAAACTTTACCGGCTGGCTTGCGCCGCGGTGACCGAGTCTGAGTTTTTCAACCTCGCCGCCGAGAGCTGCTGCGATGATCTCGGTTCCCATGCATACACCCTGTACCGGGATGGTGCCGAGAATATTTTTGACGGTTGCAACGGCTTTCGGTGCAGCGAAGGGATAGCCGGGACCGTTGGTCAGGAAGAGTGCCTGCGGGTTGTCTGCGAGAATGACATCGGCAGGGGTTCCGTAGGGGTAGGTGTAGAGGTCTGCTCCGCGGTTATGCAGGCTTTGCAGGATGGATTTCCGGCAGCCAAGGTCGAGCACAGCGATCTTTTTGCCGGAACCCGGCAGGTGATAGGCTTCCTTACAGGTGACGTCCGGAATGAGTTCGCGGGTTTCCTGTACGGGGGCGTTCTGGGCAAGGCGGACTGCTTCGTGTCCGTCGTCGGCGCCGGTGAGAAGTGCTGCACGCATGACGCCCTGCTCCCTGAGTTTGATGGTGAGCATCCGGGTGTCGATTCCTTCGATTCCTACAAGGCCGTTCTCCTCGAAGTACTGACCAAGCGTTGGTTCGTGCTTCGGGAACTCGCAGAGTTCACGGACGATGGCACCGGCTGCGTGGACCTTGCCGCTCTGGAGCTGATCGGGGTTTGCACCGTAGTTTCCCACGAGCGGGTAGCCGAACATTACTAATTGTCCGGCAACGCTCGGGTCGCTGAGGGCTTCCATGTATCCGTTGGATACGAGGGTTACTACCAGTTCACCGGTCGCTGCGCCTTCGACGCCGAAGCCGCTGCCGGTGATGATAGTTCCGTCTTCAAGTCCTAAGACCGCCTTCATGTTTTGTACCGTCTTACATGTCCGTGCCGTGAGGTAATAAGGCTAATCTCTGATGTCTATGTGTGTTTTTTAAAAAAATATATTGAAAATCTTAAAAATATTGTTTTATTGTATTTTTACAATATTTATTTGGAAAATATGTATTTTCAATCTGTCACAAATCCGATTTTCCGATAGGTGTTTCTCTTTCCGGCATCAAGTAGTATAGTACTAGTATGCGAATATCCGGTGTCTTTGGGGGGTGCGGTGCGTGATTCCGCTCTCCGATCTGATTGATGATCTCCATTCCCGTGGTGCAAAGCGGGTTGCTGTCCAGATGCCGGAAGGACTGAAGCGGGAAACAGCAGTACTTGCCAGACAACTCCGCGACGAAGGCTTTGAAGTGATTATCTGCGGTGATGCATGCTGGGGCGCGTGCGATCTCGCGCTTGATGCTCTCGCAGATGCCGACGTCTTAATCCACATCGGCCATACACCGGTAACGCCGGAGGAGAATGTAATCTATCTTCCGTTCCGGCAGGATATTGATCCGGAGATTCTCCTCTCCGCAGTTCCGGCTCTCGAAGGTTTTGCAAAGATTGGTCTGGTGACCACAATCCAGCATGCACATCAGACACAGGAGATGGCCGGATGGCTGCAGGATCACGGCATCCGGGCGATAGTGGGTGAGGGCTCGATCCGTACTCCGCAGCCGGGACAGGTGCTTGGCTGTACGTATGCGGCCGCAAAGTCCGCAGATGCGGAAGCATATCTGTTTGTCGGAACCGGCGTGTTCCACGCAATCGGTGTCTCGCTTGCGACCGGCAGACCAACCTTTGCGCTGGATCCCTACGGCGACGGGGGGGTGCAGGAGGTCTCGGCTGACCGTCTGCTCCGGAAACGGTTTGTGCAGATAGAAAAAGCGAAATCTGCAAAAACCTTCGGTATTCTGCTTTCCGGAAAATCGGGACAGTGCAGAAAGGAACTTGCGAAACGGCTGGAGCATCTCTCGCCTGATGCATCGATCATTCTCATCCGCGAGATCGCAGAGATGCAGCTGCGAAACCTTGGTTTTGATGCCTATGTGAACACAGCATGCCCCAGGCTTGCTCTGGATGATCAGAGCCGGTTCCCGATGCCGGTTCTTTCCCCTGCGGAGTTTGAAATTGTGCTCGGACTCCGCAGCTGGGACGACTACACAATTGACGAGATAGTGTAAATCATGAAACTCCGCCAGCTTGAGATACAGCTGCAAAAGGTCAGAGGATTTTCGCATCCGTCTGCTGATGCAGAGCAGTACATGACACCTGCGTCGCTTGCGGCCCGCATGATCTTCCATGCAGCGATGAACGGCGACATTGCAGACGCCCGCGTCTGTGATCTCGGCTGTGGTACGGGTATGCTTTCCATCGCCGCCGCACTGCTCGGCGCAGACGTCGTCGCGGTTGACTTCGATCCCGCAGCTCTTGCAGTCGCCCGGGAAAATGCGGAACTGTTCGGGGTGGACATCACCTTTGGCGAGGCCTGTATCGGTGATGTGGATCTTGGCATCATTGCCGACACGGTGGTGATGAATCCGCCGTTCGGCGCACAGAAGGAGCATGCCGATCGTCCCTTCATCGCCGCCGCCCTCCGGACCGCGCCGGTCTGCTACGCAGTTCTGAATGCGGGAAGCATTCCCTTTGTCACCACCTATACCAAAGGCCGTGCCGAGATCGTGGAAAAAATTTCCGCACAGCTGAAAATTTCCAAACAGTTTACGTTCCACACAAAGGAATCTCTGGAACTTCCGGTGGAGATTGTACATCTGGAGAGAACCTTATGAATCTTCTTGCAAAACGGATTGCGGTTCTTGCCGCAGGACACGGAGCAGTTGATTTCTATCTGCCGGTCATCTCGGCGGCCCTTCCAGTGCTGATGCCGATCTTTGCCGCACAGGGCATCACCTCGTATGCGATGGCCGGATTTCTGGTGACAGTCATTACGATTACCCTTGCGGTCGTACAGCCGGTGGCCGGATGGCTGCAGGATCGGGGCGGCTGGACGCTTGGTGCAAGCTGGTGCGTACTCATGACGGCGGTTGCCATCAGCTGTTTTGCGTTTGTGCAGAACTACTGGCTGCTGCTGGGTCTTGCGGTCATTGCCGGAATCGGCAACTCAATGTTTCATCCAAACGCGTACCAGCAGATCTATCAGTTCTCAACTTCCGCCAACCGGGGTACACTCTTGTCAGTGTTTTCGGTGGGCGGCAGTTTCGGTTATGGGGCTGCGCCGCTGGTTGCGGGTGCTCTTCTGGTCTGGGCAGGACTTCCGGCCCTCATCTATCTGATCATTCCGGGAATCATTGTCGCGTTCATCATCTCCCGGTTCCCGCAAAAACCGGTGCACGATCCTGCCATTTCTGCGGCGCATTCCCGGGAAAACACCCATACGAACTGGCGGCGTGCCGGACTGATGCTTGGCATCAGTTCGCTGCGGACCTGGGTGTACTACGGGTTTCTCGCGTTCGCAACGGTGTACCTGACCACGTATGCGGGCATTGAGTACTTCTTTGCGACACTGTTTGTCACCGGCATGTTCTACGCAGGAATGATTGCAACCCTTGCCGCGGGCGTCAGTTCGGATAAAATCGGCAGAAAGGAGATTCTCCTGATCTCGTATGCATGCTCTGTCCCTGCTTATCTGGGAATTTTTCTGCTGCCCGCTCCGTTCTCACAGCTGTCACTGCTTGCCGCAGGTTTCTTCCTGATGGCCCCGGCAACGATTGAGATTGCAACCGTGCAGGAAATGATGCCCGGCAGTGTAGGACTTGCGTCCGGCATTGTTATCGGCATTCCGCAGGAACTGAGCGCAGTTGCAATTGTGGTGATCGGTGTCCTTGCCGATACATTCGGCATGCCTGAGGCACTGACAATACAGGCGGTACTGATGGCGATTGCGGTGGTGCTGTGCATCTTTCTGCCGTATCCGATGAAATTGTGGAAAAAATGATGTGCAGGACGGCCTGATACCAAAGAAGGGATTTCTCCGGAATCAATGAAAGATGACTTGTACTTCCGCCTCGGATTCTCAAGAAAATAAAAAAATTCAGGTTCTCCGTATCAGGAGAACGGCTGCCGCACACCCGAGAAGAATCCCGAACAACGGCGCCGGAGCTTTGGTAGGAGGGGCGCTCGGGGCAAATGTCGCTGGTGAGGTGGTTTCTGTCGTTGTCGGCACAATCGTCTCTTCCTCCGTTGGTGTTGTCGTTGCCGCGACTTTGCCCAGCGTTACCCGCAGAGTCTCGGTGTTTCCGGCGGTGAGCATGTAATTGTTTTTGGTAACGGTGTTGTAGCCGTTTTTCTCAAACCGGAAGTTGTGTTTCCCCGGCAGATAGCCTGCAAGCTGGAGACCGCCGTCCTTTAATTCCGGGACTGTTCCGGCATACATGTCGTCCACATACACATCAACTCCTGCCGGTTCTGCATAAACAATGACTCCGGCGATTGACGTGTTCTTCATCAGATTCGCCGTCACCGACGCAACACCGGAACCGAGAGATTTTACGTACAGATCAGGGACGACGTACTCATCGTATCCGGCGAGAACAACTCTGACTTCATAATGTCCCTCGTAATGGTCGGGTGAGGTGACAGGCGTCTTTCCCTGATAGACACCGTTGATGTACACGTCGGCGTAAGGCGGGCTGGACTGAACGGTGATGAAGTTGGTGTTTTCAATCATCGAAGCATTTGCGGCAGCGACCGGGAAGACCAGCAGGAGTGCAGCGAGTAGCGTGAGAAGAACAAGATGTTTCAGCATGGAATTTTTTTCTCCGAGTATTGGTAATGAAGTAGTGGACGGGAGAGGATTAATCTTTTTCCTCAAAAAAGTTCCCGTGAATTTTTTTTGGAAAAATAATTTTCCCATAATTTTTGAAAACCAAAAAAATATTTTTTTATCTTGCCCGCATGCGGAACCCGCGTGCCGCAGCTTTCGGATCAGCGGCCTCATAAATTGCACGTCCCACGATGATGCCGTCCACATATTTTTTCACGTCCTCAGGCTGTGCTCCCTGAGCGCCGACACCCGGCGAATAAATCTTCATCGAAGAACCGATGATGCCGCGAAGAATCGCCGTCCGTTCGGGACGCGTCGCCGGTGCAATGATACCGTCCGCTCCCGCCGTCTTTGCCATTTCGGCCATCCGTTCGGCGTTATCGCCCGAGAGAAAATCAAGTGCACCGGGGTGGCTCATCTCGCAGACCACAAAACAAACGCCGCCGTGATCATGCGCCGCATCCACACAGGCTGCAAGCGAATCGTGACCGCAGAACGCATGCGTGATGATGCCTGCACATCCTACACCGAACACCTCCTCGCAGATGAGTGAGTTCGTGTTCGGAATATCGGCAACCTTGAAGTCTGCGATGATCGGAATCTCGGCCTTTGCGAGATCCTTCACAATGCCGAGCCCCGTCGAAAGCACCAGAGGATACCCGATCTTGATCGCATCCACCTCGCCCGTACACGCACTCGCCACGCGGACGGCTTCGCTCTTCCCCTTCACGTCCAGCGCAAGAAGAAGATCTGCCATTACTTCCGCTCCAGCCGCTCAAGCGTTGCGGCAGCAAGAATCGGCAGCGTGATCGTTGCATCACCGTACACCGTAACGCCGATACCACCCTCGCCGATCTTTCCCCAGGACTTTGCCTCGTCCAGCGTCGCACCGGAAAGTCCGCCGAGATCAGGCCGGTCACCGGTCAGCTGAACCACATACGTAAACGCATTCTCCGTCATCAGCATCGTCTGCAGCGTAAAGTTCTTCGGAACACCGCCGCCCACCAGAACCGCACCCGCCTTCTTCACCGAAAACGCCGTGTTCAGCAGATCATGCATGTCACCGATTGCATCCAGAATCGTCTTCTTGTGGAACTGCGAAAACATCCAGTACTGCAGACCCAGAACCGAATCCTGAAACGCCGGACAGTACACCGGAACATCATGCTTTGCCGCGGCTGCAAGGATTCCTGTGTCCAGCTGCTCACCGATGACACGCAGAAGTTTACTGATCGTAATCGGCTCTTCCGGCAGGCCGTTGTACACATCCTGAATGAACTCTTCGAGTTCCTCATATG
>JAISHD010000064.1 GCA_031262705.1 Methanocalculaceae archaeon | reverse complement strand
GATGTTACTACTACGGCAGATTTCAACCTTGTTGAGAAGGTCGACCCGACGCCGACTGCGACTGGAACAGGTGCAACGCCGACCACGACTGCAACTGCAACTGCAACTGCAACCCCGGCAACTCCGGGATTCGGTGCATTTGTTGCACTCGCAGGGCTTGGTGCAGTAGCACTTCTCGTACTCCGCAGAAACTAACTGCGTGAAACATGAAAGAGGGATGAGATGACCTCAGGAAAAATCCTGAGACAAACAACTCTCTCTTTTCTGAAAAAAAATCCCAGCTCTTTTCAAAAAACTTCCAATCAAAAAAAGGGAAGAAAAAATTTTCAAAAAAAATTCTGCCCGCTCACTCCCGGCAGAACCGCATAAACCGATCCCGGATCTCCGCCGGAGACAACAAAATATTCGGCGACGCAGAATTGCCGGGCGAAAGAAGCACATGCACAAACCGCGTCCCCCGCTTCAGAGCAGCCCGCAGCTCCTCCGCAGAACACGCCCGCTCAACCGAATCAATCCCCGCCCCGAGAGCAAGGAACCCCAGATCCGCCGTCGCATACGCAGGACTCATCTGATTTCCCGTACTCCCGAACGTCCCGTTATCCAGGGCCACGATCGTCAGATTCGGACACCCCGCCGCAGCCACAACCGGCAGCACTGCAGAACCTAAGAGACTCCCGTCCCCGTCAATCACCAGTACCCGCTTCTTCGGCATCGCAATCGCACACCCGAGACCGATCGCCGATGCCTGCATATAACTCCCCAGCATGTAGAAGTTCCCGTCACGATCCTTCGACGCATACAGCTCCTTCGACGGAACACCGATATTGGAAACAATAATCGTATCCGCATCCGCAAACTCCGCAATCACCCGGATAGCATCCAGCCGTTTCATCTCAGGCTTCCCGTACCCCGGAAGCGCCAGCGTCCGCGCCGGCGCTTCCCGCGGCGGATACACAATCTCAACCGGCTCCTGCGGCTCCCAGCATGACGGCTTGATCAGCGCAACGTACGGCGTGCGTTTCTCATATGCCCCTGCAATCACCTCCTCAAGATGGATCAGATCCTCGCCCGTCGAAAAGATCCGGTACGGAATCTCATACACATCCAGAAGTTTTGTCAGCGGCGCATTGAACGGAATCTGCGCACATATCGCCTCATTACACACGCCCCGCCAGCTTGCAAGAATCGGCAGCGGCAGAGAGTAGACCCTTGACAACGACATCAGTGCATTCAGCATATTCCCCAGACCTGAACTCTGAATCGACATCACGGGTTTCTTGCCGCCGAGATATGCGCCTGCACAAATTCCCACACCGTCCTCCTCGCGGGCCAGATCGATCACCGGAAACTTCGTCGGCAACAGAGCCGTCAGCCGCTTGTTCTTATCGCACGGCAACGATGCAACAAGATCAATACCCTGCTCCGCAAGAACACGGAGAACAATCTCCTCGTTCATACCTCCGGCACCTCATCAGCATTCACCGTTGCCGTCACCGGAACCGGGAAGACACCGAGTTCCTCGCGGACCCGTGCGGACCCGCCGCCGGTGATGTTCAGCGTAATCGTATCCCTGCGGTCAACTGCTCCGCGGTTGACCGCAGAGATCAGTGCAGCGGTTGCAACCGCTGCTGCCGGATCCAGATCGATACCGTTCTCCGCATCGGAGAACAGACGTCCCGCGTCCCTCGCGTCGGCATTGCTGACGGCATACATATCGCCGCCGCAGTACATCATCGCCTCAAACACACCGCCCGGCATACTGTAGGGCGGCGCCCGGTTCGTCAGAACCGGCGCCGACACCTGCGCAATCGCCTCTGCCGCATCCGGCATATCCCGTTCCAGCAGCAAAGCCCGCCGTTCCTTCCAGGCATTTACCATCGGAACAAACGGCAGATTCTGTGCAAGATGCAGCCGGGGCACTTCACTGCCGAACCTGCCGTCGGCGGCAAGCCGCATTGCGGCCTCCCACGCCGCAATCCCACCGGTACCGGAACCCACCGCCTGGAAGTAATGATCCGGCATGCGGCCAATCGTCACCGCCGCATCCAGCATCACGGTTCCCATACCGTCACGGCGGGCGACATTCTTCGCCCCGCCCTCCGGCACATATCCCGGACGCTCTGTGATACGGTTTGCAACCGCAATCGCATCCGTGTAATCGCCCCGGACGGTGATCAGTTTGATCGCATCCGGCTGCCTTGGCTCCGTCACCGTCCAGAGACTCTGTGCCGATGCCTCCGGCACCACAATAACGACCGGTGTCCCGAACTCCGCCGCCATCTGGGCAAACGCCCGGCCCGTGTTTCCGGCGGATGCAACGACCAGCGTTCCCCCGCCGTTCTCGGCGAGGCGAACGGTGGTCAGCAGCGCCTCAAGCTCCTTGAACGATCCCGTCGCAACAAAACATTCCCGTTCAGGATAGTAACCCGTAAACGTCACCCAGAGATTCGGCAGACCAAGCTCGCGGCAGAGTGATTCGCTGCGGAAGGTCATCGGCCTCGCTCGGGTGGGGAGTGTTCCGTGAACCGGCAGCCAGTCGATGTACCGGAAAATACCCGGCAGTTCCGGACGGACGGTCAGCTGTTTTGCCGCATACTCCGTCCGGATGAGACCAGCATGCTCCTTACAGGAAAGCGTGTACTGTTCCGGCAGGCTCTCGCCCCCGGCCACGCAGCGAAGCGTGTAGTCACCCATCAGAGAACACCTCCCAGTTTCCAGCTTCCGGCTCGTATTCTGTTGCGCAGCAACAGTGCCGCAAGTTCTCCCCGTGCCCGGTCGGACTGCCGCAGCACAATCGGAATATTGCCGGACGCGGTGTGAAGCGTACCGCTCTTTGCCGAAAAGACATGGTCCGGGCAGACTGCAACACAGGTCAGACAGCCCATACAGGATTTCGTAATCGTCAGGTCAGGCCGTATCGCCTCGCGGGGACAGAGGTCGCGGCACCGGGTGCAGTCCGGAGTTTTGCAGTTGTCCGGGGCGGCACGGACGCGGGCATCCCCGCTCCACGCATCGGCATAGGTTGCGGCATCAAACGCAGTCCGGTTCGCGACATTGGCAACCGGCAGAGGGATGTTCTCATCGAGAACGGACAGCGCCGCAACAGCGGCGCTGTCCACCACGGGAATCGCGGTCGCAACCGAGGTGAGACACTCGCATCCGGAGACCATTTTGAATCCGCCCATGAGATTTGGATCCATCTGCCGCATGTCGGCAGCGAGGGAAAGATTGGGTTTTGCCGCAGAGGTCCGCGTACCGGTACCAAGGATGATACCCGGCGCACCGTTGACAAGCGCCGCAGTTCCGGGAGTGTGATACCGGAGCTCCGGATCATTTTCCAGTGGATTGATCTCACCGCACCCGGAAAAGGTTGCTTCCCGCATGTTTCCCTGCATCGGCAGAACGGAAAAGATCGTGGTGATCGCATCCCCGCCCGGGTTCACGAAAGCCATGTAATTTTTGAAGGCGCCGCGGGTGACGATCATCTTTGCCGAGGACATGTTGGCAAGGGTGATCTGTCTGGTGATTGTTCCCGTATCGGTTTCGATCACCGCCTCGACGGATTTTCCCGCAACGAGATCCGCAAACAGATGGCCGCCGCCGTATCCGGGACGGTCTGACGATGTGGTTCCGTAGACCATGGCGTCCACGTGGCCGTTGCTCTCGTTCGGGCACGGGCCGATGTGTGCCGGAACACCGTTCAGCGTCAGATGTTTGGCATGGGTAAACGAACCTGCCGGGGCTGTCTGGAAGGCAAGGACTGCTGCGGTGCCGGACATAACACCGAATGTTCCGCAGGTGACGACGTCGACGTCCTCGGGCGTTATTGTTTCTCCGGTACGGATATGTTTCTTGAACTCGGATGCCGTCCAGACAACTGCCGTGCCATCAGAAATTTTTGTATTGATATTCTCGATTGATTTCATAGAATCACAATTCCCTCTACTCTCACATGGAGTCCGTAGGATTTCTGCATGATCATGTTGACAACGCCGGTATGTGTCCGGTGCATCATGCAGACACCGGGAAGAAACGGCATTCGGAGGCCGAACTCCGGTGTTTTCCGAACAACGTTTGCGATTCCTTCAAAGCCTATCATATGATAGTGTTTGAGGTCAATGGCGTCGCTGTTTCCCCGTGCAAATGCGGGACCGACAACGTGGCCGGTGATGAGACCGGAGACCGGGTCGGCTTCAAGGACGTTGATCACATGCTGGACGGGACAGCCGGCACCGGTCGGTCTGCCGGTGGCGATGTCCCCGGCGGTGATGCCGAGCGTTTCGACGAGATCGGGTCGGAAGGGCAGGACGATCTTTCGTGCCGAGGGTTCTCCGGGGAATGCGGTGATGATGAAGTCGTACGGTGCGCCGGTTACATCCATTCCGGTATATGCGGCCTCAAGGCCGCAGGAACCGCAGGCGGCGAAAGCCGCCTGCGGTTCCTGCGGCGCCGTGTAATAGGGACATTCATCCGCACTTTTGCGACCATCGTCCACTGCGGCAGTAAATGCGTCGCAGCTGTCCATGCCGCAGGCACCGCAGTTCTTGCCGGGCGGAGTCCAGACCATTTACTCACCCCGGTAGAGGTTGTCGGGTGCGGCGAGCGGCCGGATAACGCCAAAGTGTTCCTGCCAGCCGGTTTCTTTTTTACCGATGCAGACAGTGCAGACACCGAGCGGCGGAACGCCGCGCAGGGTGTCCTTTTCACTTTCCGCAGGTTTCATCTGTTCGATGACCTGCATGAGGTAGCGCATGCCCGTCCCCTGGATGGCGTTGGTTTCGACGATGTCGATCTCGGGAGCGACCTGCCGGATCCCTTCGCGGAAGACTTCCTTCTCAGCCTGGGATACGAGATCGATTTTGGTGACGACGGCAACGTCGGCAAGGGAGATCATGGGCGCCATTTTCAATGGTGCATGGGTGCCGGAGACGGCGGAAAGAACACAAATTCCGAGGGAGTTGACAGTGTACGGGGTGCACCGCAGACAGAGTCCGGCGCTTTCGTAGAGGAGGTACTCGGCACCGAGATTGTCAGCCCAGAGGAGGGCGTCACGGCTGACCATGATACCCATGTGGTCGGGGCACATGTCGCCGGAGTAGACTTTTTTGGTGGGGATGCCGAACTCCGCAGCAAGTTCTTCGTCTTCCCACGCCTGCACGACATCGATCTTGAGGTAGGCGATTTTTGCAGGGCCGAGGTTTCGGATGATCTGTTTGACAACCGCGGTCTTGCCGGCACTCGGCGGTCCGGCGATTGCGATGAGCCGGACGTTCATGCTTCGATTCTCCGGGCGCTGAGGAGTTCGCCGGAGCGGATGCGTTCCCGCAGTATCATCATGTCGGCGTCCATCTTTGCGATCCGGGTGAGTGCGTCCCGTTCTTCATCACCCGGGGTGAGAATTTTTTCGACGGCGCCGCCTTTCATGACGATCCGTTTTTCGGTGAGAAGGGCGACGAAGGGGTCGTGGGTTACGAAGATGATCGCTTTGTGTTTTTCCCGCAGGATTTCGATGACACGGTCTTTGAAGATGCCGGCGTTTTCCACTTCGTCGAGCAGAATGATCGGGGTGTCGGAGATGATGACGGCATCGGCGACGAAGAGACTGCGGGTCTGACCGCCGGAGAGAGAACTCATGCGCATGCATCCGGAAATTTTTTCGCCGGTGAACTGGTTGGCGAGATCGATTGCGTCGTCGACGATGCCGGTGTTTTCCATTTTGCGGGAACGCAGATGCATGGCGAGAAATTCTTCGACGGTGAGGTCCGCAAGGCATTTGGTGTTCTGGGTGATCATGGCGATGGGTTTTTTGGCAGGGTCGCGAACGAGGTCTTCGGCAGGTTCTGATCCGTTGACAAGAATTTTTCGTCTGGTGATGGTGTCGCCCTGTGCGAAGACTTCAACGTCGTTGATAAATGCAGTTTTTCCGGATCCGGTCGGTCCGACGATGGAGATGGTGTCGCCCGGACGGATGGTTATTTCGGTGAAGTTTTCGGGTTCTCCTGTGCGAGTGGTACCGGGGAGTATCGTGAGGGTCTGTATGGAGTGAGAGGTGTTTTGTGTCATCTCTTTTTGATAGGCTGTTCTGGGTTATAATCATTTTCCGATATTGTGTGTTTGAAGATACTTTGAGATTGTTTGTATTGAAACTTTGTATTGTTTGGTATATTTATTGCTGCGTATTGGATATTGGGTTACAAGATGATATTGTACAAAAGAGATGTGAGGGTTCGTACAAGGGAACAAAAGAGGTCTTGTGTTTTTTCTGAAAAGAGAGAGTTGTTTTGTCTCAGGATTTTTCCTGAGGTCATCTCATCTCTCTTTTTGTTTCACGCAGTTAGTTTCTGCGGAGTACGAGAAGTGCTACTGCACCAAGTCCTGCAAGTGCAACGAATGCGCCGAAGCCGGGGGTTGCCGGGGTTGCGGTTGCAGTTGCAGTGGTGGTCGGAGTTGCACCGGTCGCGGTTGGCGTCGGGGTGTCGGGTAACTTCTCCACAATGTTGAAGATCGTGCTCGAAGAGATGTCGACCTCAATATCGCTCACTTTGACGGTATACTCGTCAAGGTTCCAGTTGGTCGTGTCAATCTCGACAGACCAGGTGTTCTCAGCTCCGTCACCTGCAGCAGCAACCTTCGTAGTCTGAGAGACACCGGAGGTACTGCCAGTGGAGGTCTTGTCAACTGCGGAGAACGAGGAAGAGGTCACTTCAACAAGGATCTGGTCGTCAACTGCAAGGTTGGTTGTACCAGAGATGGTGAACTTCGTTCCTACTGCCTGATCTCCCGGATTGATGATTCTGATCCACGGTTCGGCAACGGTAAACGTCAGCTTGGTGTAGATATCATCAATGTTCGGTGAGTCGATCATCTTGGTGAGTGCATCTGCTGCATTCGATCCCTGAAGTTTTCCGGAACCGGCAACAGTGAAGGAAGATTGTTTCGAAGAGTCGTCGCCTGCGTTGTAGATAAAGAGCTCAGTCGGATTCTGCGAATCATCCACGTGCACATCAATCTTATTATTGTACATCGGATGCTCGATAACGACATAATACTGGTTGGAAGACCAGTCTGATCCGATCTCAATCTTCTTTTCATAGGAACCATCCTCTTCAACCGTGATTGAGTCATAGACGAACTTGTTTGGACCGAAGATGTAGAGCTGAAGTTTGCTCGGGTCACCTTCTGCGGTTCCGCGGATGTAGACCTTATCGCCTTTTGCGATGACGGTTCCGGACGGAATCGCAGAGAGGAACGGCTGTTTCAGGTTCACGGAAACGGTTGCATACTCTGCATCAGAAAGTTTGACCGCGTAATATCCTTCAACATCACTACCAGGAACATACATGTACGTTCCGTACTTCCAGTCGTCGTTGGTTGCTACGTCAGTCCGGTTCAGAAAGGAAATTACTGGAAGACTTTCCATTGGTGAGTCTGCTGGTTGCATAAACCGTATATGCACCGGTGTCGAGACCACAATTTTCTGTGGTCCACTTGTACTCCCAGGTGTTGTCAGTATTCACAGACACAGGGTTGAAGTTGCGCTGTGCTTCAATATTCCGGCTGCCAACACTCTTCAGGGTGAGCCCGTCAGATGCAAGGTTCGGACCGGTGATGAACAGGAAAACATCAGTGCTGTCGGTGTTGGTACCGGTGAGTTTAATCTCTTCACCGATGTAGTAGGAGCCGTCACCGGATGCACTGATAGTGACTGCACCCTTCTCAACCTTGACTTTGGTGGTATCATAGTCATTCCAGTCGAGTCTGAGATCGTCTCCAGAGTACTTCTCCACAGCCACCACTTTGATGGTGTAGGTCTTGTCTTCGGTGTTTGCTGCGGTGTTGTACTGCACATTCCGTTTACCGGATGCATCCGTCTTGAAGACAGCACCGCCGATATAATCCTCTTCAGCAATGGAATTCATTCCTTCCTGCAGTGGCTGCAGTGTCGGGTTGATGTCAGTTTCAGATGCACCGTCAAGGTAGATGAGGTAATATGCCAGACTGTCGCCCTGGATCGTCACAACAAACGGATTGTTGCGGACAACTGAGTCCTTTGCAGCCGTCAAGGTGAGCGAGGTGCTCCGCACAGTGAACGTGATAACGTTGGATTTTTTAGCATAATCATTAAATGGCGAGGTTACATACTGTGCCTGAACGGTCCAGGTTCCGGCTTCGGCATCGGGGCCCGGTCTAGCAGGCTTCGTGATGGTCTCGACTGTGTTCATCTGAATCAGAGTGAACTCAGTGTCTCCGAAAACCATGGCCTTGCCGCCGCCCGGCGTCGTGAAGGTAAGCTTTGCGGCTGCTCCAATAGCTGGAGCTACCTTCGGGCTTCCGATCTTGAAGCTGACGAAAGTGTCCTTGTTGATGGATTTGCCGTCAATGGAATCACCATTGGTGGACATCCCATCCGAACCAGTCGTGAGTTCGGCTTTCAGAGTGATTTCCGGATACCAGATGAGGATAAACTTAGTATTATTCTCATCTTTCGGGGTGCCGCCGTAGTAGTAGACACCATACATCCCATTGACCACTTCTTCAGTGAGCTGGAACTTTCCGTCTTTGCCTGCGATGACATTGAGTGCTGCCGGGTTCGGACCGTCAGAGTACTGAGTGAGTGATGTTGAGGTCTCATCTGGAACTGCAATGTCCTCAAAGACGAATACGGCTGCGCCGTCGGCCACATCCCGATATTCTGGGTCTGCAGATGCAGCTCCCATAAAGAGCGCTGAAATGAGCAAGATAGCGAGAACTGCCATTATTTTCATGTTTTTCAAGTGTAATTCCTCCTAAGTGAGGATATAATCACTCACACAAAAATTTCAGGAAAATTACAAAACTCTGGTAAATATGAAATAAAATATCCTGAAAACAACACTC
>JAISHD010000038.1 GCA_031262705.1 Methanocalculaceae archaeon | reverse complement strand
ATGGGATGCCTTCACCCGTACCATACTATACCATATAGCACTGCAACGCAATAAACTATGATATGGTGGCATGATTGCGGAATAGTGACATGCATCCATGCTCTCATCTGAGTTTATCTACAACAAAAGATCAAAAATAGCGAAAGGATCAAACAAAATAAAAGCAGATCATGGAAAAACTCTGCATCGGATGAGGTATCCGGTCTTTTCCTTGAGCTGATGTTATTTTGTCGAGCCGTGCGATGTACGAACGGTTCGGATAATCGCTGTTGCGGCCTCAACACCGCCGTCCATGTATGCGGCGCCGATCAGCGCCTCAAAACACTCTGCAGAAACACGGCCGCTCGTCCATATCTGCATGCGGAGTTCACCCTTCCCCCATCGCATATACAAGGGAAGTTCCAGTTGTTCAGCAATTTTTCGGACAACCGTCATATTGACGGCATCAATCTTTTTGCGGGTAATCTCACCTTTGTCATACTCGCCTTCCGCCATGATCTCGCAGATCATTATCAGATCCAGCACTGCGTCACCGAGGACAGCAAGCGGATCACAGTAAGCGGATCCATGGTTTCATTCATCGGCGTTTCATGTTCGCGGGCGTATGCAGTCCGTGTCATTGCATGGTCAAGATACGCTTCATTTTTGAACGTGTATCCTATCTTCTCATATAACTTAGCATATTTCATGTAGGACACCCATACTGATTTATCAGCCGGATGAGCGCAGAAAATCCCTCCATTTCCACGGTAAGGACATCAACCTCTGTCATACCCATACTTGTCTCCCCGTCAGCTGAAAGCATCTCAGGCCCCCGGATGACCGTGCGAAACACACCGTCACGTGAAAGAACCTTTTCCGCCTCCGCATCATGCACAAATGCGCGGCCGGGAATAATCACGGTATCACAAAGATCCGGCAGATGAAGTGATGTGAGATCATCAATGGTTATCAGACAGGCAATCTCTTTGTCCACCGCAATGACTGAGGACGGGTCCCCGCCGCGGGTTGAGATAACTGTTCTGATATATGGAGATGCAACGGCTCCGGTTATAATGGTTGCTCTTTTGCCAATTTTCGGCAGACGATCCAGTAGTTCGGGCATATTGCGGATGGCAAACGGCGAGTCGAACTGGGGATCATACAGCGGAGTTCCGGAGATCCGGAGATCAGGGAATGCTGCTGCACTCTCCCGCACCAGATCGGAAAACTCCTCAACTGTATTCACCTGCTGGCTGGGAAGAATCGGGGCATTCTCCAGAATCAGTCCCTGTTCCGGACGGTTTGCAAACCGCATCAGAATCACTCCTTTCACCCCGGCTTCTGAAAGCCAGGACAGTGTTTCGGTAAGAACGTCTCCGTCATTTACATCCGGCAGAACAACAATCGCCGCATACACCTCAATTTTCTTTGCAAGACGGCGGATGATCTCAAGCGATGCTTCCGGGGTTGGATCATGCATCCATTTCCGCCTGAGTTCTGCATCCGCGGCAAACACGGTGAATGAAACCTCTGTCAGGTGATTTCCAATTAAAAAGTCGGCAATCTCCGGATCATCAAAGCCTTTGCCGCTGGTGTAGCCGATGTGCAGCGGAATGTCCAGTGTTCCAAGCAGCTCCACCAGATCGCGGAACTCGGGGTAGCAGCTGGGGTCACCGCCGCCGGAGATGGTGATGCGGGTAACGTCTCCCGTAACCATCTGAAGGTCTGCAAGAAACGACTCGGCAACGGTTTGCAGAGGCAGAAAGCCGGAGTACTCCTCTTTGACCCCGCGGGAACAGTAGTCACAGCCTTTCAAGAACGGAAGACAGTACCGGCAGCCGAACGGCGGTACATCCTTCGCATGCTTGAAGTAACAGTAGGCGCAAAATCCCCGGCAGTCAGCCCCGGGACGTCCGCCTATATCAACGGTAAGATGCACCATGGTTTCTTCTATATTCATTAGCGCTGCAGGGTTATGAAAGGTTGAGATAAAAAACTGAAAAAAACAACAAACAGAAAAAATTGGAAATGTACTCCCTCATGCGGGAGTACATACATTGGGGGTGAACGTATTGTGTCCGAGAAGATCAGCGCTTTGCCTTTGCCTTTGCGCCCATCATGGACTTCTTGGATCTGCGGATCCGGCGGCGAACGCGCGGGTCGGCGATCTTCGGTCCACGGCGGCCCTGCTGCGGAGCGTTTGCCATGCGGCTCTCGATCTTCGTAACAATGCTTGCTCTCTTGAATCTCTGGTTCGGTCCCGGTTTCTTGACTTCTCCCTCTTTCTGGGGAACGAGTCTGATCTGACCGTTAACACCTTTGATCTGGTGCCAGTTGATGCTACCTGTCTTTCCCATATTGAACTCCTTACCTTGTTCGTGCCCTATTCACTTAAACATATCTCAATGACGGCGGTCACACTGCATATATCAGTATGCCAGAGAATCTGAACGGATCAGACGATCCGTCCAAGTTCTTCGTCCAGAACCTCGGAAACCACCTTGCCGTCGATCCTGCCGCGGACTTCCTTCATCACTACGCCCATGACCGGGCCGAGCGCTGCTTTTCCGCGTGATTTGATGAAATCAACGCGTTCGGAAACGATCGTGCGGACCAGTTCCTGCAGTTCCTCGCGGGAAAATGCAGGCGGCGCGACCGTTGCAATCGCTTCATCCAGTGTCATCCCGCGTGCGCATGCCGACAAAATCTCCGATACCGCCTCTTTTGCTGCGTGACCGGCCTCAACCGCCTTCATCACTGCAATCACAGAGTCGTCAGGGATTGCATCCGGCGAGATCCCTGCACGGGACAACTCCTTTAAGGATGCAAGAATCGTGCGTGCTGCAAACACCGGACGGATACCGTCGGCAACTGCCCGCTCAAACAGCGGCAGCTTCTCGGAGAACGCCATCTGATGCGCCATACCGGCATCAAGACCGTACTCGGAGACAAACCGCTCCGCTTTGTCGGTCAGAAGCTCCGGCGTTGCAATGCTTTCCCAGTACTCCCGGGTAACCGGAACGGGCAGAATATCCGTCTCCGGATACATCCGTGCAGCCCCCGGCAGCGGCCGCATGTAGGCGGTTGATCCTCCCTCAAGCATCTTGCGCGTCTCCTCAGGTACACCTTCCATCGCCATCTTCGCGCGGCGGATGATCATCTGCATTGCGCACCTGGACTTCTGTTCGGCTGCCGCGACAATGATTACCGCATCCTGCTCACCTGCACCAAGACTCTCTTTCAGGACGGAAACCTCTTCAGCCGTCACGCCGTAGGCAGGCAGTTCGTCGGTGTGGAACAGGCCGCCGACCCCGCACTTCTTTGCATAATCCGACATCTCGGACCCGAGTCTTCTGCCCGGCTGGATCTCCATTCCGACGAGTCCGGCAAAGCCGTGCAGAACGGTCCCGAGAATTACCTTTGCCTTCTTCAGCACCTGTGACTGGGTTTTCGCAAAGACTGATGTCACATCGTACACCTCACCGTTCACCAGCGCATTGCGCGCAGCCAGTTCATCCTTGATTGCAAGCAGTGACAGCTGGCGCTGCACTTCGCGGCGGACAACCTCTGCAATCAGCTCCAGCTCCTGCACGCCCTTAATCTCTACTCGCGCACCATCACGGATGGACACATTCACATCCTGGCGGATCGTGCCGAGACCCCGCTTTACCCGTCCTGTGGAGCGTAGCGTCATACCAATGTACTGGGCAACGTCATGCACCTGTTCGGGTGTTCGCATGCACGGCGCGGTGGTAATCTCGATCAGCGGAATACCCAGCCGGTCCACCGAGAACACCTGATCGGTAACGCGCTGACAGGCATCCTCTTCAACAGCGACCGTCTCAATCCGGCAGGTCTGATCGATTGCACCGTTCAGTGCAACAAGCGCTGTCCGCTGGAATCCGCTCGTGGCAGAACCGTCCACGATCATTTTGCGCATCGTGTGAATCTGCGGCAGCGGCGTCATGTCAAACATTTTTGCAATCGTCAGCACCAGATCCAGCGCATCGGGATTCATCGGTGCGGGCGGCTGCTCGTCGATCTCCACAAGGCCGGTCGTGTCATACGTGTAGTACGTAAACAGCCGTACCGCAAGCATCTCCTCCTTTGCCGCGCGATCCACATCGCCCATCTCGGACGTTGCAACACGGAGGAACCGTTTCACCTCGCCCGTGTGTTCGGCTGAGTCGCGGATGATCGTCGGCGTGTGGGAGAACAGTTTTTCCTTCGTGTTGAGCTGCTGGTGAATCTCGATTCCTGCTTTTAACCCAAGGGCTTCATAGTCGAAATCGGTCATTTACATCTCCCTCCAAAGGTCATAGTCAAGTTCCCCTTTCAGGTTCGTCTGCATCATCCGCACCGCATCCTCGCGGCGGGTGGTATTGCCGAGAACCCACATCAGTTTTACAAGCGCCACTTCGGGAAGCATGCTTCCTCCCTCAACAACACCTGCGTTAAGCAGGTCGCGCCCCGTCTCATACACGCGGTTGCAGACGTCACCTGCCTGACACTGCGAGGTCATCACCACCAACGTTCCGGCGGCGGTAAGTGCTGCAATCTTTGCGATGCAGTCCGTTCCCACATGACCGAGACCGGTTCCTGCAATCACGAGACCCGCATATCCGGAGAACGCATCAAACACTGCGGGGTCCATGCCCGGATAATACTGAAGGAGACCGCAGTGCGATTCAAGCCGGTCGGACAGCCGGAGTTCCCGGGTTCCGCGCAGGACGGCATCCTTCCCGAGTGTTACCGCACCGTCCGGATACGAAACCGTTCCGACCGGTGTTCTTCCGATGCTCTGGAACGCATCACGGCGTGATGTGTGGTTTTTGCGTACACGGGTTGCCCGGTGCAGGGCACACTCCACGTCATCGGAGGTTGCATGCATACAGACAACAACCTCGCCAAGGTCTGATACTCCGGTCTTTGCTGAACATATCGCGTTCATGGCGTTGTCACTGCTCGGCCGGTCGGCAGACCGCTGGGCACCGACGAAGATCACCGGTACCGGTGTTGTAAGCATGAACGAAACCGCCGCAGCACTGTAAAGCATCGTATCGGTTCCGTGCGTCACAATAACTCCTGCAGCACCCGCGGCAATTTCGTCACGCACCGCGCGGGCGAGTTCCTGCCACATGGCAGGGTTCATGTTCTCCGACAGAACGTTGAACGGCTGGGCGGTGTGGTAGCGTGCAATTCCTGCAAGTTCGGGGATGGAGCGGATGATGTCCTCTGCGGTGAATTTGGAGGAGACCGCTCCCGTTCGGTAGTCAACTGTGCTCGCAATCGTGCCGCCGGTTGAGATGATCGAAAGCAGGGGCAGGTTTGCATCCTGTTTCAGCGGCTCTGCTGCTGCGTGATGGGGCTGTGCTGACGAACGTTCCGGTGCCGGGGTGCAGAGCGCCTCGGGTACACAGATGTTGTAGCCGCTCGAGAGTTTTACCACGGCATTGCCGTCGGAGCCGGAGATATAAATGCCGTGCAGGTCAAGACCTGCAAATGCCACGTGTACGGGATCGTTGTTGGAAAATGTCATGCCGTTAACCTCATGTAGTCTGTTTTTATGGTATCATCTGCGCGGGCAAGCGCAGAGCGCAGAGTC
>JAISHD010000008.1 GCA_031262705.1 Methanocalculaceae archaeon | reverse complement strand
AACATCGGACAGGAAAACAAAACAGCAATCGACGCCGCCCGCAAAAAAGTTGCCGCAGCCATCAACGCCGAACCAAGCGAGATCTACTTCACCGCAGGAGGCTCAGAATCCGACAACTGGGTACTCAAAGGAGTAGCCTTTGCCAACAGCAGAAAAGGAAAACACATCATTACAACAGCAGTCGAACACCACGCAATCCTCCATTCCGGCGAATGGCTCCAGTCGCAGGGATTTGAAATAACCTACCTGCCGGTCGACAAATTTGGCATGGTCTCAGCAGCTGACGTTGAAAAAGCCATCAGACCAGACACCATCCTCATCTCCGTCATGTACGCCAACAACGAAGTAGGAACCATTCAGCCGATCAAAGAAATCGGTTCGATTGCCAAAGCCCACAACATCTACTTCCACACCGACGCAGTACAGGCAGTCGGCCACGTCCCAATCGACGTCAAAGCCGAGCACATCGACATGCTCTCCTTATCAGGCCACAAATTTTACGGACCAAAAGGCGTTGGAGCCCTCTACATCAGAAAAGGCGTCCGTATCCAGAACCTCATCCACGGCGGAGCACAGGAGAAAAAACACCGTGCGGGAACCGAAAACGTGCCTGGAATCGTCGGACTCGGCGCTGCAATCGAGCGTGCGATCAAAAAAATGCCTGAGGAAGCACCGCGTCTTGCCGCGATGCGGGATCGGCTCATAGCCGAGCTGCTGAAAATTCCGGCAAGCCACTTAAACGGCCATCCGACACAGCGGTTGCCGAACAATGTCAACATCACCTTTGAGTACATCGAAGGCGAAGGAATTCTCCTCCTTCTCAACATGTTCGGCATCTGCGCATCAACCGGGAGTGCCTGCAACTCCGCATCGCTCGAGCCATCCCACGTCCTCACCGCGATGGGCGTTCCCCACGAGATCTCGCACGGCTCGGTTCGCCTCACGCTCGGCGAACGAAACACGGACGAAGACGTAAACTATGTTCTGGAAAAACTGCCTGAGATCATTCACAAACTCAGATCAATGTCCCCTCTTACCCCGAAGGAGCTGAAGTAAATGTACAGTGAAAAAGTAATGGACCATTTTATGAACCCGCGCAATGTGGGCGCTATCGACAACCCTGACGGCGTCGGTGAGGAAGGAAATCCTTCCTGTGGCGACATCATGAAGATGTACCTCAAAGTGGAAAACGATGTCATCATCGATGCAAAGTTTCAGACGTTCGGCTGCGGGGCGGCTATCGCTTCAAGCAGTATGGCGACCGAGATGATCAAGGGAAAAACCCTCGAAGAGGCGTGGGAGCTTTCAAACATTGCGGTCGCTGAGGCACTTGACGGTCTGCCGCCGATCAAGATGCACTGTTCGGTTCTTGCGGAGGAGACGATTCACAAGGCGATTAATGATTATCTGGCGAAACAGGGACGCGAACCCTGGGGAGAATCTGCATCGTGTTCCTCCTGCGGTCATGACTGCGAAACCTGCGGCGAGTAATGCCGCACATCTTTTTTCTGCTGCATACTCATCTATCCTAAAAAATACTCGCATTCTGTCATAAATTCCGGCAAAAAATTTGGGTCTCATCTCTACATTTAAAGGAATGGCCTGCAACATCTTATTTTATACAAGAGTCGAGGGTTGTGCCATGATATCACCATTTGAGAAGATCAATCAGTTTATTACCAAATATCCGTTTGTAATCGGCTGTATTCTCATTATCATGATCCTTATCGGCATCTACGGTGCAGCCGGCGTCACCATGAATACCACAATTCAGACGCCGGACAAAACCGATCACGCCTCCTATGTGTATCAGGATTATCGCGATAACTTTCAGGCAAGTCCGATCGTAATGATGGTACAGACCGGGGATGTCCGCGACGTGAATGTGATGAAAAAACATCGTTGCGCTTGAAGAACTTCTCCGGCAGCAGAACGGGGTAGAGAATGTCGAGAGCATTTACGATCTGATTCTTGCATACTCCGGAGGTGTTGTTCCGGAGAACCAGGAGATTGCAGATCTCCTGTTTTCCCAGGTCCCGGAGAGTGTTCTTGCGGGCAGCATGCCCAACAATCAGCTTCTTTTAGTGAAGATTGATCCAACAACCGGCATGACGGATGCAAATCAGCAGACGCTTCTGGACACCCTTGCAGATCTTCAGCCGCTGGCAAATGTTCCGCCGGGAGTTACGCTGACCTTTACCGGAACTGCGGCACTTCACAAGGATATGGGAACGAGTCTGGGCAATGATGTCGGCAAACTTCTCGGCTCGGCATTCATTCTGATGATTACCGCGCTTGTGGTACTGTTTCATCACGCACGCTACACCCTTCTATCGATTGTTTCGGTGATGAACGGTCTTCTGATGACGTTTGGGATAATGGGACTGTTTCATATTCCGCTGTCGATGGCGACGATGGGCGCACTGCCGATTCTCCTTGGCATCGGCATTGATTATGCGATTCAGTTCCATTCGCGGCTTGATGATGAGATCCGCACACATCCGCTCTCTGAAGCACTGCGGATTACGATCACGAAGACCGGCTCTGCGGTGTTCTTTGCAATGATTGCAAGTGCTCTCGGATTTGTGGCGATGCAGGTCTCGACCCTTCCGGATATCCGGCAGTTCGGTGCAGTTGCGATTCTCGGCCTTGTCTGCTGCTATGTCTCGGCGATTTTAATCATCCCGCTTGCGGCGATTCTGACCGACTACCGCCCCCGTGCAATCAAAACCACCAAACCCAGTGCCAAACCCTCTCTTTCGGTACGCTACAATGCGTTCCTGAAAGGGGCTGCCCTCCATATTACGAAGTATGCGGTTCCCATCCTCCTGATTCTCTGCGTTGTCGGTGTTGTGGGACTGTATGTTGACGAAGAGATTCCCATCAACACGGACATCAAAACCTATGTGCCTGCCGACATGCCGGCGCTTATCAGCATCAACACGGTGACGAATGCCATCGGGGATCTGGACGGTTTACAGGTGGAAGTGACGGGCGGCAGTATTCTGAGTCCTGATGTGCTTGAGTGGATGTATGTGTGGGGCAACAATGAACTTTCGTCGCATGAATGGCGGTTTACGAGTGTTGAGAGCATTGCCACCCTGATCGTTTCGGCAAACAACGGGGTTCTGCCCGAGTCCCGGGAGGAGATTGATGAGATTCTTGCAGGGATTTCTGCGGAAAAACAGCGGCCGTATCTCAACGGCGGTCAGTCGGCGGTTATCTCGTTTTCGATGACCTCGATGTCGCTTGCAACGGAACGGTCGCTTGCAGAGCAGGTTACCCGTGATATTGCATTTTATCAGCCGCCGCCGGGAGTTGAAGCAGTTGTTACCGGAACGCCGTATTCGGATGTTGAACTGATGGAGGAGATGAATATCGGCAAGCTGCAGATGACGATCTTAGCGTTTGCGGTGATCTTTGTGTTCCTGTCGCTTCTGTACCGGAGCATGGGAAAAGCTGCAGTACCGCTGATTCCGATTGTTCTGATCATCGGCTGGAACGGAGCTGCGATGTATCTTCTCGGCATTGAGTACAACATCCTCACGGCAACAATGGGTGCGATGACCATCGGTGTGGCTGCCGAGTACTGCATTATGATGGTTGAACGGATCTATGAGGAGATGGAAACTCATGACACACTGACTGCAGTACTGGAAGGTACCGGTAAGATCGGTGCCGCCATCTCAGTCTCAGCCTGTGCAACAATGGCAGCATTTTCGGCTTTGATAGTTTCGGATTTTCCGATTATCAGTGTATTTGGTATTGTCACTGTGATTGCGATGGCGTTTACCCTTTTCGGTGCAATTGTGACTGTTCCTGCAGCTGCATCGATTCTTCTGTGCAAGCATGGGAAGAAAACTCCGGCGATCTGAAGGTTGTCAGAGGGTGGAAGTTTATCATTTTTCAGATCAAACAAGTATCTATCGTTTGGGTGTCAGGGATAATAATGAGAAAAACGATGGAAGTTCTCTTCTCTGGAAAAGTGCAGAGGGTTGGTTTTCGCGCCTGTGTGAAGAATATTGGGTCAGAGTCTTGGTCTTTGCGGTGAGGTGGAGAATCTGCCCGATGGTCGGGTGCGTGCCCTAGTGACTGGTGAGGGTGTGGTTATCGAGAAGTTTCTTTCGATGGTGTACACCTGTCCACGTGCGATTATCCGCGAGGTTGTCGTGTCGGAGTATGTTCTGACGGAATTTCCAGATTTTACGGTGCGGCGTGAGTGAACTGAACTATGCGATCTGACAGCCCGACTACAGAGTGATATTTATGAAAACAACGAAGACGATTACCTATTTCGACAGTCCTGGTCCCGAAAATACTGCGGACTGTGCAGCGCTTGCAGTTGAACGTGCGACCGAGCTTGGCCTGACTACGATTGTTACAGCAAGTTCGGGCGGTGCCACGGCACGGGAGTTTGCCAAAGCCGTCGCGGGTACGGATCTCCGGCTGGTAATTGTGACGCATGCGATCGGGTTCTCTACCCCGGGCGTGTGGGAGTTTGATGCGGCACTTGCCGATGAGCTGCGTGCGGCTGGACATACGGTTGTCTGCGGAACACATGCCCTGTCCGGTCTGGAGCGTGCCCTGTCCCGGTCTCCGCGTGTGGGCGGTGGTTCACGTACCGAGGCGATTTCCGAAGCCTTCCGCAGAACGATTGCGGTTGGTCTGAAGGTTGCGGTGGAGTGTGTGCTTATCGCTGCAGATCAGGGTGCAGTCAGCATAACTGGTGAGGTTGTTGCGGTCGGTGGAACGGAGGAAGGAGCGGATACAGTTCTGGTGATCCGGCCTGCCCACACGGCATCATTTTTTGATCTGCAGGTTCGCGAAGTTGTGGCAATGCCCAGAAACCGGTGAGATACATGGCGCTTCAATCACTTGGAGAGGCTGCAGGCTGGATGGCGAAGAGTCCTTATGTCTGGCTGAGCGGTCTGTGGACTGCGGCGGTTCTTCTGCTTGTCTGGTATCTGTACGCGAATGTTGGAGTAATGACGACAGTTTCGGTTGCTATGGTCCTGGCATTTGTGCTTCCGGCGCTTATTGCAGGGACGTACGGCATCGTTGCAGAACATGAGTCGTCGTTTTGCGTGTTCCGGCGGTATGCGGTGCACGGTTATTTCCGACAACTTCTGCCGTCGATTCTGATGTTTCTGATTGCGTGGGTTATCTCGCAGTTTATCTCCTACGTTCTGATGACGTTTGGCCTTGGTCTGACGGCGTCTGCACAGGTGGCGATATTTGTGTTTATTCCGGTCGTATTCTTCTGCTATTTTGCGGACGTGACCGCGGTGGTAAATGAAAAACGCGTTTTTGCGTCGGTGAAGGATAGTTTTCTGCGGGTGATGAACGGGTCGTTTTCTGTTGCGGTTTTTTATCTGGTGAATGTTGCGTTGCTGATTGCGGTTTCGTTTATCGGTTCGTTTGTGTTTGCAACGCTTGCGGCAGATGCGTTCCTGCCGTTTGCGTCTATGACGGAGGCTGAACTTTTGTCCATGACACCGGATGAGCTTCTTGCGATTATGTCTGCTCCTGATGTGGTGTTTGCCGGATTTACGGCACTTGCGGTGTGTGCGGTGTTTTTTGTTCCGCTGTTTACGCTGTACAAGGCCTGTTACTTTGCAAAGACTTCTGCTCTGGTGTTGCCGGATGCAACCGTTACCGAGGTGGAGGGTGAGTATGACGAGAAGGGACGCTGGTACAAGTACAAGTGATGCGGACAGTCTTGTTCACCGTGCTACACCCTAGCACAATCTTTATTCTTTTTCTCTTGCAATATCTACTGTATCTGAGGTGAATGTTTCAGTGAAGATAGGTATTATTGGTGGTACGGGAGATATCGGAAAGGGTCTGTCCCTCCGGATCTCTGATAAGCATGAGATTATTCTTGGTTCTCGTGAGGCTTCCAAGGCATGCGATGTAGCTGAGGCTACGGTCTGTACGCTTCGGGAACACAACTGTACGAGTCTCTGCCGCGGGACTTCCAATGAGGAGGCTGTGCGGGATGCGGATGTTGTGGTGATCTCGGTGATGTTCCAGCATGTTGCCCCGACACTTGCAGGTATTGATCTGAAGTACCTGGAGAACAAGATTGTGATCTCCCCGGTGAATCCGATGGGAAAAAAGGACGGATACTTCTTTTTTGACCGGCCGGAGGAAGGTTCGGCGGCTCTTGCTATTCAGAAGATGCTGCCTGCGTCTGCAAAGCTTGTTACGGCGTTCAATAATATTGCGGCTCACAAGTGGACGCTTCTTGATGAGGAACTGGATTATACGGTTGCGGTCTGCGGTGATGATGTAGAGGCGAAGAAGGTTGTGATGCAGTTGGTTTCCGAGGTTTCTAATCTTCAGGCAGTGGATGCCGGTCCGCTTGCGGTTGCGGGTATTGTGGAGAGCATTACACCGCTTGTTTTGAATATTGCCAAATTTAACGGTATGAAGGACGTGGGCGTGCACTTCGGCTAAGCCCTCTTTCTGTTTTTTGTCCGCGCGTTTGTGTACACTGATGTGCGGGGGTTTCCGATGAAAAAATGGTTTGCATGCTAACATGTAGCATAGAAAACCATGCTCAACGCCTTAATTGGTATTTTGCCTAATATCTGGTATTTTTTGAAAACAACGGATAATTGAGGTTTGAATTGCCGACAATACGATACCTTTTATATGGGCGAAATCCAACATTACTGATGTCAGAGTGTGGCCCAAATAAGGTTTTATGCGGGATCGCAACATGACAGGAAGCAAAAACCATGTCGAAGGTAAACCCGTTTGAAATGGCCCAGCAGCAGCTTCTGGATTGCGCAAAGATCCTCAAGCTTGACCAGGGCGTTGTCGACATCCTCATGCAGCCGCAGAGGCAGATTCAGGTTTCCATCCCGGTGAAGATGGATGATGGTACGACCCGGGTTTTCCAGGGGTTCCGTGTGCAGTATAATAATGCACTCGGTCCATACAAGGGCGGTATCCGCTATCACCCGGATGAGACCATTGACACTGTTCGTGCACTGTCTGCATGGATGACGTGGAAATGTTCCGTTCTTGGTCTGCCACTTGGTGGAGGCAAGGGCGGTATCATCTGCAACCCGAAAGAGATGTCTGAGGGCGAGCTTGAGCGTCTGAGCCGCGGCTACATCCGTGCAATGTGGAAGAACCTTGGTCCTGACACTGATGTTCCAGCACCGGATGTATATACGAATGGCCAGATTATGGCTTGGATGGTGGATGAGTACTCTACGATTCAGGGTAAGAACCAGTTTGGTCTGATGACCGGCAAGCCGCTTGTTGTCGGTGGTTCTCTTGGACGCAGTGACTCCACTGCCCGCGGTGGTCTGTTCACTCTGCGTGAGGCAGCAAAGGAGCTTAACCTTGATCTCTCCAAGGCAAAAATCGCGATTCTTGGTTTTGGTAATGCCGGCAACTTTGCAGCAACGCTTTCCCAGGAGATGTTCGGTTCTACGATTGTTGCAGTGACCGATTCGAAGGGCGGTATCTATGATGCAGATGGTCTTGATATTGCGGCTGTCAATGATCACAAGAAGTCAACCAAGTCCGTCGTTGGTTATAAGGGATTAAAGACCCTGACGAATGATGAGGTTATGGCACTGCCGGTTGATGTGATCATTGCCGCAGCACCGGATGAAGGAGCAATCAACGAGAAAGTTGCACCAATGGTAAAGGCAAAGGTCATCTGTGAGCTTGCAAACGGTCCGACGACTCCGGAGGGAGATGCAATTCTCCACAAAAACGGTGTTCATGTTATCCCTGACTTCCTGTGTAATGCAGGCGGTGTGACCGTTTCCTACTATGAGATGGTCCAGAACATGTACATGCACTACTGGACGCTGGATGATGTCTATGTAAAGCTTGATGCTGCAATGACTGCATCCTACCACGCAGTGCTGGATGCATCCAAGGAATACAAGATCAACATGCGTCAGGCAGCATATGTTGTTGCAGTGAAGCGCGTTGTTGAGGCAATGAAGGTTCGCGGCTGGGTGTAATCCCGTCTGCGATTCTCCATACTTCTTTTTGTTCTTTTCTGCCGGTTGTGCGATGGTGTTTTTGTGCATTTGCGGGGATTTTTGGTACTATCCGGATGTTTATGTGAGATTGCCGCCCATGTGTGATTATGACAGCGTCAAAGAGTACCTGTGAATTGTATCTGCCGCTTTTGAAGGCTCTTGCCGATGGGAAGCCGAAGCAGATTGCAGCGCTTCCGGATAAGACCGGCCAGATTTACTGCGTGTTGCCTGATGATCTCGGTATCCGCGAGCCAAAAGACGGGTCATGCGAGTATCTTGAGCCGATGATTGCGGCAAGTACGGAGCTTGCGAAGGCGTGTCTGATTACAAAGTCTGCGGATAATACATGTCAGATTACGGAACGCGGTCTTGCACTTCTGAAGGAGAATCCGTCGGTTGTTGATGATGCAGTCCTCCAGCAGTATCCAGAGTATACGATGCAGTGAAGCCTCAGTCTTTCCTCATATTTTTTCTTTTTTGTGGTTGTTTTTTCGGGAAATGTACTCACGTGTGTGATGAGCAGGCAGTCTGTGTGTATGCGATTCTCTCTGTTTGTGTTTAAAATATTCTCCTGCTTCGCCTATATTTTTCCAGAAAAACTATGATGAATCACATTTTCTATTTTCTTTGCGGGATGGCTGCCAGAGAAATCCTCTTCATGTCTGAACGCATATATTGATGCCAATTATGCTGGATATTAAGTTTGTCCGGATGCATCCGGACTTTGTCCGGGCGGATCTGGAAAAGCGGCACGATGCGGAGAAGCTTGCCTGGGTTGATATTGTTCTTGAGCAGGATAAGCTGTTCCGCGAGCTGACAGTGAAAAATAATGAGCTGCGTTCCCGCAGAAATTCTATTGCGAAGGAGATCAATGCGGCGAAGAAGGCGGGGGAGGATCCTGCTCCGTTGTTTGCGGAGGCAAAGGTGCTGCCGCAGAAAATTAGGGAAAACGACGAGATCATGGAGAAGGCGACGGAAACAGTGCGATATTATCTGATGCGTCTGCCTAATATTCTGCATGAGTCGGTTCCGTACGGGAAGGATGATACGGAGAATGTAGTGGTTAAGACTGTGGGTACGCCACGGACGTTTGATTTTGAGGTGATGAATCATGGTGAGTTGTGCGTCCGCAATGGATGGGCGGATTTTGAGCGTGCGGCAAAGACTTCAGGTGCGGGTTTTTATTTTCTGAAGGGCAATCTTGCTCTGCTGGATATGGCGCTGCAGCGGTTTGCGATTGATACACTGGTTGCGAAGGGCTATACGCCGATTGTTCCGCCGTATATGCTGAACCAGAAGTCGTATGAGGATGTGACGGATCTTGCGGATTTCGAGAAGGTTATGTATAAGATCGACGGGGATGCCGCGTATCTGATTGCAACGGCCGAACATCCGATGGCGGCGATGTATCAGGATGAGATTTTTGAGGAGAAGGATCTGCCGCTGAAGATGGTGGGTATTTCTCCGTGTTTCCGCCGCGAGATCGGGGCACATGGTCTTGATTCCCGAGGTCTTTTCCGTGTGCACCAGTTTACGAAGGTTGAGCAGTTTATTTACTGTATGCCGGGGATGTCGTGGGAGATGCATGAGGAGCTTCTGGCAAATTCAGAGGAACTGTTTACGAAACTGGGTCTGCCGTATCAGGTGGTGAATATCTGTACGGGGGATATTGGTATTGTGGCTGCGAAGAAGTATGATATTGAGGCATGGATGCCGCGAGATAATGCGTATCGCGAGGTGGTGTCCTGTTCGAACTGTACGGCGTATCAGGCATGCCGTCTGAATATCCGGGTGCGGGATGCACATGACTTTGACTCGAAACAGTATCTGCATACGCTGAATTCAACGGCGATTGCGACGTCGCGTGCGCTGCGGTGTATTCTGGAGACTTATCAGACGGAGGATGGTCGGGTGGGGATTCCGCAGGTTTTGCGTCCGTATATGCAGGGTCAGGAGTTCCTGTAATCCTCTTTTTTTGTTTCCAAGTTTTGGAGATTTGTAAAAAAACAGAGGGACTTCAGCCCTGCACTATTTTTTAGAAATATCAGTACCCCGCAACCACACAGAACAACCGGCTCTTCTTCGCCGGCGGATGCTCCGCCGTCCCTTCCGCAACCCGCTCCGAAGGATACCCCAGATCCTCACAGACCGCAACCCGCGTCCCCGGAGGAAGCGCCGCCGCAAGCACCGCAACCGAAAAATCCGGATCCGCAATCACAAACACCGAATGCCCCGCACACACATCCGCCGCCGCACGCGCAACCGCCGTCGCATGATCCTTCCCGTGCGCATTCACCACCGCAACATTCGTCCACGAAACCTTCAGCCGCGCAAACGCCACCTGCATCGACGAAATCCCCGGCACCACCTCACCCGGCAGATACCCAAGCCCCGCCATCAGCGGATCACCCGTCGACAAAACCACCGCATCCGCCGCAAGACTCCGCAGCGCCGCATAATCCGTAATCGAAACCAACACCGCATCCGCCGCCGCATACCCCCGTACCAACTCAAGCGCACGATCCGAACCGTATATCAGCCGCGCCGCACGAATCCGGGAAATCCCCTCTTCCGTCAGCATCCCCGCACCCGCACCAACCCCCCCAAAAATCATCGCCCCGCCACCCGCGAATCAACCAGCACCGACCCCTCCCGATCAAGAAGCACAACACGCACCCGCGGAAACCGCCGCACCGCATCCAGAACCTCAGCCTCCATCGCCGCACGGCCCCCGGCCGAAACCGCCAGCTCCTCCACCGTCGAAAAACCCCGCGACGTCGCCACCTCCGGATGGAAAAACCGGAGAATCAGACCCGGCAGACCGCACACAACAACACTGCGGCAGTGCTCCGCCGCAGAAAGCGCCTCGGCAATCTTCGACCCCGCAAGCACCACCTCACACTCCGGAAACAACAGCCGCGAAAACCGCAGACCCGCCCGGCCGGTCGTAATCACCACATCCGAAGCCGCCGCAATCCGCTCCCCGAGCGTCTCCGTCAGATGGTCATCCCACGGCTCCACAAACCCCGTCGTTCCCACCACCGAAATACCGCCGAGAACACCGACCTTCGGATTCAGCGTCAGCGCACCAATCCGCGCACCCTCCGGAATCCGCAGAACAACCTCCGCACTGGCAACACCCGCCAGACGGCAGGCCGCCTCAATCGCCCCCAGAATCTCCGCCCGCGCCTGTGGACTGATTGCAGGCTCGCCCGGCCCATACCGGGGAGTAGCTCGGACAAACCGCCCGATACCCTCTCCTGCGGCAAGCAAAACCGTCTCCGACGGTTTCGCCTCCGCAGTAATCACAATCCCTGCCGTAACATCATTCGGGTAATCCCCCGAAAACTTCCGCGCCTCACCGTACCCGTTCCTGCCGCAGGCAGGAACCTGGGCCCGGACTCCGCACGGCAGCAGAACCTCCGCTGCCGACACCTCCGCACCGTGCAGAGACGCCACCGCAGCAAACGCCGCCGCCGCCGCCGTAGTCCCGGTCGTAAACCCGCGGCGGAGCACCGTACCGTTCGCCGTCAGCACCCCGAACCCCGACCGCGCCAGATCCCGCGCCGCCTCATCCGTACACAGACGCACCCACGCCTCGGGATAAGGAAAACCGCTCACCGGATCAATCATGACTCTGTTCGGAATACATCGTAATAATCTCATTCAGCGACGCAACCGCCACCGGCGTACCGCCGCGGGTACCAACATTGGAGACCGACGGAACCGCCTTCGTACGAAGACCCTCCTTTGACTCCGCCGCATTCACAAACCCGACCGGCGTCCCCACAATCAGTGCCGGACATATCCCCTCATCCACAAACCCGCACACCGTCAGAAGCGCACTCGGCGCATTCCCGATAACCACAACCGACCCCTCCAGTTGGTCCTTCAGCGCAACAAACCCCGCAGAACTACGGGTAATCCCCATCTCCCGGGAAATATCCGCACCATAATCCAGCGCACACGCCACCGGACAGGAATGTCCGCGCTTCTGAATCCCGGTCAGAACCATGCGGATATCCGTAAAAACCGGGGCACCTGCCGCAATCGCAGCAAGACCTGCAGAAACCGGATCATTCTCGAACCGCAGCAGATCCGCCATCGCCCAGTCGCCCACCGCAATCGAACATCGCTGACGAATCCGATCCTCAGGCGTCGCATTCCCGACCATCTCCCGCGCAAGGCTTCTGCTGCGCGACGAAATCGAAAATCCTTCCGGCGTATCAGCGCCGATATCAGTATACGTACTTTCTGTGGTAACCCCGAGGTGTAATAATTCCTTTGACATCTCCGTTATCCTCCCAGAACTTGGTCTCCTCGCCGCCGATAATCAGGATCGAATGCATATCAATCAGCTCATCATTTTCTCCAAGCGATGCAAGCGTCACGCAGAACGTCTCCTCGCCGTCGCGGAACACATTCCTCACCACACCGACCGGCGTCTCCGGGTCGCGGTACTGCAGCGCAATACCGATAGCCTTCCCCAGATTCAGCGGTCTGCCGCGGCTCTTTGGATTGTACAGCGCAACCGGAACACCCATCTGAAACGCCAGATGCAGACGTTTCTCAATCGTCTCCCACGGCGTCAGCAGATCCGACAGGCTCAGCGTCACATAATCACCCGAAAGCGGCGATCCGAGACGGGACGCCGCCGCAGTTGCCGCGGTCACGCCCGGAAGCACCTCGACATCCGTCTCCGGAAACTCATGCTCCACCACCTTAAGCACAATGCTTGCCATACCGTACACACCCGCATCGCCGCCGGTGATCATCGCAACATTGCAGTCTGCCGCAAGGCGGGCAGCCTCTTTTGCACGGTCAACCTCTTTACCCATCGAACTGCGGATGACCTGCTTGTTTGCAAGCAGGACCTCCAGTTTATCCAGATAAAACGCGTTGCCAATCACAACATCCGCAGCGGCAATTGCCTTCATTGCAGCCGGAGTCAGCTGCTGCAGGCTGCCCGGTCCGGAGCTTACTATCCAAAGAGTTCCCATGATTATTTTCCTATGGCAATCGTGACGCGGCCATAGACGGTCTTGTTCAGAATCA
>JAISHD010000075.1 GCA_031262705.1 Methanocalculaceae archaeon | reverse complement strand
TCTGTTCCGTGGCCACTCGCTCTCCATCGTCCACAATGGAAATCTGGTCAACACCGATGAGCTGCGCTACGAGTATGAAGGCCGGGGCCACATCTTTTCCACCACCTCTGACACTGAAGTGATCGCCGCAATTCTTGCAAACGAGATCATTCACGGTCACACTGTCGGTGAAGCCATCAGCTTCTGCATGCGGAGCATTCGTGGATCGTATGCGGTCATCTTCATGCTGGACGGCGTATTGTATGCATTCCGTGACCCGCTCGGCATCAAGCCGCTCTGCCTCGGGGAGTTTGCAGATGGGGGGCACATTGTTGCATCTGAAAGTGTGGCTCTTGACGCTGTCGGTGCAAAACTTCTCCGCGACGTTGCTCCGGGGGAGAGCATCCGCCTCAAAGCAGACATTGTGTACTGGCGGCAGATCATGACGGCGCAGTCTCCTGCCCACTGTGTGTTTGAGTACATCTACTTTGCCCGCGCGGACTCGGTGATCGATGGTATCTCAGTGTATGATGTCCGTCAGAAGACCGGTCTCCTTCTCGCAGGTGAATCGCCTGTCAAGGCTGACATCGTCTCACCGGTTCCTGACTCCGGCACTGCCGCTGCCACCGGCTATGCGGCAGCATCGGGCATCCCGTTCCGTGAAGCACTGATCAAGAACCGCTACACCGGTCGTACCTTTATCATGCCGACGCAGGCAAAACGGGAGATGGCTGTTCGAATGAAACTCAATCCGGTTCGCGGCCACATCACCGGAAAATCCGTAGTGCTGGTGGACGACAGTATCGTCCGAGGCACGACCTCGCGCCGCAGCATCGCACTGGTTCGCGAGTTCGGTGCAAATGAGGTGCATCTCCGCGTGGCGTCCCCGCCGATTATTGCGCCGTGCTATCTGGGTACCGACTTTCCGACGCGTGAGGAATTGATCTCCTATCACAAATCCGTTGCGGAGGTCCGGGAAGCAATCGAGGCAACAAGTCTTGCTCACATCTCTCTTGAAGGGTTGGTTGAGGCTATCGGCATTCCGTGCAGTCATCTCTGTACCGGATGCCTGACTGGAAAGTACCCGATTGCAATCGACGGTGAGGAAGAGGAATCTCATGGCATTGAGATGATCGATCCGTACAAAAATCCTGAGTTGTAATTTTTTTTATGAACAGATGCTGGTCCAGGTGCACATTGCAGGTGCCGTCAAAACGATTGTGAACTACATTTTTTCTTAGATAATTTTAAAAAATCTTCAAATCATCTAAAAAGGAAAATTGGGGGTTTTGAGAGTGGTACGTGTGTGTCATTAACCGTTGTGGAAGTGGTTATTGTATTGGGGACAGACCTGCAAACTCCCGCACGTAGGCTGGTGTGTAGGTGTGTGATGAGGTGTGTTGTCATTCGTTCCGGATTTCTGTGGTGTGGTGTATCCGGTTGACGTTGACTGCATGGAATCTGTAAGTTTTTTTTTGCGTTTGTTCCACTGGTCTGTCTGCACCCGGTGTTGTTCGCACCGGTTGCTACTATTATACTATTCGTAATTATTGTATTTAAGATTATCCTTCATTGCATGGCATTGATGTTTGGCTCTGTGGCTGAGCCATGAAGAAAGCATTATAGTTATCGAAGGCAAATATGTGAGTAATGAACGAGTCGGCAGGCGATTTTTCCGATATTCTTTCTCTTCTCAAGGACAATCCGCGAGGTATGTCAGTCACGGAGATCGCGGAGGCCGCTCACCTTAACCGCAACACCATCGCACGCTACATGGATACGCTTCTTGTCTCAGGGCAGGTAGAGATGCGAACGTTCGGCAAAGCAAAAGTTTTTTTCATCTCCAAACGCGTTCCAGTCTCTGCCATGCTGAATCTCTCCTCGGAGATGGTGCTTCTGGTTGACGGTGATCTTCGCGTCATTCAGATAAATGAGGCGCTGCTCTCCTTTTTGTCCATAACCTCCGACGAGATTATCGGCTCTCTCATCTACGAAGGGCCTGCAAAGACTCTCTGCAGTGACATGCTCACAGATCAGATTCGCCGTGTCATCCACGGCGAGACTGTCCGGGGCGAACTGAGGATATTCCGAAATAATCGAGAGTATTATCTGGATCAGAAGATCTACCCGATGGTTCTCACCGATGGAAAACCGGGCGTCACCGTTGTTCTCGACGATATCACCGAACATGTCCGTGCCGAGGCAGCTCTCGAACAGAGTGAAGCAATGTTTCGCAGACTCGTTGAAACAGTGCAGGACTGCATCTGGTCGGTGGATGAACATGCGGTCATCCGTTACATCAGCCCGCAGATTACTGCTATCTGCGGTTATGTCCCTGATGAGATGATCGGCAGACATTTCTCTGATTTCATGCCATCCGGTGCTGACGTACGATTTTCCTGGGAACTCACTGCTGAGATATCTCGTGAGAGCGGATTCACACTGCTTGAGTTTCCGTTTGTCTGTAAGGACGGGACTCGCATCTACTGCGAGTTCTCCGGAACACCGGTGGTCCTTGATGAAGAGTCAAACATGTTCCTCGGCTACAACGGGGCTCTGCGCAACATCACGGATCGCCGGAATGCCGAACAGGGCGTCAAACGATGGAAGCTGTTCCTTGATGGTGTCATGGACAATATTCCGGGCATCATCATCGTAACCGATGTGAAAACAAATGCCATCGTCTACTCCAACCTCGCAGCAGAACAATTTCTGCACATGAGCCGATCAGAGATCCGGAGTCTCCCCTCCTCCAAACTTTTTGCCCGTCTTGGTTCCGGCCACTTGATCGATGCCCATGATCAGGTAAAGGCGTTCCGCAGACCGGTCAACGTCCCCGAGGATCGCCTCGAGGTGGACGGCACTGTTCATTACATCTCCGCCCGGGTGCTGCCAATGGTTCTTTCCGCAGATCGTGAGTATTTGCTGACGATGGCAACCGATATCTCCGATGAAGTCGCGGATCGGAACCGTCAGCTGTTGACACGGGAGCTTGCGTTTGTGCTGGAAGGCATTTCCAGCACACAGGAGATCTGGGATCCGGCAATGGAGATGTTGCCGAAGATCAGCGGATTTGAAGCGGTTGCTGTGTACCAGCGGAGTATTTTTGACGACTATATTCTGTTCATGTCCAGAGGAGGGAGGTTTGCTCCGGCAATTCCTCGCGACTCGATTGTGGATCGCATTATCCGCAAAGGCGAACCGGTAATCTTTGACAAGTACCGGATGGGTCTGTTCCTTGAAGGAACTCTCTCCACCATGGACAATGCCGCATCCCTTGTTCTCATGCCGATTGTGTACGAAAGCAGAACGGTTGCCTGCATTGTGCTCGGGTCAACCACACCGCAGGCGCCGGATACAGTGCTTCGCGGCATTGTTATGTCAACGGCATTTCAGATCAGTACAGTTGCTTCCCGTTGTCTTGTACAGGAGAAACTCCAGCGGGAACGCGATCGTACCCGGAGTTATCTGGATGTCGCAGGAGTTATGCTGGTTGTTGTCCGTCGTGACGGTGTGATCGAGATGATCAACCGATACGGTGCAAAACTTCTCGGCTACACCGAAGCTGATCTGATCGGCAGGAACTGGTTTGAGATGATTGTTCCGGCAGCCGTACGGGAAAACCGGCTTCAGGCGTTTGAACAGATGATGTCCGGGCTGCTGAATGTCGAGGATCGGGTTTATCACGGCCCGGTACTTTGCAGTGACGGCACGGAAAAATCGATCTGGTGGCGCAATTCCCTTCTCAGGGAAGAATGCGGCAGCGTCTCCGGGATGGTCTCTTCCGGAGAAATCATCTTGGAAGAGGAAAAACAGTAGTTTTTCGGTGGTGCAGGGTTAACGCGGAACCACCATCGGCATTCCCTTATGCATCACAATATCAACCGCAATGCCGTACACCGCCTCGATCATGTCCG
Organism: Methanocalculaceae archaeon; assembly: GCA_031262705.1. Taxonomy (GTDB): domain Archaea; phylum Halobacteriota; class Methanomicrobia; order Methanomicrobiales; family Methanocorpusculaceae; genus Methanocorpusculum. The sequence goes on along the minus strand of JAISHD010000075.1, from coordinate 36,509 downwards.
CCGTAACACCGCTCCGGTCACATGCCGCATAGATTTTTCCGTCCTTCATGAATAAGAACCGGTCGGCAAACCGCAGGGCGAGATTGAGATCATGCATCGTCATAATCGTTGCCACGTTGTGATGATCCACCACGTCACGGATGACCCGGAGAATTGCCATCTGCCGGCAGAGATCCAGTGCCGAGGTCGGTTCATCCAGCAGAAGGACCGACGGCTCCTGTACAATTGCCCGGCAGATGCAGACCCGCTGCAGTTCGCCGCCGGAGATCTCATCAATGTAGCGCAGCTGCATATCGGCAAGACCGAGACGCCGCAGGGCGGCGTCCACGATTTCATAATCCTTCTCCGTTACCTTCCAGCCGAGATGCGGCTTTCTGCCGAGCAGCACCGTGTCAAACACCGTCATCCGCGCCGACTCGTTGCGCTGGGCAACATATCCCACGTTTCGTGCAATCTCTGTGCCCGACATCTTGGTCAGGTCCATCTCCTCCAGAAGAATTGCTCCCGCCTTTGGTTTCAGGATCAGGTTCATACACTTCAGCAGCGTGGACTTGCCGACACCGTTCGGTCCGAGAATCGCCAGAATCTCCCCCCGGGCAACACCCACCGTGATGTCCTGTAACACCGGATCCGACCGGTACTCAAAATCTACGTCTTCCACCGTGAGGATCGCTTTTCCGGGGGTGTTTCCATGATGTTCGTGCGGCACGTCATGCGAATGCTCATGCGTGTGCGTGTATCCTTCGATGTGCGAGTGTTCGTGGACATGGTGTCCGTGATGTTCTTCGTGTTCGGGATATTCTTCCTTCACATCCGCCGCCCCCTGATGATGAGATACAGAAACACCGGCGCTCCGAGAAACGCCGTGAGTACCGCGACCGGCAGGACGTGCGGCGCAATCATGGTGCGTGCGACGGTGTCGGAGATAAGCAGCAGTACCGCACCGCAGACGAAACTTCCCGGAATCAAGAACCGGTGGTCGTCGCCGATCACCCGCCGCACCATGTGCGGACAGACCAGCCCCACAAATCCGATGACGCCGAGGAATGCCACGACCACCGCACTGATCACGGACGCCGCTATCATGCCGAAGAGCCGGGTCCGTTCCACGTTCACGCCGAGACCGCGTGCGGTCTCGTCTCCCGCATCGATTGCATTGTAGTCCCAGCGTTTGAACAGGATGTAGGCAAACGCCGCGACCACCACGGCCGTGATGATGCCAAGCTCCATCCAGCTGGATCGCGACACATCGCCGAACTGCCAGAACACAATCGATGCAAGCTTTGTGTCGTCCACGAAGTACTGAATCGCCATCAGTCCCGCACTGAACAGTGAACTGATCGCGACCCCGGCAAGCACCATCGTCTCCGGCGTTGCCGACCGCATCTTTGCAATCAGCAGAATGATCACGGTCGTCAGCATGCTGAAGAGGAATGCACAGATAGTTGTCAGATACGGATTGTTGACGACAACGGCGTCGGCGATGCTGCTGCCGGTCGTTCCTGCGCCGAACATCAGAATACCAATCGCAGCGCCGAATGCCGCGGCGTTGGAAAGGCCGAGCGTGAACGGTGATGCAAGAGGATTTCGAAGAATCGACTGCATGGCAACACCGGCAATGGCAAAACCTGCACCTGCAACAACCGCGGTCAGCGCCTGCGGGATTCTGATGTTCCAGATGATGCGTTCATACAGTCCTGTCCCCTGACCGCCAAGAAGTGTTGCGATGATGTCGGGGATAGGGATTGATACCGCGCCGACCGACACCGACACGAAGAACATGATGACCGCAAGGACAACGCCTCCGAGGATCAGTGCAATTTTTCTTCCTACATAGGCCCGGTAGTGTTCCGGGGTAGATCCGTTTTCCAGATGCATGGCCACACCGTTAGAGTACAGGAATCTCCAGTTTCGTGAACGACAGGTTGTTCACATTCGTGTTCAGCTGTTCGTACACCGGAACACCGACCACGAACTGGTAGATCTCATCAGCCTTTGCTGCCGGATCAATGTCGGCGAACCGTTCGGGATAGAGAACTTTACCGATGTAATAGGCATCCGCAAGGATCGTCTCATAGTTTGCACCCATCGAGGTATGGGGCAGAACCGCATACACCTCGCCGGTCTGCACGGCGGTCATTGCGTTGTAGGAGGGATCGGTCGAGAGCTCCACAATCGATCCGCCTCCCGCCGCGGTCAGCGTCGCAAGATCCACGAAGAGGATATCCGGGTTCCAGGCAAGAATCTGTTCCTTGGCAATTTTTGCATTCTCCGTCGTGCCCGTACCGGTATCCGCCCCCGCAGCGGCATTGTGTGCGCCAAGGTAGCGGAACGGCAGGTAGTTAGGTTGCGTTGAATAAAATCCGTGTGAGCCGGAGTATGCAACTCCCCCCACATACAGCGTCGGTTTTCCTTCATCGGGAATGTCTTTTGTCCGGCTGGCGAGGTCCTCTCTGATCGCGTCAAAGTATTTCAGAATCTCTTCGGCACGTTCCTCTTTGCCGAGGACTTTTCCTAAAAGCCGCAGGTTTGCGGCGAACTCGTCCGGTTTTGTGCCGGGATCATATTGCGAGTACAGCACGACCGGAATGCCCGTCTTTGCGGTAAGTTCGTCCGCCTCGCCCGCAAGATCGGTTCCGCTCACACTCTTGAGGATCAGGTCGGGGGATGCGGCAAGCAGCCGTTCGGGATCGATCTGGCCTTTGGCGGTCCCGAGAGTCGGAAGGTTCCGAAGTCCGGGGTTTGCAAGACCATACGGACGGAGGTCTGAGGTCTGTGTTGTTTTTCCATCCTGGCTGTCAACCGCAACGACACGGTCAAGTGCTCCGAGGTAGGCAACAAGCCGCGTTGAGCCGGAACCGGACACGGCGATCCGCTGCGGGTCGGCAGGTATGACAACCTCACGTCCGGCGACATCGGTTATCGTGATGGTTTTGGTGTGATCGTCGTCTGGTGCCGCCACGCATCTTGCCGAGACAGAGAGGGCAAGCACGGCTGCCAGCAGCAGAAAGAGCGGGAGATACTTCATTTACAGCTCCACTTTCTGATAGGAAAGATTCTGGACGTTTGCTTTCAGCTGTTCGTATACCGGTGCGCCCACCACAAACCTGTAAATTTCATCGGCCTTTACTGCCGGATCGATGTCGACGAACTGTTCGGGGTAGAGAACTTTACCGATGTAGTAGGCGTTTGCAAGACTCGTCTCATGGTTCACGTTCATCGAGGTGTGCGGGTTGACCGCATACACCTCGCCGCCTTTGACTGCCGAGAGTCCTTCGTAGGAGGGATCATTCCGGAACTCGGCAATTGCTCCTCCTTCTGCGGCGGTCAGGGTTCCAAGGTCCACAAAGATTCTGTCCGGGTCCCAGGCAAGAATCTGTTCCTTGGCAACTTTCGCGTATCCGGTCTGACTGGTCTCGCCGATGCCGGAGGCAACGTTCTTTGCGCCGAGCAGAGTGAACGGCAGATAGTTCGGGTCGGTTCCGTCGGCACCGTGGGCACCGTTGTAGGAGATGCCGCAGACGTACACTGTCGGTTTTCCGGCGTCCGATACGTTCGCGACACGGGCCCTGAGATCATTCTCTACGGTTCCGAAGTAGGCAATGATCTCTTCGGCACGTGCATCCTCGTGCAGAATCTTTCCGAGCATGCGGAGGGTTTCCCGGATCTGATCGCCTTTGGTGACATAGTCGCCGACATAGAACATCACCACCGGTATGCCGGTCTTTGCGGTGATCTCATCGGCAATCTCGACCCGTGAACTACTCGCGCCGCCCATGAAGAGAACTTCGGCTCCCGATGCGAGGAGTTTTTCGTTGTCAACAACCGCCATGGCGGACCCGAGCTCCTCCCGGTTCTTGATCGCCGGGTTTGCGAGAAGGTAGGGCCGCAGTTCGTTTGACCGGGTAAAGAGGCTGCTGTCCTGATAGTCAACCGCGACGATACGGTCAAGGTTTATGTCCAGATACACGAAGTACCGCATGGAACCCGAACCGGATACGGCGATCTTGTCCGGGTATGTTCGTCTGAGGGGCCGGGCGTGGATACACACCCTGCGCTGAGGCAGAGAAGAACAACAAGAGCACATCCTACGAGGAGGGAAAGAGATCGGCGGCACAGATTCATGTTATCATTCTATTTTTTTTCATACTGAATAATATGTGTATGGAAAAACGTTGGCCAAATGAACTGAAGGATTTTCATATCAATACTATTAATGGGAGGAAGCGGCGATTATGTTGCTATGAAAGACTTCGTCGATCTTGTAGCATTTCACGGTCACGCCTGCGGCGGCCTTACGCTCGGATACAAAGCCTGCGAACTTGCCGCACAGAAACTGGACCTGCACTTCTCCGAGGATGAGGAGATTGTGGCAGTTACAGAGACCGACTCCTGCACGGTTGATGCCATTCAGGTGCTGCTCGGCTGCACCGCGGGCAAAGGCAATCTGTTTGTACACAACTGGGGCAAAACGGCGTTCTCATTTTACCGCCGCGACAACAATACTTCCATCCGGCTTGTGGCCGTCCCCGATGCGGTTCCGAAGAACACACGGATGGTGGAACTTCGGCCAAAGATCATGGACGGTTCGGCAACACCTACCGAGGACGAGGAGTTCCACCGTCTTGCACATGCGCACGTGGATGAGATTCTTTCCATGCCTGCGGAAAAGCTGTTTACGATCAAGGCAGTGGTTCAGCCTCTGCCGGAAGAGGCAAAGATCTACAACAATGTCATCTGTTCAGTCTGCGGCGAGCAGGTGGCGGACGGTCTTGCAAAACAGATCGATGGGAAATATATCTGCATCCCGTGCCAGATGCGGAAATAATTTTTTTGAAAAATTTTACCCCTGCAATTTTTTTCCGCACTCACTGCACACACCATCATGCAGGGAAATAATCCCTCCGCAGTTGCACGTCCACTTCGGCAGTTCCTCTGCAAGAAAATTTTCGGCACCGATCCCTTTTGCCCGGACGCCGAAGGCAACAAGACTCACATGATAACGCCTGACATAACTTCTGTCAAGATTTTTTACTCGTCTGCACGGAAACTCTCCGCACAAAAAACAAAAGGCCAGTCCCTTCTCACCGGCACACAGAGAGATGCTACAGTCTCTGCAGTGTGCCGGTTTCCCCGGTTCATCTGATGCACAACCGGGGCAGGGATTATTCTTGTTCAGATGCCGGTAGCAGACGGAGCAGATCATTCCGCAGATCGCAAGTGAACTCATTTCCGCGGGAAGTAGGAGAGCAGATCCCATGCAAGGGACTCAGCCTTCTTCTCGTTCGTCATCATCGTATCCAGCCGGTGCGCACCGGGGACGTCAATCTCTGTGTCGCGCTTGTCCTGAATAAACATGCTGACGACATCTTTGTACACCTCCCACGTTCCGTAGGAGGTCGGTGCATACCCCCCTGCCTGCATCAGCGCTGCCGCAGGGCCGCTGACCGGCCGTCTGCCGATAAAGGGACTGACCGCAATCGTGAATTTTTTCCGCAGCGCTTCGCGGACACCGGCACATTCCAGAATGGGGCCGATACTCGTCACCGGATTGGACGGCCCGATAATCACACCGTCACTCTCCTCAATTGCTGCGATCACCTCGGGGGTTGCCGCAAGCGGTGCATCGCCGGCAGTCTTCCGGGCGATTCCCGTGATCGGCACATTGCCGCGCCGGCCCACCCAGTACTCCTGATAATGCATCAGCGATCCGTCCTCTGTCCTGACATACGTCGTTACCTCCTGATCGGACATCGGGAGAATCTTTGCCTGCACCCCGTAGGCTTTCGCAATTCTTTCCGTCGCCGCAGTCAGGGTCATGCCCTGCCGCAAAAACTCGGCGCGGGCAATGTTGGTCGCCCGATCGCGATCACCGAGCGGCAGAGGCTCCATGTAGCCAAGTTTCTCCATTGCATGAAACGTCTCAAACGAATCACCGCGGATGCCCCACCAGCTGTCCGTGTTCAGCAGTCCGGAAAAAAGATACTGCACGGTATCAATATCAGGCGAAACATACAGACCCGACATCCAGAGATCCTCGGCGGTGTTGACCACCACCGTGATCTCGTTGTCCCGCAGAATCTGGCGGAGTCCGCGGATGAGTTTCGGCGTGCCGGTTCCGCCGGACAGTACCGTTATCATGATACTAAGTAGAAAGGTGTTTTGGCATAATCAAGATGCCGGGTTTTGTGCTGCAATTATTCCTGCCTCAAGCATTGTGAAAAATTCTTCCGCGTTCGCCTCTATTGCAGCACATAAATTGAAAAAAAAAATATTTGCAGCAGGTATCTGCTGCTCAGCTTATTTTTCTTTCGCCGGGGTTATACTGCGGCATGCACAGCATGACTCGTTCGGGATGTCCAGCGGGTATGCGCCGCAGGAACAGGCCATGCACAGATCCTCGCGGGGGATACCGACCGACTCCACAAGATCATCGGTTGAGATGTACTCAAGGCTTGTTGCATGGATCATCTCGCGAATCTCCTCAACCGATCTGCCGTTTGCTATCAACTCCTCACGGGTTGGCAGGTCCACCCCGAAGTAGCAGGGAGCAACAATCGGTGTTGAACCGATCCGCATGTGGACCTCGGCCGCACCGAACTCGCGCACCATGTCTACAATATGGAGCGAGGTCGTACCGCGGACAATGCTGTCGTCCACAAGGACAACGGACTTGCCGCTGATGTGGCGGCGCACCGGATTCAATTTCATCCTCACCGCGTTCTCCCGCAGATTCTGGGCGGGCATGATGAAGGTTCTGCCGACGTACCGGTTCTTCAGGAGTCCTTCCATGTACGGAATGCCGGACGCGTCTGCAAAACCCGTTGCAAACGTCGTGCCTGAGTCCGGCACCGGCGAGACAAGATCGGCCTTGACCGGATGTTTTGCCAGCCGCTCGCCGATTCTCCGGCGTGCGTCATACACCAGAACCTCGTCGATAACCGAGTCGGGCCGTGCAGTATAGACATACTCAAACACGCAGTACGCTTTGTGATCCGCGGTCAGTACCTGGCGGCTGGACACACCATCCCCGGTGATGATAACCAGTTCGCCCGGCGTGATGTCGCGGAGGAATGTTCCCGACAGCGTATCAATTGCGACACTTTCCGATGCCACAATGTAGCCGGTATCAAGTTCTCCCATACACAGCGGTTTTGTTCCCAGCGGATCACGGAACGCATACAACACTCCGTCCAGAATTGCAACACCTGCGTATGCTCCTTTCAGCCGCTTAATTGCATTGACAAATGCATTTTCTGCGTCTGCCCCGGATATGAGCTCATGGGCGATCATCGCCGCAATCAGCTCTGCGTTTGTGGTCGTTGAAAAGATGTGCCCTTTCCCCTCATACTCTGCACGAAGAGACTCACGGTTGTCCTGCACTAGTGCAACGCTTACCGTAATGGACAGCTCATGGCCCTGACACGAGAACTTCAGCGGCTGAATGTTTTCCATTCTGCCGCGGTGCGCCTTTTGCGTATAGAGCACCTGTCCGATACCGACCGTGCCTGATAGTTTGGATAAAATCTGTTCATTAAAAACTTCGGCAAGCTGACCGGGACCCTTGTGGGTTACCAGAGTCTTCTCGTGAAAAGTAGATATTCCTGCAGCCTCCTGGCCTCTGTGCTGGAGTGCGTGCAGGGCGTAATATAGGGGGTAGGCGACACTGCGAGAATCAACGATGCCGGCAATACCACTCATACAACAACCTTTTTAGTTATCTGCTGCTTTCTTCGTCCATTTGTATCCGCGGATCTTGGAGCTTTTTCCAAAACCGCATGATGAACAAACACCGTGCCGGGCGTGGAATGACTGTTTTCCACAGCGGCTGCAGATGATGTGGGAATGCTTGTTGCGCAGACCCATTGATGGTGTGCCTTTTGTCATTGTTTACTTCACCTCATTTATTCTACAGACGGAGAGATGTAGATGACATTGTCGCCGCGCACGATTAATGTGCCGAGCTGAACGGTGCCGTTCTCTCCTTCTTCCTCAGCCTTGTCAAGAACCAAGTTCATGTGAACGTCATAGCCCTGGAGAACCCCACGGATCTCCCTCCCGCCCTTCAGTGAAATGATCACCGGCTGGCGGTTAAGGACCTGATCTAAAATTTCAAGCGGTCTCTTTGTCATAAGGATACCTCGTTTTTCTCCGGTAGAGTCTTTGAGACTCATGGAAGAGTGCTTAATGTATTCGTCTCCGACACACATAAAGATAGCGTCAGACGAGGCGTTGATCCTGTTCCTCCCACGAATCGCAATCCTGAAGCTTGCGATTCGTGGGTGCCAAGACTTTATGGGCAAAGCCGCCGTCAGACGAAACGTTGCATTATATTTCAACTTCATGATGGATAGGTGTGTCTCTTTGGAAATGATAGTCTTTGCATAATCGGAAGATAGGCAAAGTTATATTGTGAGTTTCGATAAAGTTCTGATATGCACTCATCCGCAGATGACGGTATCTCTGAAGTTGTCGGGTTCATCTGCATTCTTGCGTTGATCGCAGTTGTTTTCTCCGTATGGGCAGCAGGTGGAGTTCCTGCCGAAGAACTGCAGAAAGAACAACATACCGCAGCGGCGACTGTGGTACAGTTCTCTGACATAAAACTCGCAATGGATCTGCTGTGGATTGCGGGAGGGGCTGGTGACGCCCGATCGATGATGATCGATGCAGGAACTCTCAGCATCGGAATCTCGAATGCGGTGATCCATGTCGCAGACAATGAGTCGGCGGCATCCTATATCCCGCTCAAACTATCCTATGCCCCGAAGTGTACGTATGTGGAACGTTTTGTACTCTCGTCTGACTGCGGAACGGTTGCGCTTACGACCGGTGGGATACGATCGGTTATCCTTCCTCCGTCCATTTCTCATCGCGGGAACGATGTCTGTCTTACGATCCCTGCTCTTGCGTCCCCTGCGGTCGAGATATCCAAAACAGATCCGATCATACTCAGGTTCCGTGTGGAAAACATCCGTGAGCGTCGGTTCATCAACGCAAGTGTTTCCGTCTCGGGTGACTCCCTTCTCGGGAAAACGTTTACACAGTCACTTGGCAATGCCACTCGATCCAACCTGACTGTCCGGGAAGTTCTCTATCTGATTGAGGTCACCTGATGTACAGTGATGACGCGGTTTCCGAAGTGATCGGGTTTTCCCTGATTCTTGTGATGATCATCCTCGCTCTTGGCATCTGGTCGATTCATGCTGCGCCGGAGATCGCAGAAGAACTGGAACGTTCCCAGAATGAAGATCTTTTCCGGCAGTTTGCTGCATTCAAATACGATCTTGACCTCTTTCTTGTAGCGGAAAACACCGGAGTCTACGGCCAGAAAATCTTTACCCTCGCACTGGTGAAAAGTCCTATCTCTATCTTTTCCTTTTCCCGCGCGTCTCCGGGACGATTCAGTATGGAACGCGGGGTGTTCACATTTCAGGTGAATGGTACCACATACTATCCGGTGGTCTTCACCTACCAGTCTGCCAACCGACATGCAGAAAACATTGTCCTCGAACTGCGTGCAGGAGTTCTCAGCGCAAAACCGTCCGGTCTCATCCTTCCCAAATCTGGAAAAAGGGACACCACATATCACATTGTAGTTTCCGACTCCTCCTTTGTTCCCTGGGCAGTATCCGGAACGGAACAGGTGATCGTTGAGTACCGTCTGGAAAGAATTCTGCATAGCGACTCCGGCACACTCTATGTGTTTGATTTCAGCACGCGGTAACAAAATCACTTACTCTTTTTGTACAAATCTGCAGTCCGTAATACGCGTCGCACGCCCTGGGATTTTTGGTAATAAATCCGCATAACAATCAAAAAATCTATTCTAACAGAGAGTTATATGCAATTATTGCCAATATTACAGACAGAACATGTCCGCTGTCGTTGACCCCCGATTTCTTGCAATCGGTTTTGCTGTACTTGCCGCTGTTCTTTACGGCATCAGTTCGCCGGTCTCCAAAGTACTGCTGGACAGCGTACCTCCGGCACTTCTTGCAGCTCTCCTGTATCTTGGGGCAGGTATTGGTATGGCTGTGGTCAGTCTGGTCCGGACTTCCTGCAAACAGGAGGTCCGTGAAGCTCCTGTCGGCAGAAAGGATCTTCCGTACGTCATCGGCATGATAGTCCTCGACATTGCCGCACCTGTTCTGCTGATGTTTGGTCTTACCATGACTACTGCGGCGAATGCATCTCTCTTAAACAACTTTGAGATCGTCACCACCTCCGTAATCGCCCTTCTCATCTTTCGGGAAACTATCGATCGAAGGCTCTGGTTTGCCATTATTCTGATCGTCTGCGCAAGCATCATCCTCACCGTTGAGGACATGAGCAGCTTTGCCTTCTCCACCGGATCGATTTTCGTCCTGCTTGCCTGTGTTGCCTGGGGTTTTGAGAACAACTGTACACGGATGCTCTCCTTAAAAGACCCGGTAGAGATTGTGATCATAAAAGGATTCGGCGCGGGAGGAGGTGCGCTCCTGCTCGCCCTGCTTGCACGTGAGATGACTTCAGATGTCGGTGGTATTCTTGCCGCACTTCTGCTCGGATTCTTCGCTTATGGTCTTTCGATCTACTTCTATGTTCTTGCCCAGCGAACACTTGGTGCAGCCCGGACAAGTGCATTTTATGCTGTTGCCCCGTTCATTGGTGTCGGACTGTCGTTTGTGATCTTCCAGACACCGGTGACCGTTTTCTTTGCAGTCGCCACAGGAATCATGATTGCCGGGGCCTACTTTGCCGCTGCCGGCGGTCACCGCCATCGCCATGTCCACACACTGCTGACTCATGAACACCGTCACCGTCATGACGACGAACACCACACCCATGTCCATGACCCGCCGGTGGAAGGCGAACACTCTCATCCGCATACGCACGAGACTATGGTGCACAGTCATCCGCATACACCTGATCTTCACCATACGCACGGTCATCGACATCACTAAGTATCATCGATATTCTCAAATACTACAGAAATCATTAGTATATTTATTATGGATGCAACTGTAGGAGACGTGATCGTGCTGTTCGGGGTAAATCTTGGATTTGCTGCAATACTTGGCATTATCCTTGGGAAAACCCGCCTTCTTGATGATATGAAGGGAGATTTTACCGACTGGATAAAATACTCTGCCGGAATTGTAATTTTTGGTATAATGTCTCTGCTTGGTTCGATCGCAAGCATTGAGTACGGCGGCGCACTGCTCAATGTCCGTGACGGTGGTCCGATCTACGGCAGTTTGTGGTTCGGCCCCGTAATCGGTATTGGTGCTGCGGTTATCGGTGCTGCTTACCGGTTCACTCTCGGCGGTGCAACGATGGTTCCCTGCTGCCTTGCAACGCTGATCGCAGGTACTGCATGCGGCATTATCTGGTACTTCTATCGCGAAAAAATTACAACTCTGATAGCGACTCTGATAGCCGTTGTCATGGGATGTGTCCACATCCTGTTGGTCTGTGCTTCCTCACTCCGAACAACTTCGGCTGGACTGTGATTTTCGATACTCCGACCGGTATCGGCATTCTGACTCTGGTCCCCCTGTCGGTTGCAATCTTTTCCTGGTGCTACCAGAGAACCAGAGCACCTGCCCCGGAAAACAAACAGTAACTCTATCACCAACTCAATACCAACTCATTTTTGAGTTGATACTTTTTTGTGAACCACTATATACTTTTGCGACAGAATTGTATTGAGATTACCATGACCGACAAATCAGTCAGACTCGGATTCGTTGTTGCAGAGTTTAACCGCGATCTTACTTATATGATGGAGATGGAGGCAGAAGAGCACGCACGGTTCCTTGGTGCGGGAGTTCACGATCGGATCTATGTTCCCGGCGCCTACGATATGCCTCTTGCCATCCGCAAACTTCTGAAAAAATCGGATATTGATGCGGTTGTCACCATCGGCTGTGTCATTGAGGGTGCAACGGATCACGACCAGATTGTGGTCCAGCATGCAGCTCGGAAGATTCTTGACCTTTCGCTTGAGTTCGACAAGCCGGTTGCGCTTGGCATCTCCGGACCGGGCATGACGAGACTTGAAGCTGAAGACCGTATCGAGTACGGCAAGCGTGCAGTCGAGTCGGCGGTAAAGATGGTCCGGAGACTTCAGGAATGAGATCGGTTTCGGAAACGATTGCAGCGGTTGCGCCGTCAGCCACTATGGCGATGAGCAACCGTTCGAAGGAAATGATCGCATCCGGCATTGATGTGATCAGTCTTGCGGTGGGTGAACCGGACTTTGCGACGCCTGCCCATATTACGCAGGCGGCGATTGATGCGCTGAACCGCGGCGAGACGCACTATGCACCATCCCGCGGTATTCCGGAACTGACGCAGGCGGTTGCCGACAAACTGAACCGTGACAATCACATTGCGGCAACGCAGAAACAGATTATGATAACGGCGGGAGCGAAGGATGCTATCCGCATTACCATGATGGCGACGCTTAACAAGGGTGACGAGGTTGTGATCATCGATCCGTCTTGGGTTTCGTATGAGCCGTGCGTACAGATTGCCGGAGGAAAGGCCGTCCACTACTCGCTGAATGCGGATTTTCAGGTGGATGAGTCGATTTATGAGGTGATCACGGATAAGACGAAGATGATCATCGTGAACACACCGTCCAATCCGACAGGTTCAATTCTCGGCAGTTCGTCGCTCCGGTTGATTGCCGATGTGTGCATGGATCATGATCTGTTCTGTCTTTCGGATGAGATCTATGAAAAACTCGTCTACGGCAAAGAGCACGTGTCGATTGCAACGGTCGGTGATATGCTGGAGCGGACTATCACGATCAATGGTTTTTCCAAAGCGTATGCGATGACGGGATGGCGGCTTGGCTATCTTGCAGCGCCGCTTGATGTGATTCCTGCAATGGATAAGGTGATGCAGCACTCGGTCGGCTGTGTGAATACGTTTGCGATGTGGGGCGGTGTTGCAGCACTGAACGGCGATCAGACCTGCGTTGAGGAGATGCGCAGACAGTTTGAAGAGCGCCGTAAGTACGTCATCGGCCGGCTTGCGGGTATGGGTCTTTCCACTGCTCCGGCAGAGGGTGCGTTCTATGCGTTCATCAATGTGGGCGGCGATGATTCCGCGATGGCGAACAGATGGCTGGACAAAGCGCATGTTGCGGCAACACCGGGAACGGCGTTCGGTGCTCCGGGCTGGGTTCGCATCTCGTATGCGGCGTCGATGTCGCGGCTCGAAGAGGCGCTCGATCGTATCGAAACGGTGCTGTAAAAATACATTTTGGCAGTGAAATCTGCCGCATCTTTTTCTTTTTTACTCTCAGAGTTTGAGTTTTCTGCATCCGTGAATGCCGTTGATCAAATCTGCAGTACCAATGTAGTAGGCACATGCTCCTGCAATAATGCCGAGTCCTCCTCCGAGAACTTTTGCTGTTTCAATCCCAGTGAAGTCTGCAAGAGCGAGACAGACAAAGACTGCACAGACCAGCCAGAGAGTGACGGGAAGTACAATTCCTTTGCCGGTGGATGCAAGAGCAACTGTTGCGGTAAATATTGCCCAGAGTGCGAGATAGCATCCCATGGCAATTGGTTCTGTGGCTGCTGCAAGTCCCATAAGCGGTAAAACTGCGGCAAGGGCAAAGACAAGCCAGAACATACCGAATGAGGTAAAGACTACCATTCCAAATATGTTTCCGCCCCGCCATTCAAGGATACCTGCAAGGAATTGCGCAGCGCCGCCAAAGAGAAAGGCAAGGCTGATGATTACAGCGTTCATCTCAAAGATGCCGAAGTTACACAAACTCAGCATGATGGTGGTAAAGGCAAACCCGAACAGACCGATGGGGCCCGGGTTGATCGGAAATGCGACATTTGCAGTATTTTCATTAGTCATATGTCGAACTATTTGTTGATGTTACGGGTATAAATTGCTGGTGGCTGGAAAATGATAAATCGTGATAAACTCGGAATGAATATCCTAAATCAGATCATTCCGCGCGAAAAAGATTTTTTTGCACAAATATGGGAATGTTTTATCATTGCATCAGAATCTTTCGGATACAGTGGCTTCAAAAAAAACTACTGCTTCTTCCCCTCCGCCGTATGTGCATTCATCAGCGCATTCAGTGCCCCTTCGATCAGCATCAGCCCCCCTTCAACACCGGCAAGAGGTCGGGCGGCGACGGAGATACGGCTTCTATCCGGCGGCGTGATGCCGAAGAACGCCGCATGCCGGCAGGCTGCCGCCTCAAAGGTTGAACCGAGAATCAGATCCGGTTCTGCCGCCGCAATCTTTGCATTTATCTCCGCGGAGTTCACTGAGTAGGGAACAGATGCCGCCGCACGATCGCGGGCGAACACCACCGGCACATCTGACCCGAAGTACCGCTCCATCATCGCTTTTGCAAACACCGCGTAGCTCTCCTGCGCAGCAACCGCAACGACCGGTGGTGTGTACTTCCGCAGATACTTATCACAGGAGTAAAACATCTGTTCCTCCACCTGCTGCCGTTCCGCGAGCACCACCTCCGCATCAATGTTCGGGAACAGCGTAAGAAGCCGGTCAACTGTTTTCGGAATATCCAAAAACAGCATACTGCCAAGATACTCTCCTACACCTGATGCATAGGACGGATTTGCTGAGATGGTGACCGGAGCTGCTCCCGCCTGAAGATTTTTCCATGTGTCGCGGCAGAACCGCACCGCAACAGGAATTCCGAGGAGGACAAGCAGCCGTTCCGTCTCATGAAGATTCCCACGCCAGAACAGATCCAGCAGATTGATACCGTCGATGTTGACTCCGGACCGATCCGCTGCAATGTCCGGCATCATCGCTGCAAATGCCTTTGCCGCACCCTCCTCTGCATTCCCGCAGAAACCGGGGGCATCCACAAACATTGCCGTTTCCTCCGAAAATGCCGTCTTCAGATCCTCGCCGGTCAGTGCCGGAACACAGGTGTTCACCACCGCAACAGGTTTTCCGGTCGATGCAATCTCAGTAACAACCGCATGCAGCCGGTCGATGGTACCAAACACAATCTCCGACTCCAGCAGATACGTACTGAACAGCGGTACCTTCAGCAGCGACCGCGGATAATAGTAGCAGCCCGATGACCCGTGAAGAATCACGCAGAGATCCGGAAAACCCGCAAGCGTCGCCGCTGCTCCGGTCATCGCACAAGGCCAGACCGGATTTGCACAGTTGTTCTCAGCCATTGTTCACCGTCCGCCGCCACAGATACAGCATCTTCTCAACCCCTGCGGTGCCGATGGGCAGATAAAACGGTAGCCGGATCGAAAATCCGTCCGTACTTTCCTGCATGTCCAGCCGGGCAATTGCCTCGCGGGCGACCTCTGCCGTTCCCGTGAACGGTTCGGCGCCGAGAAACACCGCTGTTCCGGAAAGATTTGCAAACTTCTCCAGCATCGATCCCTGATAAGCCGTCTCCTCCGCAATCGCCGCCGCAATCCGTTCCTCCACAACACCGCACGCTTCTCCGGCTGCCCGCAGGAATGTGAGACAACCGGACAGTCCGTGGGGGAACTCAGAAATTACCGGACGCCCGAACCGTTCGCCGATCCTTTTCCCCGCATCCGCCGCCCGATCATCCCGCAGAATGAAACATGCCGCCGTTCCAAGCTGCATCAGTGTCGCATAATCACAGTTCCGGCAGAACCGCACCGTAACCCGGAGACCCAGCCGGTTGAGCAGTCGTTCCACCTCCGCATAGTTCTGATCCGCTTCAGACTCCAGATTTTTTTCCCCGATCAGCGCAACCGTGCCTGGAACCGGCTCACGAACCGGTGCATGGGTTGCGAGCGCCTCGAGCACCGCATTCTCCCCGTCCTTTGCACTGCCGCCCAGAAATCCTGACGTTGGCACATACACAATCCGGTCTGCATACGGGTGGCGGGAACAGATCACACCGCAGTCGTCTCCAATCGTCTCCGGCACGCATGATGTCACCACCACAATCAGATCTGGTTTCTTTGCCGCCGCCGTATCCAGTGTTGCAGAAAGCCGCTCCTCACCGCCGAAGATCACCTCACGGTCGCTGATATCGGAGACAAGAATCTCCGGCACCGTCCAGAGATCACTCTCGTTTGCCATCGCATGCAGTATGGAAAACGTCTGATGCACACAGCCCTGCGGTGCATGCACCACCGCTACCGCTCCGGGAATAAAACAGGCAACCGACAGGGCACCGGTTAAGGTGCATCCTGCCATCCGGGCTTCATAAATATTCTCTGGCAAGATGTTCCAGCTCGTCAAGTTCAAGGGCTTTGGGAATCCGCAGATCTTCATTGGCAAGAATCGTCTTCGCAAGTTCGCGGTACACCTCGGCCTGCGGCGACTGCGGGGCGTGTTCTATAACCGTCATCTGGTTCACCTCGGCCGCCTGCACCGCCTTGTCGCGAGGAATAAACTGCACGAGGTTTGATCCGATCCGGTGTGCAAACTCTGCAACAAGCTCGCGTTCGTTATCCATATTCTTTGAGTTGCAGATAACTCCCCCCAGCCTGCACCGTGCCGTACTCCGCTGTGACAGCCGGGCAATTGCCTTGCAGATGTTGTTTGCGGCATACAGGCTCATCAGTTCGCCGCTTGTCACCAGATACACCTCCTGCGCATAGCCGTCCCGCATCGGCATCGCAAACCCTCCGCAGACCACATCGCCCAGAACATCATACACCACCACGTTGCCGTAGAGCGCTTTCATTTTTTCCAGCAGCTGAAACGTTGCAATGATTCCCCGCCCCGCACAGCCGATGCCAGGCTCCGGCCCGCCTGCCTCGACACACCGGACACCACCAAATCCGGTGAAGATAACATCCTCGGCGGTGAGATCTTTTCGCTCATACATCTGTTCCAGAACGGTCGGAATCCAGCGTCCATGCATCAGCATCCGGGTACTGTCGTGTTTGGGATCACAGCCGATCTGCATGACATCCAGGTCCATCTCCGAAAACGCCGCCGACAGGTTTGCGGATGTTGTGGATTTTCCGATACCTCCCTTGCCGTAGAGGGCTATCTGTCTCATTCACTACCTATTTGACCGGCATGCCACATATATTTTGACTTGTGTCAATCTTCCTTTCTCTAGTGATACCGCAAAAATGGTACATGCAGATGGATGAGTAGAGGCGGGCCGGATAAGACACATCCGCCGCTCACTTTCTCGACGGTCCGCTTCCCAGATGCAACTCAAATCTGCGGAGCAGACCCCAGACGAGAATGATGACCGGGATGATCTCCAGTCTGCCGATCCACATTGCAACGTACATCACGACTTTGGAGTAGTCCGGCATATCAGGTCCGACCATGCCTGCTGTGCTGCCGTTGTTGCCCACACAGCTGAAAACATCGTACATGGTTCCAATGACGTCTTTAGAGAAGTAGGGATCATGCAGAAGAATCACCAGTGTTGCAACGACCAGCAGAATATACAGAATGATCAGCAGCAGAGACTTTGCAATCAGCATGTCGGCGTTCTTCCCTGCAACGGATTTTCCGTCATGACGCATCGGGATGTAGGCACGCGGACTTACAATTGTCTTTCTGAACCACCAGACCATCGCCTCAACCATCACCTGAATGCGGTCAAGCTTGATACCTCCCGACGTACTGCCTGATCCTCCTTCGATGAGGACGAACACCGCGAGAAACAGGATCATGGCCGCACTCCATCCTGCCATGGTGGTGTTCTGGAATCCGGTTGAACTGATAGCGGTTCCGGACATAAAGAATCCTTCTCGGACAGCATCAGCAAGCGTATAGTTGTTGAACAGAATCAGGTCACAGGTAAGGACAGCAGCAACGAGCAGGAAGACTGCAACAAGCAGATGAAGAACCCGGTCGGAGATGATCTCTTTGAAGGAACGGTTTGTGTAGACGAGATAATAGAGACGGAACGGCAGTGCTCCTGCAAGCATGATCGGGATGAGGACCATCTCCAGCCCGAAGTTCTGGAAATGGGAAATACCATCTGCGTAAATGGACATTCCTCCCGTGGAAATTGCGCAGAAGGCAACGTTCACTGCGTCCCAAAGGTTCAGACCGGTTGCCATGATGGCGAGAAGAGAGAGAACAGTGAGCACCACATAGATCTTCCACATCTGAAATGCGGTCGCGATCACACTGGGCATGAACGCTTCCGAACGCCCTTCCGAGCGATAGAGGCCCCGGGTAACAAGACCGGATCTGCTGGCAACCGTGAGTGTGAACGCGATAATTCCCAGACCCCCGATCCAGGACATAAACGACCGCCAGAACAACAGCGTCTTGGGCCAGTCCTCAACATTTGTTGCAAGTGTAAAACCCGTGCCGGTCCAGGCTGACATGGACTCAAACGCTGCGTCCAGCATCCCCATCCCGGTGAACAGAAAGGGCAGGCATCCGAGAAAACTGACAAATATCCAGACAAGGGCAGTTGCTGCAATGGACAAACTGTTGCGTGCGGGCTTACTGCCTTTGGGGAGAAGACGGAGGGAAGCGCCAAGAAGGAGAAACAGAAGCGTTGCCTGTCCCATCACGAAGAGTGCATCCCACTCCTGATAGTATGCCCCGACTCCGAGCGGCAGAATGGTTGCAAGGCCTATCAGGAGAAAAACCGCTCCAAGATCGTGTCCGACGCTTGCAAGTTCACGAAAGATGCCCATTTGATATATGATGATCGAACCTGCTCAAATATAATGATACGGGATCGTACGGGTGAAATATTCGAAAAGAGTTGGCTGGATATTTTTCTGAAAAATGGGGATGAAAACGTGTGAGTGGCAGATGTGGTTTCTTACGGCTGTTCGGTGCAAAGCCGCATGCACCACTAACCCGCTTACACTTTTCAAAAGTAAAAATGAGATCACTTCTCTAAAACAGTATGGACATTTCACGAAACAAATAAAAAATAATTATCCACCGCAGATACGCTCTGCGACCGCCGCATAGGTCTCCATGACATCACCCAGTTCTTTGCGGTACACATCCTTATCCAGCGATGCACCGACCGCGCCGTGATCCCACAGCCGCAGTGAGTCCATACTGATCTCATCGCCGAGCCGGATCGTGCCTGCCGCGTCCCTGCCGAACTCGAACTTCATATCGATTAAGTCCAGATCCTTTTCTGCGAGATTCTCCCGGAGAACCGCATTGACTGCAAGGGCAAGCCGTTTGATCTCCGCAAGCTCTTCTGCGGTTGCAATTCCGCGTGCCACAATGATCTCATCATTGATCATGGGATCGTGACGCGAGTCATCTTTCAGATCCATCACGATCAGTGGGGGGGACAGAGGTTCGCCTTCCACAAAACCGTAGTTTCGCACCAGGGATCCCGCCGCACGGTTGCGGACGATGATCTCCAGCGGAATCATGGAAAGCCGGCGAACCAGATGCGCGTTTGCGGACACTGCTGCAAGAAAATGCGTCGGGATACCTGCTGCTTCAAGAAGCGGATAGAAGTATGCCGTAACCTTTGCATTGTACCTGCCTTTCCCTGCAAGGACATTCTTCTTTTGCCCGTCAAATGCAGTAATATCGTCCCGGAACACCACCAGAAGTTCATCCGGTTTGTCGGTCAGATACACGGACTTTGCCTTACCCAGATAGAGAAGATCGCCCTGCTTCATTGTGCCATATCTATTGAACGATTTCATGATAAGTGTTAGCATGATACACTATCCATACGCCCGTTTTGCAAGGCGCTCCGCGAGCGGCAGAAGCTCCGGGGAAACCCATTCCGCATTGCAGTACTGCGGATAGATGCACAACCGTTCCCGCAGATCGTAGCCGGCGGCGATCTCCGCAAGAGCATCCAGTGCCGGCCAGGGATGTTCCGGATTGATGTAATCGATCGTCACCGGGGAAACGCCGCCGAGATCGGTTACGCCAAGAGAAAAAAGCCTGTCTGCATCCGCAAGGTTCGGGGGAATCTGGATGGAGACGTCCTTTGGCAGAATCTCGGCAGCGAGCCGGAGCGTCTCGCAGATAACTTCCTGCGACGCACCCGGAACACCTGCCATCTTCGTTCCCTCTTTCGGACAGAAGTTCTGGATGATCACCTCCTGAATATGGCCGTAGCGTTTGTGCAGGTCCCGGATAGCCGCAAGCGACTCCTCACGGTCGGAGGCCGTCTCCCCGATACCGAGCAGAAGCCCGGTCGTAAACGGAATCTTCAGTTTTCCGGCATCGGCCATCATCTCAAGGCGGACTGCAGGATCTTTTCCCGGACTGTGGCGATGCGCCGGAATTTCCGCCGTCGTCTCCAGCATCAGCCCCATACTCGCGTTCACATGCCGGAGCCGTTCCAGCTCTTCATACGTTAAAATCCCGGCGTTTGTGTGCGGCAGCATTCCAAGATCAATCGCCGCCCGGCTCATCGCTTCGCAGTAGGAAAGAATGTCGGGATAGCCTGCGGCCTCAATATATCTCCGGAATCCCGGTTCGTTCTCCGGCCGCTCCCCGAAGGTGAACAGTGCTTCGGTGCATCCGAACTCGGCACCGCGGCGAAGCGTTGCCAGCACCTCTGACGCGGGCATCACGCAGCCGTCGGCAACGGGTGCCTTGAAGGAACAGTAGCCGCAGGCGTTCGCACACACATTCGTCAGCGGGAGAAACACATTCCGGGAAAACGTAATCGTCCGGGACATAGCTGTTCTAAGATTGGGTGCTGCTCGCATATGAACCTGATCGGTTCCTGCAACGTGAACCGTTTCCGGAAAAAATACGTACTAAATATTTTCGCCACATCACACAGAAAAACAGGGTAACATTGGTTACTGCAGCTCTGTCTCCCGAATCATTCTTCCCATCATCAGAAACACCACCGCCAGCACCAGCAGAACTGCCGCACCAAGATACAGCATGCCCACCCACTCGCCGTCTCCCGTCAGAAGACCGGCAATTGCGGCAATGATTGCGGCAAGCAAAAATCCCTTGCCCCAGAAACGACAGAACTGTTTATAGGATAACACCATTACTATCCATGCGTGCACATGGAAAATATATCTCTCCTTACATGCAATAGGGAGTAACATATGTTTGATCTTCTGCTGAACCTCATCGCCGAGGGAGTTGCGTGGTTTTTCATTCTCATCATTCTTCTCGTGGACATCGGCGCCTGTATAACCATGCTGTTTCTTGAACGAAGAAACCCGCAGGTGGTGGCCGGATGGCTGCTCTTAATCTTCTTCCTGCCAATCATCGGATTTATCGTCTATCTCTTCTTCGGCAGACATCTCTACGGAGAACACATTTTCAGCAAAAAGACTGCCGCTGACGAAGCTATCTCTGAGATTGCCAAAACCCAGTATCAGGAAATTCTGGACCAGCGCATGAACCTGCCGCCGGAGATTGAACACTTCGACAGCACCATGGCGCTTCTCCTCAATCAGGACAACGCCGCCTACTCTGACAATAACGCGGTTGATGTCTACATTCACGGCGAGGACAAGTTCGCCGCATTCAAAGAAGCGATCAAGTCCGCCCGGCATCACATCCACATGGAATATTATATCCTGCGAGGTGACGAACTTGGCCGCGAGATCATCGACCTCCTTGCCGAGCGTGCCGCAGCAGGCGTTGAGGTACGGGTACTCTTTGACGCGGTCGGGGTGCAGATGGTAAAACGCGAGTTTTTCGCAAACCTCCGGGCGGCAGGCGGTGAGGTTGCGATCTTCTTCCCGCTGAAGATTCCGTTCCTCAACACCCGCATCAACTTCCGCAACCATCGGAAAATTCTCGTCGTGGACGGCAAAACCGGATTCATCGGCGGGTTCAACATCGGTGACGAATATCTCGGCAAAGGCCCGCTCGGGTACTGGCGCGACACGCACCTTCGGCTTCACGGAGGAGCGGTTTCCGGTCTTCAGACGCGATTTATCATGGACTGGAACTATGCGGTGCCGGACTCACCGGTGGTTGTCGATGAAAACTGTCCGTATTATCCGATGGAATCTCTTAACTTCCCATCCGGCACGTCCGGCGTACAGATTGCCTCCTCGGGCCCGGACTCTTCCGGCCGGGCAATCTATGCAGGATGTGTCAGCCTGATTGGTCACGCCCGAAAATCTATCTACATCCACTCGCCGTACTTCATTCCGGATGAGACGATCTTCACCTCGCTTCTGATGGCGGTTCGTTCCGGAATTGATGTACGGATTGTCATCCCCTGCAAGCCGGATCATCCGTTTGTGTACTGGGCGAGCTACTCGTATCTCGGCGATCTGATCCGGGCGGGAGCTAAAGGCTACACCTATGACAACGGGTTCATCCACAGCAAGACGGCGATCATCGACGGCGTGGCGTCTGCGATAGGTACGGCAAACTGGGACATCCGCAGTTTCAAACTGAACTTTGAGACGGATGCATTCGTGTACGACGAGGCGTTCGGCCGGAAAATGGATGAGATCATGACAAAAGAGATGGAGGAGAAGTGCACGCTGGTGACGGTTGAGATGTACAACAACCGCCCGAAATGGATCAAGTTCAAGGAAGGCATCTGCCGGCTGGTCTCACCGCTGCTGTAACCAACTCCCTCTTTTTGTGGAAAAACAGAGCCAAGGAAAACTTTTGCATTCACCAGAAGTCCACGAGAAACCAGAATCAGTGCTGAAAATTTTTGAAGGAATTAATCAGCCTGCGCAATACTGATCAAAACCTTCAGCTCATCGATATCCCACTCGATAGTCAGGAGTGGATTACCAACCGCACTGCTGCCCGCAGATGCCGAGATCACAAGATGAGACGCACGCACCTCATCCGCGATCAGATCATGCAGCCGGTCAACCAGCTCCGCAACACGTGCGTCCATCACCGCAACCTCACATAGAATCTTCGCATCCACCGCAAGACCCGCCTGCTTGCGCATCTCCTGAATCCGGCGAATAACCTCACGGGCGTATCCCTCCGACTCAAGTTCAGGCGTCAGTGCAACATCCACATACACCATACTTGCGTCGCCCAGCGGTGAAGAGAATACATTCTCCGGCATCCGTTCTTCGAATACCATGTGCTCCTCCGTCAACTCTGCCGCAAACCCGTCCTTCTCCATCGCAACCTTCCCGTCACGGGCGAGAGCAGCCTTCAGAATTGTCCCATCCGACTCCTCAATAAACGCCTTCACCTTCGGCCCGTCCCTGCCGAACTGCTTCCCAATAACCTTCATCACTGGCAGAGCAGTCCACTCCACCCGGTCCCAGATACCGGAAACCGTCTTCACCGACCGTGCATTCGCCCGGTCGCAGCACATATCATTCATCATCGAGATTGCATCCGCGACCGCCGGCGATGAGGTTGCCACCACAACCTCACCGACCGGCCAGCGGCCTTTCCGCTTTCCATTCTGCCGGGCGTTCGCCACCGCCTCATCGAACTCCTGCACAATCTCCATCTCCTCTTCCAGAGCAGCATCGATCAGCTGTGCATTACCTGCGAACCAGTTCTGCATGTGCACCGACTCTGAATCGCCTGCAAGACGCAGATTCTGATACATCTCCTCCGTGATGTGCGGCGCAAACGGCGCAAGAATCGTAAGAAGCCTGCGGAGAACATAGTACATAGTATGGTACGCCTGCCTCTTTGAAACCGAATCCTCCTCAAGCCACATCCGCGGCCGCACCAGCTGCACATACCACCGCGACAGTTCGTCCAGGACAAACGTCGCAATCGGACGGGTTGCCCGGTGCAGATTACAGACCTCCATCTCCTTCGTCACCTGTACAGCAAGTGAATTCACGCGGCTTACCAGCCAGCGGTCCTCGCGGTCGAACTCTTCAAGGTGGTCTTCGACCACCGACGGATCCCACACACCTGCGACAGTTGCCGCAGGTGTGTAGCCGTCCAGCTGCATATACGGCAGCGGGAACCGGTACACATTCCACAGCACATTGAACATCCTGTGGGTCGTCTTCACACTCTCCATTGAGAACCGCAGATCATCCCAGGGTGCACTCGCCGACAGAATATACTGCCGCAGTACATCCACACCGAACTGGGAGATAACATCCTCCGGAGTAATCACATTGCCGAGGCTCTTGCTCATCTTCTTGCCGTTCGCATCCAGCGCAAATCCGTGCATCAGCACTGACGTGTACGGCGCTTTCCCAAACACAATTGTCGAGAGCGCAAGCTGCGAGTAGAACCAGCCGCGGGTCTGATCCTGCCCTTCCAGAATAAATTCCGCAGGCCAATCCTTCTCGAATGCCTCCGTCTGTTGCGGAAACCGCAGCGTTGCCCAGGAAGCAACACCCGAGTCATACCAGACATCAAAGATGTCCGGCACCCGCTTCATCACACCGCCGCATTCGCACGGAATCGTGATGTCGTCCACATAGGGGCGGTGCGGGTCGGTCATTTTCTGCCCGGACAGCTCCTCAAGTTCGGCGTAGCGGCCCACTACATGGTATTTGTTGCAGGCCGGACAGACCCAGACCGGAATCGGGATACCCCAGTACCGCTGGCGGGAGATGCACCAGTCGCGTACTTCTTCAATCCAGTCATGGAACCGGGCAGACCCCGCCCAGTCAGGATACCACGTAACTTCATCGGAGATTTCTGCAAGCATCTTGTCACGGACATCCTTTACTTTCAGGAACCACTGCGACGTCGCCCGGTAGATGATCGGCGTCTTGCATCTCCAGCAGTGACCGTAGCGGTGAGTGATCTTTCTCTTTGCAAGCATCGCAGGACCGAGAGCCTCAATGACTTTGTTGTTGGTTTCTTCGTCCTTGACGTAGAGGCCGGCAAAGATGCCGGCCTCTTCGGTGAAGTTGCCGTTGCCGTCCACCGGACAGACGATGGGGAGATTTTCGCGGAGGCCCACGAGGTAATCGTCCCAGCCGTGGCCGGGTGCGATGTGTACCATTCCGGTGTTTTCCATCGCGACGTAGTCTGCAAGTACGACGCGGTGTTCGATCTGTGCCTGCATGGGCACCTGAGACACAAGCGGGGATGTATATTTTGTTCCGGCGAGTTCTGCGCCGGTTTTGGTCTCTACAACCGAGTAGTCCTGATATTTACCGTATTTGAGGATCTGCTCGGCGAGGTCTTTGGCAATCCAGAGATCTTCGGTTTTGCCGTCCTTTACTGCCCTGACTCTGGCGTAGACGAACTCTTTGCCGACCGCAACCGCGATGTTTGCCGGAAGGGTCCAGGGCGTGGTTGTCCAGATGACGAGGTATTCGTTGTCGCGGCCGGCGATCGGAAACTTGATGAAGATGGAGGGGTCTGTTTCGTCCCAGTACTCGACTTCGGCGTCGGCGATGGCTGTTCCGCAGCGGGGACACCAGTTGACGACGCGGCTGCCGCGTTCGAGCATTTTTTCCTCTTCACAGCGTT
The DNA here is from genome assembly GCA_031262705.1 of Methanocalculaceae archaeon. GTDB lineage: Archaea > Halobacteriota > Methanomicrobia > Methanomicrobiales > Methanocorpusculaceae > Methanocorpusculum. Next base: position 11,204 of record JAISHD010000075.1, on the reverse strand, counting down.
TGAGGGTGTACCAGGCAGCCTCAATGTAGCCGGAGTCCACGGTCTGGTAGGGGTCGTCGAAGTCCATCCAGACGCCGAGGTTTTTGAACTGCTCGGACATTAAGTCCTTGTGGGTGAGGGCGAACTCGCGGCATTCTTCGATGAAGTTGGCGACGCCGTGTTTTTCGATGTCGGCTTTGTTTTTGAATCCGAGTTTTTCTTCGACCTTGACCTCGATGGGGAGGCCGTGCATGTCGTATCCGGCACGTTCGACGATGTTTTTGCCGGTCATGGAGTGGTAGCGGAGAATGCTGTCTTTGAGGATTTTGTTCCAGGCAGTGCCTATGTGGATGTAGCCGGTGGTGTAAGGTGGTCCGTCCACAAAGAGCCAGGGGTTGCCTGTGCTGTGGAGTGCCCGGGTTTTCCGGTAGGTGTTGTGGTCGTCCCAGTATTTGCGGACGTTGGATTCTACGTTTGCAGCAACGTAGCTTTCGGTGACTTCTTTCACGGTATTTCCCTCAATAGTGTCTGTATATGTTGGCGGTGCTGATAGATAGTGATTTGGGAGGGGGATGCGAGGGAGATTATGGGAGGAGAAGGATGTTTCGCAGTTCTCCGGGGCTTTGCACTGCTCCGTTTTCTCCTTTTTTAAACGATCCGTACGCGGCATGGACGGCCCGCATGCCCGCTTCCCGTGCGGGGGTTACGTCGCGGTCAAGCCGGTCACCGATCATGACGGCTTCTCCGGCGGTGACGCCGAGCAGGTCAAGGGTTTTTTGATAGACGGCAGGGTCGGGTTTTTTGATGCCGAAGGTGTCCGGGGTAACGACGTGGTCAAAGAAGCCGGTGATGCCGAGGAGTTCAAGCCGCAGGTGTGCTTCGGCGGGATCGGAGTTGGTGATGACGGCGAGCCGGATTCCGGTGTTCCGCAGTTCTGCGAGGAGATCGGGGATGCCGGGGAAGGGAGTGATGCAGCTGCGTTCAAGGGTATGGTAGAGCCAGTCGGCTGCGGAGAGGTGTTCGCTTTTGTGCAGGTCGGCAAGGTAGGCGGTGAGGACGTCCTCAACCATGGCGGGTTTGTCGTTGTGGAGGAAGAGGAACGGGAGGTCTCCTTCCGGGTTGCCCGTCCATGCGGCGACGGCGGAGACGGCGGTGAGCCGTGCGGCTATGAGGCTGTGGAGGGTGTTGTCGAGGTCGAAGATGACGGCGCGGGGAAGCGGCATGGTATGAAAAAAGTTGGACGGGGGAGATGTTATAGATGCAAGTAACCGGGATTATAACTCAAGGATATTGCCTGTGTTGCCAGCAAGCATATCGTCAATATCATTTGGATATCATGATTCCAGATTCCAATCTCCTGATAACTCATTACAATGAGATATATCGGGGATAATTACCAAAATTAAAATAAAAAAATAAAAATTATTCTTTCCGTACACCTTTGAACGGACTCCCGTCTTTTTTTCCGGCAATGAATCGTCCGGTAGTCCCATCCCGTTTTCGATAACCACCAGGTGTTTCAACCTGGCTTCGTGGGTTTCCGCGTTTCTTACTGCCGACCGCACCTGAGCGGTATCCATCTCCTGTATTTGTTGCCATGTTTCACCGAATATAAGATTAGATCAAATCTTCAAAGTTCAATTTTCCATCAGATGATTTTTTAATGCGAATTGGTTTTAAGGATTTAGGAAGAGATTTCAAGCCGAACAAATCCTGAGACGGTTTTGTTGACGTTGTACCTGCTTTTTTTGGTTGGACTTTTTTATAGGTTTCTGGTGTTAATCCTAATTTTTTGAGTTGAGTTGAGTTGGAGACAACATTCCCTTATCATATTTTGTATGACAACTTGGACAAAGAGGACGTATTGGCTTCCACCTTTAGATTTTGCCACTAAATGTGCTTTTTCTAAAAACTTTCCATCTTTGTCGGGAACACCACAAATGAGACATTTGTTACCATGACTCTTCTTCAGTGCTTCCCACTCTGTTTTTGTAAGCCCAGCCATGAAATAAAATTGGATCCGTACATAATAAATAATTTTCCTCTCATGATTAATCATCATAATGTTTATGGGTAGGTAGTTTCCAGAATCTTTATTGATATTGTTTTTATCTCTCAGTGTTTTTACGTGAGGAAACAATGAACGCCACAATCGTCTATAAATTCAATACAAACGATGCAAAAATGCGGACCATCTCGTAAAACCTATGCTAACCCCATGCCAGCCTTTTGCTAATCTGTAGTCAGCATTTCTTTCCCTGATAAAAAATCCAACGCCAGACAAACGCTTTTGCTAACCTGCTAACCTCATGTGTGATCCATACCGCCATACCGGAAATACAAACAATTCTCACACAACAACCCCATAGAAATAGAGACAGATCACACAAAAGGTTAGCAACCTGGCAATCTCAAAGCAAACAGGACAAATCAAAAAACAAACGAATATATCGCAAAAATAGGGTGGCAGAAGGTTAGCAGAACCTTAGCTGAGGGTAGCCTGACTCTCCACCGGACGGAGAACATACTGCCAGACATTCCCCGTCCGCACCGCAGACCTATCCACATACCACTCCGCCCCTGCAAACCGCGTCCCTACAAACCCCTTCAGCCACATCCCCACCTTCACCGAAGACAGCGTACCTGCCACCGCTGATCGGATCATCCCTTCATCCGCATAATTCAGCAGCCCGTCAACCCCCTCACCACGTTTCCGGGCTGTCCCTTCCGTAATCAGAACCTTCAGCAGAGCCTTTGCCGAAAACCGCTCCTCCCCAAACACCACATGAAGCGCCGCCACCAGCTCTGCCCCCTCCGCATCCGCCGCATTCTCCTCCGTCTGCATCTCGCCCTGATTTGCCAGAACCTCTGTCCAGCCCGCGTAGGAAAGCGTGCCGCCCACCACACGCAGCCACTCCGGAAACTCCGACAGATTCCCGGACGCGAGCTGGAACGCAGGCTCACCCGCATCGTGCCAGAACCGCAGCAGCACCGCCGCACCCCACACCGCCTGTGGATGCATCGCCGTTGCCAGCTCCAGCAGCTCCGTCTTCGTCCGGCGGAACCGCATCTCCTGCCATGCCTTCGGCTCAGACAGCCGCACCAGAAACATCCGGCCCGTCACATCCGCCCGAATATCCAGATGCACACCGTTCACCACAAAAAATGCCGGAGATTTACTCGCAAACGACGAGAACGTCCCCATATTCCGGGACAGCACCCGTCCCGATCCTGAAGTCGCCGACAGCAGCACCTCCGGAGTCCAGTCCGCACCCGGCGCAACATTATCCAGCAGCACAAACCGGCCCTGCTCCCGTAGTGCCATGCGTACCACCTTCTCCATCTCATCACGCCTGCGGCTCGCCGCATACATCAGCGGAAGCTCCCCGTACGCAAGAGCACCCGTCACCAGAGCAAGCAGCGTACCGCCCGCACGCGGCGTATTCTTATCAATCGCCCAGATCGGTACCGGTCCTGCAAGTGTCGGGCGGAGAATCGCCGTCATCAGTGCGGCAACCGCATTCTCCCGATCTGTCTCTGCCGCAAACAGAAACTCATTGAAAATGTCCGCAAACATCTCGCGGACAAACCTGACGTCCTCTCCGGTCGGATGTTCCGGTACCGGAGGAAGTGCAAACGACCCGGTCAGGAAAAATCCCGTCGCCGCATCAAACCCTGCCGTGCATGCCACCGTCCCGTCAGGACGAAGCAGTGCGCCGGAGTGGAGGCCCGCAAGTACCGGAATCAGCCGGTAGCGCTCGGGAGGGGCTGCAACCGCTGCATCCAGCAGAGCATTATCCGGCTCGGTGATATCCTCTTTTAGGAACCGTTTCCAGGTTCCTGCCTCGGAAAGCGCCAGCCGCAGACGGTTCCTGTCCAGCGGGACGACGGCGTAGGCGTTGTCTTCGGTTCGGATGACACGGACAAGACGGCCGTCCTGCCGGAAAATAACCGGACCACGCGGCGAGGCCGCATTGAGCCGGGCGAGGGCGAGATGCACCTGCTGCACAGAATCCGTAATCTTCTCATGTACAAAAAACACCGCCGGAAAATGCTGCGGGCCGGAGGGGGGAGCGGCCGCATTGGCCGGTGCTGGTTCAATCGGGGTCAAAAATCCGGCGAGGTCAAGGCCGGACTCGGTATTTGGGGGAATGGGGAGTTCACTTTTTGTCATAGTATCACCTGAGTGGAGGGTGAATCGGGGGATCAGTGACTGTGTCCGCGTCAATGCTGGCGGACGGGATACGGGCAAGAACCCGGACCTATACTATACGTCGTTGAAGACGATGAATGTATATTTTTGTTGGTTGATACGTACCACCTTCTTCGAGGCGGGCACCCCTGCCTGCTACAAAGGCCTGACAGATAATAAATCTCCTATTTTTCCTGATTATCGGGAAATTGCGCAGAGTTGATGTAGTCTGCCGCACAAATAATACCTCATTATGCGGGTCTATATTTACGGAGAAAAAATCCTCGCAGACACTGCCGCGCCGGTTGAGTCCATCACTCCCGAGCTGTGCAGTCTGCTGGACGAAATGGTGCCGTGCATGCGGAACAGCCGGGGCGTCGGCCTCGCCGCCCCGCAGATCGGCGTATCCCAACGGTTTTTTGTCATGGATGCAGGCGATAAAGTCCGCAAAGTCATTAATCCCGAGATTATCTCCACCGGCAACTCCACCGTGGAGATGGAGGAGGGATGTCTTTCGGTTCCGGGCATTCACAAGAAAGTCCGGCGACCGAAACGAATTGTGGTGCGGTATCAGAACGAGGCGGGCGAAACGGTCGAGGAGGATTTGAAGGATTACCCCGCACGGGTATTCCAGCATGAGTTCGATCACCTTGACGGGGTGCTCTTCGTTGATCGTATCACCCCGATTGCCCGCAAACTGGTCTCCCGCGATCTGGAACGGCTGGCGGCGTCAGCGGCTCTTCGTGAGGAGACGAAATGAAGGTCCTGTTTATGGGAACGCCCGCCTATGCAGTTCCGGCACTGGAGGCGGTTGCGACCCGTCATGAGATCGTGGGTGTGGTGACACGGGTGGACAAGCCGAACCGGCGGGGAAACAAGATTGCGTTTTCGCCGGTGAAGGAATGGGCACTGGCACATGAGGTCCCGGTCTTTCAGCCGGAGTCGATGAAGGATCCCGCCCTCACGGAGAAACTCGCGGCTCTTGCGCCGGACGTCGGCGTGGTGGTGGCGTTCGGGATGATGATTCCGGACGGGATCATCAATCTGCCGAAGCACCGGACGATCAATATTCACGGGTCGCTGCTGCCCCGTTATCGCGGTGCAGCACCGATGCAGTACTCAGTACTGAACGGTGATGCGGAAGCAGGAGTGTCGATTATGTATATTACGCCGGAACTGGACGCAGGCGATGTGATTCTTTCACGTTCGCTGGATGTTGGAGAGGATGAGACGTTCGGGGAGCTGCACGACCGACTGGCAGTTCTCGGTGCCGAAACACTCATGGAGGCACTGGATCAGATTGACTGCGGCGGTGTGTGTGCAGTTCCGCAGGACCCGGAACAGGTGACGTTTGCTCCGTCGATTACGAAGGAGGAGTGTGTGATCGACTGGAGTCTTCCGGCAGTAGTTGTGCATAACCGCATCCGGGGACTGTCTCCAGTACCATGTGCGAATACACGGCTGCCGGACGGGAAGCGGTTGCTGATTTACAGGAGTGAGCGGGTGCCCGAAGGGTATTCAGGGCTGCCGGGCGAGGTGGTGGATGTGATAAAGAAGAAGGGGCCGGTTGTGATGACGGGAGCGGGGGCGGTGTGTATTCTGTCGGCAAAACCGGAGGGAAAACGGGAGATGCCGGGGTTTGAGCTGATGAACGGGCATTATCTGGCGATCGGCGACCGGCTTGGAACACTGGAATAACAGCCTCATTCCACTTTTTTTCATACATCTCCGGAGACGGAATGGGTTAATATATCATGCAGTCCCATCTCCAGATAGAAGAGAGGAAAAATCATTGATCCCTGAAAAAAACCAACAACGAATCCGGATAATGTCTGCTGTTCTTGTACTGCTGCTGGTTGCGGCCTGCATCGCACCGCGGCGGCTGCCGGAACGGAAAGCGGTACCGCGAAGAATTATCTCATCATCTACATTGTCGGAGCTGATCTTGAATCCGAGCATGGGGAGATGTCTGATCTCATGCAGGACATGACATCCGGCTGGAACTCGGACGCAGGCGAGATGCTGATCATCTACGGCGGATCCAAGAAAAGCGGCTGGGACAATGGCATCACCATAACCAACGTATCGCTTTTGCATGATGATCTGACAACCCACAATGGAAACGTGAGTGAGGATGCCGAAGTTCTGGAACGGATTGATGCAGACATCTCCACACCTGACGGCGTGCAGAAAGCGCTCGCCTCTGCAGAAACCTATCAGCACAGCACAAACCTTGACGGGGAGAACACATATCTCATCTTTCTGGATCATGGAGGCGGAGCAACCGGATACGGAATGAACACCGTAACCAATAGAATGCTGTCGCTGCCGGATATGGATAAAGGTCTTTTGGGCAGGAATTATGACATGATCGTCATGTACTCCTGCCTTATGGGTACGGTGGAAGCATTCAGTGTCCTCAAGGATCATGCCGGCTACCTGATCGCCGCTGAGCAGGTCGTTGACAGAAGCGCGGTGAACTACACGGAACTTGGCCGGGTGCTGTCTGAGTATCCGGCAATCTCTCCCAAAGAACTCGGGGAACAGATCATCGGAACTGCCCGGAATGAAGATGTAAGTACCTATGCGCTGATTGAGTCGGCGAAGGTTCCGGGAGTGGTGGCTGCGCTGAACACCTTTGGTGCAGCTCTTGAAGATGCGCTGTCTTCTGCCAACACTCTCCCGGCAATCAGTGATGCCTACCACAAAACCCAGGTATTTGGTGACGGCAGCAGTTCTGATACTCCTGTCTCCATTGATCTGTGGCAGTTTGCCGAAAACATCTATGCGAATACTGTGGACGGAGAACTGCATACCGCCGCAGGAGATCTGATGACGGCAGTTGACACAGCGGTTATTGCCGCCACAGACAACGGCCAATCCTCCTCCGCCAGAGGCATTGCCGTAACCTCCTTCCCCTACCTCTACTACTCCACCATTCCGGGAAATGAGGTACTGGGAGAGGCGGTGTCGCTGGACAGCGGAGGCTGGCATGATTTTTACACCACCTACGTCTCTGTGGTTGCAGAAGCCGCAGAAGCCGGAGCGACGCAGACACCTGATGAGGAAGGCGGTGGGGAGGAACATGACGACTCCGGTATCACCGAGACGACTGCGGGGTATCTCTACACCGTGAACGGATCTGATATTGTGATCGGAGAACGACCGCTGGAGAAAATCTATAACGAATCGGACGACGGCATATGGAAGATGGTGCCGACCGGCAGGTATTACCCTTGCGAATGGGACGGAAAATGGTTTGTGTTCAACGATGGCGGAGAGGATGTGCTGATCAGCATGAAGTATGCGGGAACGATGTATGAAGATGGGGGACTGCGGGAAATTTACTCAATTGAAGGTAATCTGACGCGGGTGGCAGATGGCGTGGAAGACACTCATGAGTCGATGATAACCATAATACTTGATCCGGCAGTATGGGATGTTCTCCGTATGCAGGTGGCTGCAGTTCTGCGGGACGAAGCAACCGGTCTGGTGAGTCTGCAGCTGTGGGATACTACGGATCTGCTGCCCGGCGATGTGTTTGTGCCGGATCTGCTGGTCTATAACGAAGAGGAGGATATGATCACACCGGTTGCGGGAACCCCGTTCATGTTCGGGGAGGATCCCCTGAAAAATCTGTGGTATGAGGAGTTCCCCGCAGAACAGCTTTCCTGGCTTGTGGTGGAGAGCAATCTGATTGATGAAGAGGTAACGGTGTCCTCAGGCGGAGATATTTCGTCGTCCGGCGGCGGGACGCCGACCACGCCCGCAGCCCCTGTTCCGCTTGCAGGTATTCTTGCAGGATGTATTGCGGCAGGGGTGTTTTTGTTGCGGAGAGAGTGATTCTCTCCTTCTTTTTTCAGGTTTCGTCCACTTCGTGCACCACACCACAGAGTCCTGTCCGCTCAAACGCGGCCAGTACTTCCGCTTCCGGCATCGTTCGCCGGTAAAAGAGATGCGTTGCACAGTCGCAGTCCGAACAGCCGAATTCAGGAACGCCGTCACCGCCGATGGCTGCGGCGAGCACGCACTCAAGATCCTCTTTCGTTTTTGCGTAGATTACTTTACGGAGCCGGGCGCTGGCATCCGCCATGAGATAGTCGATATGCCATTTCGGCCTCCGGTACTGTTCGCGGTAGAACCGGATATGGCGGCTCACCCGGGAAAGGCCGCCGCTGCCGAGAGCCGAGCCGGCATACAGATACCAGCCGGGGGCAAACTCCCGTTCACCCAGTGCACCGATCCGAATCGTCTGCGATGCTGTGCACTCCAGCAGCAGGCAGTAGACTCCTTTATCCATACTTTGGTACTTCTGTCTGGGAGAGGAGCACGTCCCGCATTGCACCGGACGGAACAGGCATATCATGGCCGCACCACAGCGAGTCGATACGCAGTGCCGCCAGCCGGTTGATGGAGGCAACGAGGTCTGCATGGCTGCCGGTCGGCAGGTCGGTTCTGCCGAACGAACCGTGCGGGAAGAGGGTGTCTCCGGTGATTAAGGCGCCGTCTTCTTCACGGTAGAGACAGATGCTTCCCCGCGTGTGACCGGGTGTGTGTATGATGACGAACTCATCGATGCGGTCTCCATCCTTGAGCGGTTCGGCGGCAATACCGGGCGCGTGTCCGCCGAAGTTGGTTGCAAGCGAGAGGAAGTCGTCGGCAAGAAAGGCGAGGTCGCCTTCCCCGATACAGACCTTTGCGTTGCAAAGGTCTGCGAGGGCGGCAAGATTTGCCATGTGATCGAAGTGGCCGTGGGTGAGGACGATTGTTTCGATCTGATCTTTGTAGGGGGCAACCGCCGTCACCGGCTGGGAAGCGTCGACGAGAATGTTCCCGCAGACATAGGAGTTTGCACGCCAGCCGATCTCTCTGAGCCAGCGGATAGGTTCACTCATACAGTATAATGAGTCGTGAGAACAAATGATATAATCGAATGCACTCAATACTCCGCGACTGCCGGACAGGCGATGTGGCCGGTCTTGCCGATACGGCAAAGGCCGAAGGGATGACGCCTGAGGCGCTTGCACGATCCATTGCTGCCGGCAGAACGATTTTTCTGAAGAATGCGAAACGGGATTATGTGCCCTGCGCAATCGGTGAGGGGACAAAGGTCAAGATCAATGTGAATATCGGGACGTCGGGTCAGCGGTGCGATCCTGCAATGGAGATGGAGAAAGCATCCGCCGCGATTGCAAACGGTGCGGATGCGATAATGGATCTGTCAACGGGCGGCGATCTTGCGGCGATACGTCGCGAGATTCTGAAGCTTGCAATACCGGTGGGGACGGTGCCGATCTATGAGGCAGTGCGGCGTGCCGGTAATGTGATTGATCTCTCCGCGGATTTGTTGTTCAAGGTGATTCGTGAACAGGCTGAGCAGGGTGTGGATTTCATGACACTGCACTGCGGGGTAAATCTGGAGGTTGTGGAGACACTCCGGCTTGACCCCAAAGTGATGGGTGTGGTTTCCCGGGGCGGGTCGTTTCATACGGCGATGATGCTTGCGTCCGGCGAGGAGAATCCGCTGTATGCGGAGTATGACTATCTGCTGGAGATTTTGGATGAATATGAGATTGCGCTGTCGCTCGGCGACGGGATGCGGCCCGGAGCGTATGTGGATTCGGGGAAGCTCGCGAAGTCGCAGGAGTATCTGACGCTTGGAAAACTGGCCCGGATTGCACATGTGAAGGGGGTGCAGAGGATGATCGAAGGTCCGGGACATATGGACTATAATGAGATCTCCTATAATGTGAAGATGATTAAGGAGATTACGGATTTTGCGCCGCTGTATCTCCTCGGGCCGCTGGTGACGGATATTGCGCCGGGCTATGATCATATTACGGGTGCGGTCGGCGGGGCTGCGGCGGCTGCGGCTGGTGCGGATTTTCTGTGTATGGTGTCGCCGTCCGAGCATCTGGCACTTCCTGATACGCAGGATATTATTGAGGGAACGCGGGTTGCGAAGGTTGCGGCTCATATCGGTGATCTGTCCCGCAGACGCGAGGCAGAGCTTCCCCGGCAGGCAGCTATGGCACAGGTACGCCGGACGCTGGACTGGGAGGCACAGTACTCGCTTGCACTGTTCGGGGATCATGCCCGTGCGGTGCATGACCGTGACGGCGACTGTGAGACGTGTTCGATGTGCGGCGATCTGTGTGCGATTAAGATCGTGGAAAAAGCGCTTGAAAAGAAGATCTGAACTTTTTTTTGAAATCTCACTGCCGACGATTTCCAGAAAAAATTACACCGAAGAACCTTTCCGGGCCAGGCTCTTCAGCGGATATCTGATCAGCAGTGCAAGAATTGGACAGAGGACCGTAGGGATGATCAGAAGATACAGCGCCGCAGAAAGCGACCCCATCACATCGGCTGCCCAGCCGATGACCGCAGCCCCGACTCCACCCACACCCATCGAAAATCCGAGCGTCAATCCCGAAGCGAAGCCGACATTGCCGGGCAGCAGATCCTGCGTCATCGTCACAGACATCACGTAACAGGACGACGCAAAGAATGCATACATCATCACACCCAGATACATCAGCAGCTCGTTTGCGGAAAAAATCAGCGCAAAGAATGGAATTGCGCCTGCAAGACCGATGACCAGCATCTCCTTTCGGCCGAACCGATCCGACATATATCCTCCCGCAACCTGACCGGCCACGCCAAAGAACAGCATAACCGTCACCACAAACGACGCCGTAAAGGTATCAAGACCATGATGGCCGAGGATCAAAAGCGTCGGCAGATATGTAATGATGCCAAGATATGCCCATGCCCGCAGCGAACAGATTGCAACAACCAGACCCGCCGGAACCCACCAGTACTTCTTCTTCGCCGCAGGAGTCTCGGTCTCCGTCTTCACCGGCTTTCGTACCGCCACAGAATCGCCAGCCGCATGACGGAATCTCCGGTTGTTCCGGTACATCCACGTCGCACCCACAATACCCGGAATCACCAGCCACGCAACCGCCGGAAGACCGCCGACCGCGATCAGAACACCTGCAAGAACCGGACCGATCGCATAGCCGATGCT
>JAISHD010000073.1 GCA_031262705.1 Methanocalculaceae archaeon | reverse complement strand
AACTCTTCCCTCCAGCCGCATCTCGCTTCCGTCAGGAAGCAGAACGCCCGGCATATCCGTCATGGAGAAAGGATATTCCAGCAGTTCTTTTGGCGTGACGCTGCCGGTTTCGGCAAGTGCAATCTCGTGATCGATCACCTCGGAAAGTCTGCCCGGATACGAAGGCGTGCCGATGTAGCGGTTGCGCAGGCTCTGCCACTTCGGGGTTTCAAGACCGGTTTTGGAAAACTCCTCATCCGCAATCCTCAGGAGATCAGATACATCGGCATCCCGCGTATCCTTCGACGGCGGGAAGTTCTCCGACTCGGTGATCAGCCGGTACATGGTTTTGTGAATAACATTTCCAAGTTCCGGCCGTTCATCACTTTCCGGGTCGGGATGCGGTATCAGCCGCAGATGCAGTTCCGTGTACCAGCGGAACGGACAGGCGGCATACCGCTCCAGATCCGTTACGGTAAAACATGCCGCATCACTGTACCGGGCTTTGAACTGTTCCCGAAGCGGGTGGGAGGAAAAAACCGCGTCATACACGGTTGCAGGAGGACCGGCACGTTCGACCGTCTCGATTCCGATTCTTCGTGTCGCATCGGACAGATCCAGAAGACGGGAACAGTCAAGACCATCCTCCCAGGTTCCTTGCGCAATCAGGCGTCCCGCATGTCCCGAAAGCCAGGATGCCGAGTGGCGGAGTTCGCCGCAGTTCCATCCAATATCCGGCAGATCAAACATCTGTAGCCATGCAGAAGGAATTTTTGTCGTTCCCTCATCAGTTGCGGGAGCGGAAAGGTACACGGATTTTTCACCTGCAAGAACCGCCGACAGAAATGCATACCGTTCCTCTCTGAGGGTCTCTTCATAGGTCTGGGTTCCTGCTTCCAGTGTCTCTGCCACGGTCAGGAACGGCAGCCGGGGATGGACACGGGGAAGTACCTCAGCAGTGAGGCCAGCGAGGAAGACATGCGGTATTTTCTGGTGGACTATTTCACGAAATCCAAGAATTTTCACCGCATTTCCGGGATTTCCTGCGGCGGGAGGGGAACTCTGCACCGATCTGACGAAGGCAAAGAGCATCGCATAAAACCTGCCAGGGGATATGCGTTCCGGCTGCATCAGGGTTTCCGCTGCATCAATGTCCGCAAGAACCAGGGAGAAACGCTCAACGGCAGCCGCGTCTTCCGGCGGAAGACGCCGGCCGAGATGACCCTGCGGGTAGCCGAGTTCGGCAAGGATACGGCGCAGGACGGTGACAAACTCCGAAGCTGAACGTTTTTTTCTGCCGAGCCGGTCCAGCAGGGAAAATACGTCCTCAAGTTTTTTCAGGAGCGTATCGATCCGCTGAACCTTTGCAGCAAGCTCCGCTTTTTCCGGGGAGGGAATGTCCGGGTCATCCATGCCTGCCGCAAATCCTGCGCGAAGGTTTTTCGGATACTCCAGCCACTGTCGTCTGCCGCCGGTGATCCCGGCAGCGCGGGATATCCAGGTGAGATCACGGGGCGGAATGTAACGTTCGCCCCAGAAGAAGTACGGATAGGAGAAGAGGGTTGTCATGTCCGGAGCGGTGTAGTTTCCAAGAACCGTTTTCAGAAGGGAAAAGACAGCGGCTATGGATCTGCTGCGAAACAGAGGGTTGCCGATGGAACTGGTAAACTCCAGAGGCTGGCCCTTTGCGGAAAAATCCGGGAACAGTTCACCGGCAAGTTCGGCATACAGCGGAACTTCCGGGGTGAGCACTGCAATGTCTCCGGGTTGTACCCCGTTTTCGATGAGGCAGCAGATCTCTTCGGCAATGGCGGAGAGTTCTGCGGTGCGGTCAGGGAAGATGCCGATCTTTTTGATCGGCAGATCAGGTGAGACGGAAAGTCTCTGAAACACCGATTCGGCAAACGCTCCTGCACGGTTCCCGGTGGGCGGTATGCCTTCCTGCGGCGAAAATATTTTGTCGTTTGCAGCATACGGGACAAACTCGGAGAGCCGGTATGCCGCGGTGCGTACTGCGTCCAGCAGCTCCGTCTCACGTTCTTTTGGGGAGAAAATGCCGTAGAGGTACACGGATTGCAGCGGGAATCTGCCGCTGCGGACGGCGTCTGCGGCAAGACGCAGGACGGCAGGTGCGTCTGCGGTCTGTTCGGTGTCACAGAAGGTCTCATACGCGGAAAACACCGATGCAAGGGCTGCGAGTCTGTCGTTTCCCTGCGGAAGTACCGCATTCCGGAACCTGAGCGTGTTGTAGAGCGTGACGAGATTTTCCACCGATGCGAAACCCACGGATTTTCCGGGAACATCCGCGGGGTCTGTAGTTGGAGAGAACAGACGGCACATCCCGGGATTGTTTTCGGCAATACGAGAGAAGATGAGTTTCTGTTCAACGGGGGAGAGAATGCGCACACCAGGATATGCAGCGGTTACAACGGTCTCGGCAAATGCGGAGACGGTGGTAATGCGGGAGGGGATAAAAGGAATTTTTCGTGCGGCCATGTCCTGCTTCACGGCTTCGGCCAGCCGGTTTACCGGCAGAATCATCCACACACCGGCAGGATGGTCCCTGGATTCCGCGAGATACTCCGCAGTATATGCATCAAGTGCGGTTCCCGGTAATCCGTAGCGGATCGTCGCAGCCATTCTGCTGTTTACGTGTGCGGCAGAATGCAATAAACCTGATCCAATCCGGATGAAGGGCAGAGTACAGAGTACGGCGCTTCCATGGAGAATACCTGCATTCTGATAATAAAGGAGGCATTCTGTACATGATTCCTCGCTACAAATGTATCAGTCATCCACAAGATTCATAAAGTAATACGTAGAGAGTACTATTGTGGATGTGGGGAGGAGGGGAGTTCTGTCTCATGCCTACAAAAATTCAATTATTTTCTTTTGATGACTGTGTTACAGGGTTTTTCTGAGTGGATATTGATCCGGCGGTGATGATATATTAAAAAAGAAGATGCAGGAATAGAATCCCTAGTTTACGGCATCTTTTTGATTTCCTTTGCGATTTCTTGACCAAGGGAAAAGAACTTTTCCTTATCTGCCTGATCCGGACGGTAGGTGAACTCGATCGGATCGTGCCAGATCTGAATACCTGCTTTTTCCAGAAGCTCGGTGATGACTTTGGGCGCTCCTCCTTTGCCACCGTTGGATCCGAAGGCAAACCCGATCTTCTTCTGGGTCTGTTTGCCCGGTCTGATTCCCATCAGATAGTACAGAAATCCTGCAACAGTCGGCAGCGGATAGTCTTCGAGAGTAGGAGAACCGACAATAACAGCTTTTGAGTCGAGAATGTCGCGGACAACATCGGATCTGTGGACACCTTCATAGCGTCCGTCCTTGAGGAGATCAACTTTGACCTCAACGCCTTCGGAGATTGCTCCCTCGGCAATGTACTGGGCTGCAATGCCGGTCGAGTAGTGCATCGTGTCATAGACGATGGTGATCTTATTCTTGGATACTCCGTTGGCCCAGTTGACGTAGGCGTTGATGATGTCTGCTGCGTGGCTTCTCCAGATGATACCATGCGACGGTGCAATCATCTCAATTGGCACGCCAAGTTCGGTGACTTCGCCGAGTTTCTTGAGAACCTTCGGAGAGAGCGGGACGATCAGGTTTGCCACGAACTTTGCTGCGTGTTCCATGGCGACATCAATGCCGAGTTCGTCGTCGAAACGCTCACTGGATGCAACGTGCTGGCCGAATGCATCGTTCGGGAAGAGGATCTTGTCTTCGCCGAGGTAGGTGAACATGGAGTCGGGCCAGTGGAGGAACGGTGCCTCAAGGAAGGTCAGGGTCTTGCCGCCGCTAAGGGGCAGATTCTCAAGATTCTTGATGGTGTGGATGTTCCATGTACTCGTGTCGTAGTGGCGTGCAAATCCTTTCTTGGCAATCTCGGTCATGTAGATCGGGACATTTTGGAGCTTTTTAGAGAGAACCGGGAGAGAACCAGAGTGATCGATCTCAATGTGGTTTGCAATGATGTAGTCGATCTTCTCCAGCGGGAGAACAGATTCGATACGCTCAATCAGCTGCCACTCGTGTCCAGGATAGGTTCCGTCAATCAGTGCAACCTTGTCGCCGATGACGAGGTATGCGTTGTAGGTGGTTCCCGGAAGTGTGTAGCCGTGGTAGTCACGAATGTTCCAGTCAATGGCTCCTACCCAGTAGACGCCGTTCTTAATTTTTACTGCTTTTAACATAGTAATTTCCCATCCCGGACCTTAGCAGTATACAAGGCCGCAGTGTCCAGTGGTTAATCACATATTTGTTCTTGATATTTAATACAGATTAGATCGCGGCACTTGTACAACATGGACATTTAGTTCAATCAAAACACCATATTTTATAATCAAATACTGTTTTCATGACGAAATTACTCCATCAACATAAGAGATCATGCAATAGAAGAAAATAGAGATATCAAGCAGTTTTGCATCCCCGAAGATCAAATATTTAACCAGTCATCACCATATCAACAGATCAGCAGACCCGGAAAGGATCTGAACTAACCCCGCGAGGTACCAACATGGGATTTTTACAAAGCGTTGACAATGCGGTAGGAGGAGCAATTTCTCCGTTTACCCGCGTAATGTTTGGAGAAGCACTGGTCGGCGAGGGTGCAGAAGTTGCCCACATCGATCTTGTGATCGGACCAAAAGGAAGTTCTGTTGAACAGGCTTTCGTGAGTGCACTTGCATCTCCGCAGAAAGGACACACCCCGCTTCTTGCCGTGGTCACTCCGAATCTGCCGCCAAAGCCGGCAACACTGATGGTAAATAAAGTTACCATGAAAAACGCAGGTCAGGCAGTAATGATGTTCGGCCCTGCCCAGCATGCGATCGCAATGGCGGTGATGGATTCGGTTGAGGAGGGAGTTATTCCCAAAGAAAAGGCCGAAGATCTGCTGATCATTGCATCCGTTTTCATCGAATGGGATGCGGCAGACAAGAAGAAGGTGCATGACTGGAACTATGAGGCAACAAAGATTGCAATCAAGCGTGCCGTTACCGGTGAACCGAAAGTGGACGAGATCCTGACAAAGAAGAACTCGGCAGTCCATCCCTTCAACTAATCTTTTTTTCTGGGTAGTTCACCAGTACTTTCTTTGCACCATCACGAACATTCTTATCTGTTCGCGGCAAATTATATTTCAATTAGCTTTTTCGGAAAAACAAACGAGAAAATCGTGAAAACACCATGCCAGAACTAGATCATGCCCAGCCTCTCAAACTGTTCTCCAGTGACGGTACTGTCACGGCGATAAGCAGCCCGGTCCGGAACAGTATTCTGTTTCTTATCCGTGATGAGGGGGAGGTATCTTTTTTCCGGATTATGGAGTACACAGGTCTGTCCAAATCAACGGTGTCGGTGCATCTCAACTCTCTGATTGATGCAGGACTTATTGCATCCCGACCGGTCCCGAGAGATGCACGCAAAAAGATGTACTATCTGACCGCGTCGCATCTTGCTGACATTCAACCATGCCGTCAGACTGGAAACAATGAGTTTCGTGAACTGATCCGCCAGTGCTACATTAAATATGACAATGTTGACTACCGCCAGATTATTCCCCATATTATTCAGGTGGCGCTGATTGAGGCAGGGATCAGAATCGATCCTATCATGATGCGAGGAGGCGAGATGCTGGGTGAATCAGTCTCAGTCTATCTGGTTGCAGAGACACTGGAAAAGACGATTGAGAATGTGATCAAGTTCTGGGTGCGCTATGGACTTGGAGATATGCGCATCCACTCCACTTCACCGTTGCGTCTGGAGATTTACAAATGTTACGAGTGCATGGTGTTGCCAAAGATGGAACGCGGTTGCTGTGTTATCTCACGCGGAGTTCTGACGGCAATTTTTTCGGCATACTTCAAACAACCGGTGCACGTGGAGGAAATAGAGTGCATGACGCAGGGGTACCCTGCCTGCTGTTTTGATATTGAAGTACCGAAAATCAATCAGCAGGAACCGATAAAGATTCAGCCGCATCCAGTATCATACTAAAAAAAAAAGATTTTAATTTAGTTTTTTCTTTCCACCTTTTTTTGCGGACTTCTTTTTCACCGGTTCTGGGTCAGGTTTTCGGACCACAAGGAAGTATGCCGCTCCGGCAAGAATGAGAATTACCACTGCAGCTCCGGCAATCCACAGACCTGCATCCTCCGTACCGGTCGGCACTGCCGTCGGTGTTCCGGTATCGGACAGGGTAAGAAGAATACCCTCGGAAGAACTGTCCGTCATGACCCAGCCGACAAGTGCGGCGGAGTCGTTAGAGATGGATGCAATGTCATTATACATTGACCGTTTGCCGTTCTGGGATATTTTTTCAAGTTCCGTGATAGCCCCGCCGATCGAAAGCGTCAGCCAGACCGGATCGTCATAACCGTCCATTCCGGCAACAAGGTATCCGTCGCCGAACTGGACAACAGAGTAGGGAACATAGCATCCGGGAAGTTCATTGACCCAGGCATTGGAAAGATCGCTCTTAACGTGTGCTGCCCAGCCGATCCCGCCTGTCCAGGTTACGCCGAACGGCGGGTTGGAACCGACCACGAGGTAACCGCCGTCATGCGCTTTCGTAATTGCGTAGCCGCAGGCTCCTGCGCCGTAGAGCGGGTCGGTGCTGCCGGTCCGGATAATGCTCTGACTTTGGACAACGCCGTTTTTGACTTTTGCAATCCAGGCATACGCACTTTCTTCGGTGAGATAGGAGGTGGTTCCGCCGGTAAGAACGAGGGTGTCATCATCTTCGAGAAGCATCGCAAGGGGAATCATGGATGCGGTTTCGTTGCCGAGACGAATCTGATCATTGCCCGGAACACCGGTGGAGAGCAGATAACTCTGCGTGAATCCGGCGTTACTTTCCCAGAACCATCCGGCAAAGCGAATGACTTCGCCGGAAACGGCAATGTCGCCTGCTCCGATGTCGGGGAGGTTCATCTGCCAGAGGATGCTACCGCTCTTGTCAACTTTGACAAGATTTGTATCGCCGCCGAAGGTATAGCCCTCCTCTGCAGTTCCGTTAATCGTTTGCGTGATCGTTGTCAGAACGGTTCCGCCGTCATCAAGGGCAATGAGGGATCTGACATTGTCTCCCGGAAGGGCTGTACGCCAGATCTCCTTTCCCGCCACATCGGTCTTCAGGAGAACTGCTCCGGAGCTGTTGGCCATGCCGAGGAAAAATCCTCCGCCGGTTGCCGGCGCAACTGCTTCGGTGTTAATGTATGTCCCGCCAAGCTGATAGGTCACGTTGAGATTTTCAACGGTATCTGCGGATGCACTCCCGCAGCAGATGACCGCCATCAGCAGAAGGACAAGAACTGCCTTTGCGTATTTGATCATGTATAGTATGTTTTACGTTTTGGTATTAGTATGTTTGTGGTGTTGTGCCGTATCGGGCTGTGAACGTAGTTGCGGTGAAATTCTGTGAAATTTCTGCGTTCTTTGTGGTTACTTCAAGTAAGACCACGACTGCCACCCACTTGCATTTTCAGAAAAGTCACGGTGAAAATCCCCCGGCATCAAAATGCAGATGCGAACCTTCGATGCAGCCCCCATCCCCGACAAGAAGACACCCCTTTAATGATTCCAGAAAACAAACCTATACCCGCGTGAAGGCACAATTCGATGGCACACAGGTTCTGGCACCGCCGGAAGCGAAGGTTTTCTACGAGCAGAACGGTTACGGCCGCGTGGAAAAAACCGGAAACCTCCGGCTTGCCGTCGTTGAAGCCCTCTACCTAATAGCGCGCGGAAAGATTCAGATCAACGACTGGTCTTTTGACGATCTCCTTGCCGAAAGTGCCGCATCACCCGGCTTTCTCCGCAAATTCATCGTGTACCGGGACATCCGCGAGCGCGGATACGTCATCACCACCGGCCCGCAGGATTTCCGCATCTTCCCCCGCGGTCAGCGTCCGGGACACGGGCAGTCAAAGTATCTGCTGCGCGTCTTATCGGAACGGGACATGGTGGACCTCTCCGTCATTCTGCGCGAAGCGCAGACCTCGGCAAACATGCGCAAACAGTTCCTGCTCGCCGTCGTTGACGACGAGCA
>JAISHD010000004.1 GCA_031262705.1 Methanocalculaceae archaeon | reverse complement strand
TATTACCAGTATCATATAATCTATCATCGAAAGGCTGACCCCGGGACAACTCTCCCGGAAAGTCTCCGCGATGATCCGGTACAACCGCTCCGTCGGGACGCATACGTTACAGATGCACTCGTCCCAATTAAGTTCTCACGCTCACGAGTGAACAGAGCCTCTGAGGCACGGATGTTACCCCGGACTCCCGCGGACACAACAGCCGGTACACAGGCCGCCTGCATGAAAATGCCGGGCATCCGCCTGCGGCGCACAACAGGGAACCCGCACACAACCTGTGCCTGAAGCGGCGGAGGAACAGTGCACCACGAACAAAAACCAACACAGGAGGAAGCGAATGCTTATCACCACGAATGTGAAACGAACAGGTATCGTCCGGGATCCATCCGCGACAGGAAAGACACCCTTCCTGCGGGTGATCCCCTCCTTTCGTATTGGAACCATCACCATCTCCTGCGGGAAAAAAGCCTCATACCTCAAGCCTCACCCACGCAGGAACAACCGAAACACTCAGGAGAAAAAAGCCCGCACACTCTCTCATCAAACAATGAATGTGCTCCGTAATAACTCTCTTGTGTTACATATTTGTTTCTTATAGTATAAATATAGAATGAGATGGTAGTAACGAATCAGCGAATAAATCAGGAAAAAGCAGGGACGGAAAAAGACAAACACCTCCCGCGCAACAGACGAGACACTCCCGCCGAAAAATCTCCGGCTTGAGGCTTGAGGCCTTCATACCCCCTCGTGTCCCGCACCCCTCTCTCCCATGACACAACAGTCCGGCACCCGAAAACATCTCTACGTCATGCTTACCGACGAAGAGTATCAGACCCTCGGCACTCTCATCCGCAGGATGGGATTTGCCAACCGAAAAGCCTACATCACCGCAGTCTGCCGGGCCACCCTCTACGGCTGGCAGACAAAATATCAGACGCCTGACACTGAACTCGACCCCGAAACCGCCGCATGGATCGCCTGGCACAAAAGCAGCATGACCACCGAAGACAGCCTCCGGCAGACGTTCTTCGACATCCTCACCGACCTCGCCTTCCCCGTCATCGCCTCCCGCGGCGGACAACTTGCCTTTCATCTGCTCCAGACCGAAATCGAAACGGCAATGGCCGAACGAACCGGCATCGTACCAACATTCGCCTGCATGAAAACCTGGACGCAGATCTATGAAACCATCCACGCCGAACCACTCGGCAGACACCGTGCCGACCTCGCCCACGAAACAGCGCAGGAAATGAACTGCGGGGAGCGCGAACCTCTCTATGAATGACACCCCCCGCTACTTCGGCGACTCCTACTGCTGCCCTGCCTGCGGCACCGCATTCACCCTCATCAGAAAAGAAATCACCGGCTGCGGCATGGATAACGGCGCAAGCGTCCTCCGCTGCCCCGCCTGCCGTGCCGACAACGCCGTCCGCGTCAGCGACACGGAACTCGCACTGGTCGCGGGGTACGTCAAAACTCCGCGGCGAAGCACGGGAACTTATCCGGCAGCGTATCGCGGAACGAGCGTGAAGTAACATCACACCAAAACCAACCACCAAAAATACACAAAGGACTCCCAAAAATGACATACAAACCCTTCAATCCGGACCCCTTCCTCGCAACCACTCTTCCCCGCATCCACCCGCGGCCAACCGACCCCTACGAAGCCGCCCTTCACAGCCGCGACCTTGCCTGCGTCTTTAAAGAATTCCACCTGGACTTCCTCGAACAGTACCACACAGACCTCCGGACCATCCGCAGCGAAAACTGTGAAAGCCGCGAATATCAGATAGTCTGGCCGGAGAAAACCTACTACGAAGTGGACATCCGAAAAATCCGCACCGATCACCCCGACATTCACCAAAAACTCGTCCACCTCCGGCCCTTTGACGCAGAAAAAATCCTCGGACGCGACAGACTCTACCAGCTCGCAAAAGAAACCCTCGGCCCGGCCATAGCAGACTACGAAAAAATCACCATCACCGACCTCAAAAAATATCTCACCGCCCGCGACTTCCCCTGCTATCTCACCCAAAAAACACGCCCTCTCGAAGCCGAAATCATACCAAAACAAAAGGAGGACTAACACCCATGTGGACCGACTATCCCGAACTCCGCGACCGTGAAACACTGCGAAGACAACTCCTCGCAGGAAAAACCATCGAACAAATCGCACGCGAAACCGGATGCACCCACGGAACCGTCCGAGTCGCCATCCGCAACCACAACATCCGAAGACCGCTCATCCACTACCCTGACAAAACCAGACAGAAGCTCCGGCTCTAACCCCCCAAAAATTTTCAAAAATTATTTTTCTCCCGCATCCCCGCGGAACCAGGAGAACAGCACTCCGACAACTGCAAAACCCGCACAGAAGATCATTGAGATCCGCAGCGCCTGCAGGAACTGCGGATACATTGCAGGCCCGAGCATATCCGTCCCGCCCACATAGATCGTCGAGATAGCCGACATACAGACCGCCATCGAAATAATCATCCCGGCCTGCCGCATCACCGCAACAATACCCGACGCCGTACTGTACTCATCCTCCGGCACCGCACCCATAATCGCATTCGTATTGGGCGCCGAAAACAATGCGGACCCAAGACCAATAAACACCTGCGTGACCGCGATGTAATGCAGATCCGCCGCAAGATCGAGACCGCTCAGCAGAAGAACACCAGACCCCGAAAGCACCATACCCACCGTAACAATGTAGCGGGGATCGATTCTGTCGGAAAGTTTCCCCGCAATCGGCGTCATAATCGCCTGAATCAGCGGCTGGAAAAAGACAATCATCCCGGCCTGAACAGCGGTCAGTGACCCGACGGACTGCAGATACAGACTCACGAAAAAGACCGACCCGTAGGTGCAGCCGTAGTTCAGCAGCGCCGCATACGAAGAACAGGCAAACCGCCGGTTCGTGAAAAACAGTTTCACATGCAGAACCGGCGAAGGAACATGCAGCTCGTACCGGACAAACACCGCCATCATCAGAACACCGAGTATGGTCAAACCAGCCGAGAGCGGATCCGGCAGCGTGGACAAACCGTACATCGTACAAAACATCGCCACCGCATACAGAATCGTCCCGCGAATATCGAACGGACCATCGGACGGAATTCTGATCTCATCACGGAAGAACTTCCACATCGGAATCGCCGCAGCAACCGCAAGTGGCACCATCACCAGAAACACCGCCCGCCACCCGAACAGACCGATCAAAAATCCGCCGAAAACCGGCCCTGCGGATGCTCCGATGTACACCATCGCGGTGTGGACACCAAACGCTGCTCCCCGTTCATGCGGCGGATACACGCGGGAGAGAATCGCAAGTCCCGTGATCATCAGAAACGACGTACCACAGGCAGCAAGTACCCGGAGAAGCAGAAGAACAGGATACGTCGGGGCGAACACCGACAGCCCGCAGGCAGCCGCAACAACTGCAGCACCCAGCAGATACGACCGTTTGTAGCCGATCAGATCCGACAGACGGGACGCCGGAACAAGAAAGATGGCATTGGCCAGAATAAAGATCAGGGACAGCCATCCGAGATCGCGTGCCGGAACCGCAAACGCCCCGCCCACCTCGGGCATGGCGAGGATGATCATCGAAGCGACCAGCGGATTCAAACATGCGCCGATGCAGGCTGCGAACAAAATCAGTCGTTTCGTCCGGGCGTCCATCGGTATCATGCCTATTTTGTTTGTTGTTTCTGCTGATAAGTTCTGCAGTGATGACAAATGATACAGCGTTCACATGCAGGTTTTTTTGCAGTACAAACTGCTCTGCCGTGACTGATTAAGAGATAGTTGATCTCGCTCCACCACGCTCTCGGAAACAGCGTCATTAAATCCTGCTCGATTTTATTCGGATCACTGTTGTTGGAAAATCCGATACGCTGCGACAAACGACCTACATGAGTATCAACTGCAATGCCGACTGCATTCCCAAACGCATGGTTCGTTACAATGTTTGCAGTCTTGCGGCCGACACCCGGCAGGGTGACGAGTTCTGCGAGGGTTTCCGGAACCTCGCCGCCGAAATTTTCACAGAGGCATTTTGCCGTTCCAATGATGTTTTTTGCTTTGGTGTGATAGAATCCTGCCGGATGAATAATCCGCTCAACCTCGGTCTGATCGGCGGATGCAAGTGCCGGAGGATCCGGGTAGCAGGAAAAAAGTTCATCCCGCAGACCATTGATGGTAACATCGGTGGTCTGGGCCGAGAGAATGGTCATAATCAGAATCTGATACGGATTTTCGAACCTGAGAAAGTTCATGTCTTCGCGGGTGTGCGGATAGATACGGTTCAGCTCGGTGAGAACAGATACAGCTTCTGCGGTATTCATAAAAAGAATGGGGCAGCCCAGATTCGAACTGGGGTCAAAGCGTCCCAAACGCTCTAGGATGGACCAGGCTACCCTACTGCCCCGCTTGGTGCAGTATATATTAGCAGGATGCCCTTAAAAAAGGATAGGATATTTCTTTGGCATTCAGAATGTCCGGATTTTTCGGATGAACAGCCGCTCTGCATATCTGCCGAACATGTAACAGATAATTCGGAGCATACCGATTCCTGAAGCCCTGTCATGGATATCCTCCGACAAAACACAATCAAACGTACATCTCATTACGGGAAAAGGGTGTTACCGTAATCCTGCACAAAAAAAGGGGACTGGATTACTCCAGATGTTCTTCATGATAGGCGAACCTTCCTGACGGGGTACGTTCGTACCCAAGACAGGCCTCCTTTGGCAGCTCGCTGCATCCGATCTCCCCCACCGGAATCGAGAACACCCGATCGGGATGATCCGGCAGACCGCCGACACCGACGATAAGGAAGAAAGGCATCTGCTCAAAGTGGGCAAACTGTTTGTATGCCCGCACCTGCTCAAACGTTCCGCACTCAAGAATGTCACAGGAGCCGTCTTCCGGTTTTTTGAACTTCGGCTGAAACTCGCAGACCACGGCAAATCGTTTTCCGGAAGACAAATCAGTTACTAAAAAGTCCGGAATGATGTCGCCGTCCGCGTCCGGCCGTTCGATCTCGAATTCATCTGGAAATATCCCAAGGATGTACTCCTCGAACTCTTTGCAGAGCACCTCATGCTGCTGCTCAGCTTCGATGACGTCATCGAGTTTGTGTCCGAATACACTCCGAAATCCCATGCATCTAACTTGCACGGGTTGGTATTTTAATATTGTGTCCTGTACCTTGACATGTCTCACCTCCCGAATTCCGCGCGATGGACGAAAAACGATAGAAATACCTCAAGAGGCAAAACTTTTCTTTCTCAGGGCGAATTCAGAGTACCGAAGCCGGATTTGTGATTTCGACAAATGCAGAACTCAGCACTAACAATCACAGAACCCTCTCTCAGACCACAGGGTATATAACAAATCTACATGATAAATAATGTTAATTCTTTCCACCACGGTGGAAACGCGGTTCTCTGAACCACGAAAGAATGGAGATAGAATCATGTCAACACATGCCAACACCAAAATGCTCTCCGAAGCAGACGGTTATGACCTGCTGCGGAGATTCAACGTGCCGGCCCCGCTCTTTGAGATCGCAACCAGCCCCGAAGCCGCTGCGGCAGCTGCCGCAAAAATCGGATACCCGGTTGTTATGAAGATCGTCAGTCCCCAGATCATTCACAAAAGTGATGCGGGTGGTGTGATCGTCGGCATCAAAACGGATGAAGAGGCAAAAACCGCATACAATACCATCGTTTCCTCGGTCAAAGCCTATAACCCCGCCGCAGAGATCACAGGAATCATCGTCGAAGAGATGGCGCAACCCGGCCTCGAACTGATCATCGGCGGAAAGATTGATCCGGCATTCGGCCGCGTCATCACCTTTGGTCTTGGCGGAACCCTTGTCGAGTTCCACAAAGACGTCGGCATCCGCATCCTTCCGTGCACCGACGAGGAGATTCACAGCTTAATCAAACAGATTAAAGGATACAAACTCATCTCCGGCTACCGCGGCGACGCACCCAAGGACGAAGAGTTCCTCTTCCAGACATTAAAGAATGCCTGCGAATTCTTCGAGAAGAACGACAAAGTTGTTGAGTTCGACATCAACCCGCTCCGTCTCTACGAAAAGGGCGGCTGTGCGGTTGACGCACGCGTGATTGTACAGGATGAGCCGATCGAACTTCCGCCGCACTACGACGCATCCAAGATTGTGCCGATCGACTACTACAAACCGCGTTCGGTTGCCGTAATCGGTGCATCCGACGACAAGACCAAGATGGGCTACGCAGTGTTCCACAACCTGCTGCAGTTCCCCGGCAAAGTCTATCCGGTCAATAACAAACGCAGCGAAATTCAGGGCGTCAAATGCTACCCGACCCTTTCGGCCATCCCCGGCCCGGTTGACATGGTGACAATCACCGTTCCGGCACAGCTCGTTCCGGGCATCATGGAAGAGTGCGGACAAAAGGGTGTGAAGATGGCGGTTGTTATCACCGCAGGATTCAAGGAGATGGACGAGGACGGCCGTGCCCTTGAGAACCGGATGGTCGAGATTGCGAAGAATTACGGCATCCGCATCGTCGGTCCGAACTGTCTCGGCCTGATTCTCCCGCCGTACAAACTCGACACCACCTACGTATCCACCTCCCCGCTGCCGGGCGACCTTGCATTTATCTCCCAGTCCGGAGCAATTGTCAATGCAGTCGTCGGCATCTCGCTCTCGGAAGGCTCCGAGATGGGATACTCTGAGGTAGTATCGGTCGGCAACCAGTCCGATCTTGACTTCCTCGACTACATGAGCTATGCCCAGAGAGACCCGCACACGAAAGCAATCATCCTCTACATCGAAGAGATCAAAAACGGTGTGGCCTTCATGGAGATGGCAAAAGAGATCACCAAGACCAAACCGATCGTGGCAATCAAGGCCGGATCCTCTCAGCGTGGACAGGCCGCAGCAGCATCGCACACGGGATCGCTTTCCGGCGCCTACGAAGTGTACATGGAAGCGTTCCGCAAGTGCGGTGTGACGCCGGTAAAGACATTGCCGGGAGCATTCAAGGTGGCAAAGATCCTCTCCGATGCAAACCGCTCCCCGAAGGGACGCCGTGCGGTGGTTATCACCAATGCCGGAGGATTTGCCGTGCTTTCCAATGACTACGCCGAGACATGGGGCATTGAGATCATTGATCTCCCCAAAGAGATGATCGATGAGATGAACACCTTCCTTCCGCCGTTCTGGAACAAGAACAATCCGATCGATCTTCTGGGAGACGCGGATGAGGCACGGTTCCGCGGTGTCTTCGACGTACTCTGCCGCAACCCGGAACTCTGGGATATGGCAATCCTCGTCAACTTCCCGAACAAAGTGTTAAGCCCCGAACAGATTGCTCACGTTCTGATCGATTACTCGAAGAAGACGGATAATCTGCTGATCGGAACACTCGTCGGCGGAGACTGCATGAAACCGGGCGTATCCCTGCTTGCCCAGCACAACATTCCGGTGTTCGAGGAACTGGAGTTCACCTACAGAACACTCGGTCACTTAAGCTGGACTGCAGATAGATAATCCTTCTTTATCGCATGTCCGGGTTTTTCCTTCATAAACCCGGCATTTTCTTTTTTAAAAAGGATATCAGACCGTTTGTTTTCTGTAATGTTTAAGAGGTGCGGGGATTTGACAATACCGCTGTTTTAGAGGATATCCGTTCATACAGTACAGGTGTTTCACCGTTGTTCGGGTAAGTCCTGCAACAATTTAATTGCAGTATCCAACCATTTTACTATACTTGACAATCAATATACTACTACACGGTGATGTGCATGGGATCAGGGTATGTTTATCATTGTCCGGACTGCGGAGAAGCAACATATATTGCTCTTGGAATTGGTTCAGAGTACACGCAATTGAAGGTTTTTTACGGGGATGAGGCGGATCCGCCGCTCTTAAAAGATTTTCTTTCTGACCCGATGTACCGTAGCGCAGTCCGTCTGCTTCAGAACGGCGGTGTTCCTGACACAACGCATTCCGGCAGCTACGGCCAGAAGCTCTACTACTGTCCGCAGTGCAGAACACTGAAGGTGAAATTCTTCTGCACGATTGCTAAAGATGATCAGTTCTGGACCCCGAAGTACTCCTGTGAGTTCTGCGGACGTTCTCTCATGCTTGCGCCGAAGCAGGAGAGTGGGGATAATCCTTCCCGGGACCAGATGGCAGGAGCTGAAGGCGATATTCTCCGGATTCACTGCATGAAATGCGGGCGGGTGTACTTTGCACCGGAGAGCGGGTGTACCTCAAAGATTCAGTGGGATTAAATCAGAATTCAGTACTGCATAAAAACAAAAAAAATTAATTTTTAAAGCTGTGAATCGGTGCAGGAATTCTTCCGCCGCGGTTCACAAAGTCAGCGCAGGAGAAGCGGTTCACCGGCTGGATTGGTGCATACCCGAGAAGACCGCCGAACTCCACTGTATCGCCGATGTCTTTGCCGATGACCGGTATCAGACGGACGGCGGTAGTCTTCTGGTTAATCATCCCGATTGCCGCCTCATCTGCAATGATTCCCGCAATGGTTGTTGCAGGCGTACTGCCCGGAACTGCAATCATATCAAGACCAACTGAACAAACACAGGTCATCGCCTCAAGTTTTTCCAGCGTCAGCGCGCCGCGGTTGACCGCATCGATCATGCCCTGATCCTCACTGACCGGAATAAACGCGCCGGAAAGTCCGCCGACGAACGAACTTGCCATAACCCCGCCCTTCTTCACCTGATCGTTTAAGAGGGCAAGGGCGGCAGTTGTGCCGGGTGCACCCACTGACTCAAGACCCATCTCTTCCAGAATGCCTGCAACACTGTCACCAACCGCAGGGCTGTCACCAACCGCAGGGGTCGGTGCAAGGGACAGATCCACAATACCGAACGGAACACCGAGCCGTTCGGACGCCTCCTGCGCAACAAGCTGGCCGATCCGCGTCACTTTAAACGCCGTTTTCTTCACCGTCTCACAGAGAACCTCAAAATTCTTCCCCCGCACCGTCTCAAGCGCATGCTTGACCACACCGGGGCCGTTTACCCCGACGTTGACCACCGCGTCCGCCTCGGTCACACCGTGGAACGCACCTGCCATGAACGGATTGTCGTCGGGTGCATTACAGAAGACCACCAGTTTTGCACAGCCGAGGGAATCGTTCTCTTTCGTAGCCTTCGCCGTCTCAAGAACAATCTCTCCCATCAGCTTCACCGCGTCCATATTAATACCGGTCTTGGTCGAACCGATATTCACCGAACTGCACACCCGCTCAGTCTGGGCGAGTTCCTGGGGAATGGAACGGATCAGATTCTCATCCGCCGGCGTCATACCTTTGGAGACAAGCGCCGAGTAGCCGCCGAGGAAGTTCACACCGGTATCCGCCGCAGCACGATCCAGCGTCTGTGCAATCGTTACAAAATCCTCCGGTGTTTGCATGCCTGCCCGCCGACGAGTGCGATTGGTGTTACCGAGATGCGTTTGTTGACGATGGGAATCCCGAACTCAAGCTCAATTGCCCTGCCGGTCGAAACAAGATCCTTTGCGACCCGCGTAATCTTTTCGTAGATCTTTTCGTTGAGTCTGGCAAGGTCTGCGTCGCAGCAGTCAAGCAGACTGATGCCGAGCGTGATCGTCCGGACATCAAGCTTTTCCTGCTCGATCATCTTGTTCGTCTCGTTGACCTCGAAGATATTGATCATCCCGGCCTCCCTCAGATGCGGTGCATCTTCGTAAAGATGTCCTCGTGCTGACAGCGGATCTTCACGCCGATATCCTCGCCGATTCTGTCAAGGTCCTGCACCATCTCACCGAACGGTTTGGGCGACGCGGTTGCGTCGGCGATCATCATCATGTTGAAGTAGCCCTGCACAATGGTCTGGGAGATGTCCTCAATGTTCACTTTGTTCTCTGCAAGGTAGCTGCATACCTTTGCAATAATCCCCACGGTGTCCTTTCCTACAACGGTAATAATGGTCTTTGTCATCCTCGGTATTCCTCGCCGTTCAAATGTCGTATATGCATTCGCGTTCCCGCGTCAAATAGATTGTTGCACGGTGTTCAGTCGCACTCTTTTTCTCTTTATCCTGCCAATAACAGATCTATGACACATCCGGTATCAGTGCAGACAGCAGAACAACTGGCGGCAGAACGGAGGTTTTCGGATGCCGCAAACCTCTACCGGAGTCTTCTGGAAGTTGAGGAGAACAAAGCAGATTCAACGCTCTGGTGCAGCCTTGGCCGCGTGCTGATGCAGGATCAGCAGTTCTATGATGCTATTGATGCGTTCACCACAGCCGCAGATCTTGATCCGGAAAACCCGGGAGTCATGGCGGCTCTTGGTGATGCTCTTGCAACCGTGCATGAGTATGAGGAGGCAAAGCTGTGGTTTGAGAAGGCTGCATTTCTCAAGGATAATATCCGTTATCAGCTCAGGGCAGGCGATATGCTTGCATACCTCGGGAAGTACGATGAGGCTCTGGTATATTATACGCTCCTTTCCTCGAAGTATCCGGACAATGCTGATCTTCTGCACAATAAGGGAAAGGTTCTCCATCATCTTGGAAGAACAACCGATGCGATGAACACGATTTTAGAGGAGATCCGGCTCAGAAAGGAGATGACGGGACGGTCGCCGGATGCAGGTTCATACGCAAAACTTGCGGCAGCCTATAAGCGCATCGGAATGTGGCGGGAAGCAGAAGAGGCGTATGCAGAAGCGGTCCGTCTTGCGCCGGAGAATCCGGAGTATCATATGTTTCTTGGTTCTTCCCTTGTGATGAACGGGAAATCCGCAGACGGTGTTGCCGAGTATGAGGCGGCGGCGGAACTGTCCGGCGGGGATTTTTCGCTTCTGTTAGAGATTGCAGAGTCGGCAACGAAGTTTAAGATGTATGAGGCGGCGATCCGGATTTACACCCAAGCACTTGTGGTCCGGAACATCAATGGTGATGCGTGGGCGGGTATTGCGTATGCTCTTCTGATGCTGGATCAGAAGACCGAGGCTCAGGCATTTTTCGAGATGGCAAAGGCGAGCACGTCGATGCGGGAGATTCCGTGGGCCGACAAGCTGCATAAGAGTTACAAGACCGAGGCGCTGGATCGGGCATTTCCGTAAATGTATTCTACCGTAACCGACTCCTCTCATCTGAAGAAGCTGCTTGCGGTGATAGCTCTGGCGATCTTTATTGATTCGCTGGACGGCTCGATTGTGAATATTGCCCTGCCGACGATTGCGGAAGGATTTTCCGTGGATATGTCAACGGCGGCATGGGTGATCATGGCCTATTTTTTGTTTCTGGTGGGCCTTATTCCGCTGTTCGGCAAGATTGCGGATCACGGACGGTTGCAGGAGATCTTTTGTTGGGGATTTGTGGTGTTTACGGTTGGGTCGGTTGCCTGCGGTCTTGCGCCGGATCTTCTGATGCTGGTGGTGTCGCGTGCGGCACAGGGCGTGGGGGCGTCGATGATCGCGGTTGCGGCGCCGCTTCTGGTGGTGCGGCTGATGCCGAAACGCCACTGGGGGATGGGTATGGGGATGGCGGCAACTGCAGGAGCGGTTGCGCTGGTGTTCGGGCCGGTTCTCGGCGGGATTCTGACGGAGTATCTGTCATGGCACTGGTGTTTCTTTATCAATGTCCCGGTGGGTATCGTGGCGGTTATTCTTGGTCTGCGGATTATTCCCAAAGCCGAACGTCAGCCGAAAATCAGGTTTGATCTGGCGGGGGCGGTTTTGATCTTTACGGCGATGGCGTCGCTGATCTATCTTCTGGAGCGGGGGATTCCTCTCGGCTGGATGCATCCGCAGGTGATCTTCTGCGGAGGTGTGTTTGCCGTGTCGGTAGTGATCTTTGTTGTCCGGGAGCTTCGCGTGGCGGATCCGATTCTGCGGGTACGGGTGTTTGGGTCGCTGCCGTTTACGTTTGTGGTCTCGTCGTACTTTTTGATCAGCGTGGTGTATGCGGGATTTTTGTATATTATTCCGTTTTATATGTCGATTGTTCTGGGGATGTCGCCTGCGGTGTCGGGACTGATTCTTCTGATCAGTTCGGTTATTACGGCGGTGATGGGGCTGCCGTCCGGCGCATTGTCGGATAGGATCGGCGCCCGCTGGCTGGTGACGGGAGCGGGCGTTGTGCGGGTGCTGTTCTGTTTAGTGATGGCGGTGATGATGCCCGAGTCCGGTCTGTTCTGGATTCTTCTTCTGATGGTTCTGTCGGGTCTGACATTTGGCATTTCAGGCGGTCCGTCAAGCGCCCGGATTATTGAACATGCACCGGAAGGGGAAGGGGGAACCGGATCGGTGGTGATGATGCTGTCACAGTACAGCGGGATGGTGGTGGGTGTTGCGCTGTATGCACTGGTGTTTAATCTGGCGGTTCCGGGAGCTGCGGATGTTGCGGTGGGTCTGTTGCAGATGGAGCAGTTTCTGCCGGGCTTTCATATGACCGGCGTGTTTGGTGCGGTCTGTTCGGCGGTTGTGGTGATCCTTTCGGTGGTGGTGAAGGATAGGATTGCAGGAAAAAATATAGAAAAGTGCATGTGACGCACCTGCCGGGACTCGAACCCGGGTCGAAAGCTCCGGAGGCTTCCAGGATATCCACTACCCTACAAGTGCAATGTGCCTTATTCTATTAATCCTGTCAGTATAAAAAGAGTGGGAATTATTTTTGCAGCTGGTACTGATACCAGATCCGGCACGCCCCCTCATGGCTCACCATACAGGGACCGATCGGCACACGCGGCGTACAGGCCTTCCCGTACAGCTTGCAGTCGGACGGATCCGCAAGCCCCCTGAGCACCCGGTCGCAGATACAGCCCGAGTGCTTCGTCACCTTCGCATACACCAGATCAAACTTCTTCTGCGCATCAAACGCCGCAAACTCCGGCCTGAGTGCAAGACCCGAGTCCGGGATCACCGGAAAACCGCGCCACTCCACATCGGTCGGCGTAAAAACCTCCTGCATCAGCTTCTGCGCCTTCACATTCCCTTCGCGGGTCACCACACGCGGATACGCATTCTCCACCTTCGCCTCGCCGCTCTCCACCTGCCGGGCGATCATAAGCAGCGAAAGCAGAATATCCTCCGGCTCAAACCCTGCCACCACCTGCGGCACGGGAAACGCCTCATACTCATGATAGCCCATCACCGCACACACATGACCCGGCAGAATAAACCCGTCCAGCGCCGCTTCGCCCTGTGCCATCAGCCACTTCATCGCCGGAGGCACCAGCCGGTGCGACACAAGAATACTGAAATTCTCCGGCGGACTTGTCAGAAGCGTAGCCGCAACGGTCGGCACGGTCGTCTCAAACCCGACCGAGATGAACACAACCTCCTTCTCCGGATTCTGGCGGGCAATCTCCACCGCCTTTGCCGCACCCTGCACAATCCGCACATCACCGTTCACCTGCTCAAGCGAGGTCTTTGTACCGGGAACCCGGAGCAGATCCCCATAGGTCGCCACAATACAGCCGCGTTCCGCAAGCTCGCAGGCCGCATCAATCTCGCCCTGCGGCGTAATACAGACCGGACAACCCGGCCCCATCACAATCTTCAGCTGCGGCGGCAGAACCGACCGGATACCGTACTTCGCAATCGCTGCCTCGTGTGTTCCGCACACATGCATAATCCGGATATCCCGATCAACCACCTCGGCAAGCGTCTTTGCCATATCAGTTCCGATGGTCATACTTCTGTTAGTATTGTGCCTGCCAGCACAAATACCCATTGACACGGTGCGAAGGTATAGATTACTCTGAAACAAGTAAGTAGTATGCTTGAACTGGATGAGCTGTTTTTGGGCGGAGGGATTCTGCTCATCGGCCTCTGTGCGGCAATTGGCGTGGCGATTGCCGCGTATCTTTTAATCCGCCATCTTCATCGTGGAGTTGCCCGGTTCCTTGTCAACTCGTTCGGCTATCCGATCGCAGGATACATCCTTACAACGACAACGTACGTTGCCTTCGATACCTACATGCCTGAACTTCTGGATATTGATACGAAGTACTATGCCGCATTGGTTGTATTCCTCGGCGTCTGGACGGTGTACCGCATCAGCATGAGTGCGGTTGAGTACCACTTCCCGCATGAGCATCATCAACCAAACAAAGCAGAACCTATTCTGAAGTTCACACTGCGGGTTGCTATCTGGGGCTTTGGGGTGATGATAATCTTAAACACGCTGGAGATCAACATTACGCCGCTTCTGGCCGGTGCGGGAATTGCCGGAATCGCGGTGGCACTTGCAGCGCAGGATATTCTCGGCAACATCTTCGGCGGTGCGGCTCTGTATGTGGACGCACCGTTCCGGGTCGGTGACTGGGTAAAGGTAAGCGGACAGTTCGGCGAGGTACTGCAGATAGGTCCCCGCAGTACCCGCATTAAAACACTGGACGCCCAGCTGATGACAATCTCCAACTCAAAGATCGCAGGGGACGCGGTGATCAACTTCTCGGCTCCGGAGGAGTACATGCTGATCCGCCTGAAAATCGGGATAGCAGAGGGTTCGGATGTACAACTGGTGAAAAAAACAATGATGGACGCGGTGGACAAGGTGTCTGCCGAAACACCGTATCTTTCGCACGACGAACGGGTAGAAGCGAATTTCCTTTCGTTCGGCGACTCAAGTCTGGACTTTGAGCTGGTGATCTGTGCGGCAAAGCCGCTGTATTACTATGCAGCAATCGATGCGGTGAACTGTGAGGTTGATCGGCTGTTTCGTGAGAGAAACATCTCGACTTCCTGCCTGAAACGGGAAATCAGGATCGTCAATGTGCCGGATCAGGATCGCTGATCCTTTTTCCTTTTTTTCAAAACTACGGGAATTTTGGTAGTTTAAGATAGCTATATGAAGGATTGAGAGTAACTATTCATCTGATACGTAATAAAAAAAGTGCAATTGCAGTCCTTGTGCTGTTTGCGGTGTTTGCCCTTCTTGCTCTCCCCGCAGCAGCAGAGAACTCTCAGACAGACCGGGTGATTTTTACATCCGGTTACGGAGAGTCGGTAACGACTCCTGATAAGGTTATGATCAGTTTTGCGGTTGAGACAACCGATCCGGATGCAAAGATCGCACAGCAGCAGAACGCCGAGCGGATCGCAGCAGTTGTTGCGGCGCTGAAGAGTGCAGGCATTGCGGAGAACGATCTGAAGACGATCGGATACAGTATTTACTCGTACACGCTCAGTCAGTACAATCCGGGCAAGTGGCCGAACGGTACAGAGGTCTATGAGGTTCGCAATACGATTCAGATGACGTCGTATGATGTGTCAAAGGCCGGTGAGTATATTGATGCTGCGGTTGGTGCAGGAGCAAACAGTGTGAGCAGTCTGCAGTTCGGCCTTTCCGATGCAAAGCAGGTGGCCGAGCGCAACAAGGCTCTTGTTGCAGCGGTTATTGCTGCACGGGCTGACGCCAACTCCGTTGCTTCGGCTCTCGGCGTGAACATTGTTTCGACCGGCACTGTTTCGGTGGATCAGAGCAGATACTCGATCTCCTACAACTCGGTTGATACAGCGATGGTGAAGGCGGACAGTGTTGGAGGAGCAGCAGTTCCGACAACGATTCAGTCCGGCGAGCTGAGGACTACGGCAACCGTTTCGGTTGTGTATACTTACTAATTCTTTTTTTGTGTTGCCCATACCGTCCTGATATCCACAATTCGCAAGTCTTTGACTTGCCCGCTGCTTTGCAGGAAAACGCAAGAACACACTGAAAGCAAAAGTAAGCGCCGTTCATCTTGTGATTGTGACTGGCTTTGCTATCTCCCGATAAACGGGATGTTGTTAATATCTATTTCTATATATTGATTTGGCTGTATTTGTAAGTTTTTTGATAAAATTGGATTTAGCATTTGTGTAACCATCTCTGTTATGCGCATACTCTTTCCAAAGATTTAGTTTCATTTTCTCATATTGATCAGCTGCATCGGGAAATTCATTGAGATAATCCCGAAAATATAACTCATCATTATCTCCAATATATCTTAAATGCAAGTGAAAAACTCTTTCAGCAAATCCGTTTTCGGTATATCCTTTGTTAAAAGAAATTCTATCGGTACTCTGTGTCATAGAGGTATATCCGTTATTCACTAATATTTCTTTGACATCAAGCAGATTACATTCTCTTGGAACTTCAACAAGAATGTCTATAATAGGTTTTGCCCATATGGTATGAATGGATGTGCTCCCTATGTGGTTTATTTGCGCTGTTTGAGGTAATAGTGACTCTAATAAACTTTTTTCCTCTGCATACCAATCTTTCCAGCAATCTTGATGTTCTGTCAAAAAGATAGGAAACAGTTGCCACAATTCTTCCAAACTCATTTCTGATAGTTTTTTGCTCATTATGCTCCTCCTGCAACTCCCGATTTATGCCTTATTCGCCAAAGACGTATTTACTATTTCTTCTTTGTAGTCAATACGCAAATTTATGGGCAACATCCATTTTTTTATCTTATCCGTTCCGGATGGGTGCGGATCTTTTTGTGCGGAATATCTACAAGGGTGAGGTTTCCGGTCCCGGCAAGCTCTACAGCAAGGGCGGTCGGCGGCTGGTATGCGGCGAGGATGGAGAAGCCTGCGTTGAGGGTTTTTCGTATGGTGTCGGCGGTTGGTTTGCCGGAGATGATGAGGGCGGCAGCGGCAGGCTGCAGACCTGCACAGAGGAGGAGACCGCATGCCTTGTCGATTGCGGTCGGCTGGCTGAGGTCGCCTGCGGTGAAGGTTGTGCCGTCCGGCAGGACGACGGCAGCACAGAACCCTCCGGCGGTGAGAATATTCTGCGGGAACTGTACTGCAAGAAGGTCAGCCGGTATTGTGATGCTGCCGGAGATGACCGGCAGCCGTGCGGGGTCAAGATAGGATGCGGTACCGCCGCAGCCGGAGATGACGGCACGTTTGGGGAGGAGAACCTTGAAGGGATTTTTGGTGAGGACGCCAATTGTTGCACCGTCAATCATGATCGATTCGATCTCGTCGGCTGCAATGATTGCTTCGGTTGCAAGATAGCCGCGGGCGAACTCTTCCGGAAGGTCGGGAAGCATGAGAACTGAGAGGATGTTTCTGCCGTTGACGGTCAGGGCGAACGCCTGTTCGTTGAAGAGACCGTTCGAGAACGTGTTCATGCGTTTTGTCCGCCGCAGGCTTCACTGCCGCGAAGGTGACGGCAGATGATGCAGAACTCTTCGCCGAGTTTGTCTTCGGTGATTGTTCCGCTGTTGATGTCTTCGGCAAGCCTGCCGATGAGTTCTTTGATGTTATCGTCGAAGACGATGCGGTATCCCCGTTTACCGGAGAGATACTGGGATACGGCGGATGGAGCAACTGACAGGGCTTTGGCAACTTTGATCTGGGATACGCCGCGATTGACCAGTTCGGCGGCAAGGGCTGCCTGCATGGCGGGGATGATGTCCCAGACGATTTCCTGACAGGGCACTTTTACCATGTTCAATAATTCTCGCTGTGAACGATATTAAAGATGTGTTTTCGGGATACGGGATCACCGGTAATATTATATGCGGCTGAATCCTATCACGAACACATATGCGAAAACTTTCTGCGGAGCTTGCGGTGCCGATCAAGGTTGCTTCGGTTGCGGCAGGTTCGGCACTCGGGGGGTTTGCCGGAAAGCAGATCGGCGGTCTTGCCGGACGGATGGTTCCGGTGATTGACGGGACGATCGGAAAGACGACCGGTACGTACATCGGAGCGACGCTCGACGGACTTGCGGGAGAGATCGCAGGTGATAAGCTTGCGGAGGTTATTGTGCCCGCTGTTCTGGATGCGGCAGAGCCGGGGTACATCCGGGTGGATGTGCGGGAAGATTACCGGCCGCCGAAGTTTTTTGAGCGGATGATGGAGCGGTGAGGACAAGTCTGCTTGCGGTCTGCTCCGGAAAATCGGTTCTGAATACAATTTTTCTTTTGCAGTTTTTCTGCTGCTCCGTATTATCTGTGTTGAATTCGTGTCCGGTTGTCTGCTTCACAAATTAAATTGTATTTTATTTAATGAAAATAAAATAGTTTATATCTCATCCCTCCCGATTACTATCCATGACTATTGTGGAAGACGCAAAACGCGGACTTGTCACTGAAGAGATGAAAGTCGTTGCGGCCGCCGAAGGCGTGACCGAGGATTTTATCCGCCGCGGGATTGCCGGCGGACATATTGTGATTCCGATGAGTCCTTACCGGAAAGTAAAACTCTGCGGTATCGGTTCAGGTCTGCGTACAAAGGTGAACGCATCGCTTGGTACGTCGTCTGATATTGTGAATGTGGAGGAGGAGATCGAGAAGGCACGTCAGGCAGAGCTTGCGGGTGCGGATTCTCTGATGGAGCTTTCGACCGGTGGGGATTTCCTTGATATCCGCCGGCGTGTGATTGAGGCGACGAAGCTTTCCGTGGGATCGGTTCCTCTGTATCAGGCGTTCATTGAGGCAGCAAACAAGAAGGGCGGCGTGGTGTTTATGGATGAGGATGATCTGTTTAAGATCACGGAGGCGCAGGCGAAGCTCGGTACGAACTTTATGGCGATTCATACGGGTATTAATTATGAGACGGTGAAGCGGCTGAAGCATCAGGGGCGCCACGGGGGTCTTGTGTCCCGCGGCGGTGCGTTTATGACGGCCTGGATGCTGCACAATGAGCAGGAGAATCCGCTGTACCGCAGGTTCGATTATCTTGTGGAGATTTTAAAAGAGCATGAGGTTACGCTTTCGTTCGGGAACGGTATGCGGGCGGGAGCCTGTCATGATGCGACCGACCGGGCGGCGATTCAGGAGCTTTTGATTAATGCGGAGTTAGCGGATCAGGCGCATGCGGCAGGTGTTCAGTGTATTATGGAGGGTCCGGGACATATTCCGCTGGATGAGATTGCGGCGAATGTGCAGCTGGAGAAGCGGGTGACGAATAATAAGCCGTTCTATATGCTCGGTCCCCTTGTGACGGATATTGCGCCCGGGTATGATGATCGCGTTGCGGCTATTGGTGCTTCGGTTTCTTCGGCGGCGGGTGCGGACTTTATCTGTTATGTGACGCCTGCGGAGCATCTTGCTCTGCCGACGCCGGAGGAGGTGTATGAGGGAGTGATCAGTTCCCGGATTGCGGCGCATGTTGGTGATATGGTGAAGCTCCCCAAGACCCGCGAGGCGGATCTGGAGATGGGGCATGCAAGACGCGATCTTGACTGGGAACGCCAGTATGCGGTTGCACTGAATGCGAAGAAGGCACGGGAGATCCGGAACGCACGGATGCCTGCGGATACGGATGCGTGTACGATGTGCGGCGATTTTTGTGCGATTAAGATTGTGCAGAAAAACTTCCACTTCTAATCTTTTTTCACAATCCTTATTTTTTCAGCCGCTGTATGTCTGTATCTATGAGGCGGAGAATCACGGATGCGGTTTCGGCGTTTGTCAAAACTTATGAAGACCGGCCAAATATCACAACACGGTGGGGCGATCCGGTTGTGGGATTCTGCGATGCGAAAAGTTCTGCGGTGCAGGAACTGAAACATTCCGTCGCCCCCAATCATCTGATGCCGGAGGATCTTCTCGCGGATGCAAATGTAGTGGTCGCGTACTTTCTGCCGTTTACGAAAGATCTTGCAGAGACAAACCGTTCCGGCACGGCGGCATCGCCTGAATGGGCACGTGCGTACGCCGAGACGAACGCACTGTTTGCGGAGCTGAACGATCAGCTGATGGAGCTGATCCGTTCTCACGGAGGAACGGCGGCGGTGCCGGGAACAGCTGCGGGTTTTTCGGGGGAGTCGCTGATGAGCAGATGGTCGCACCGCCACTTTGCAGTGCTGGCGGGTCTCGGGACATTCGGAGTGAACAATATGCTGATCACACCGGCCGGCTGCTGCGGGCGGGTGAGTTCGTTTGCGGCAGACATTCCGGTCGAGCCGGACGTGCCGCTTTCAGAAGAGCTGTGTCTGTTCAGACAGAACGGTGTGTGCGGAAAGTGTATTGCACGCTGTCCGTCCGGGGCGCTTTCATCGGAAGGGTTTGATCGGCAGCGGTGTTTCGGTGTTTGCATGGAGAATGAAGCGTTGTATCCCGGCTGTGATGTGTGCGGGAAGTGTGTGGTCGGGGTTCCTTGTTCGTTTTGGGGAAAAATTGTGTAGAGGTATGGGCAGAACGTGTTGTCCCGCAAGGAATGTTTTTAGGGTTATAACCCTAAACCTGCGTTGAAGTTCCAGAAGGTTTCGGGGTATAACCCTAAAGATGTAGTTGTTGGAGGTTGTGTCCTATCCGCATAGGCGCTATCGACTCATTCGCTGACTCCTGTATAGCTGTTCGCGGTTTTCACCCGGCTCTCCCGCTGAATCTCCAGACATTTCCGTCATGTATCACGTACCACAAGAATAAGGAATATTTCTATGGCATCTCTATTGATGGATTGT
Organism: Methanocalculaceae archaeon; assembly: GCA_031262705.1. Lineage (GTDB taxonomy): Archaea > Halobacteriota > Methanomicrobia > Methanomicrobiales > Methanocorpusculaceae > Methanocorpusculum. The sequence continues at coordinate 1,936 of JAISHD010000004.1, read as the reverse complement.
ATGTGGCTAACACCCTCCGAATCTCCTCCATACTCTCATACTTCCCCAGATCAATTTCCAGAAGCCCGTGATTCTGCCGCTTATCTTCTGAAGGAAGCGTCATGTAATCTCCGTACAAATTGGTAAGAACATCATGGTATTTCACGGGAACCGGAAAGAAAAATCCCTCAAAAGGAAGGGACGTGACATCATCAAAAATATCGGCATCCATGATGTCGGTCTTTGCGGAGAACGCTGCTGCTATTTTCTGTTTTGTCTGCTGGGTATTGTAATGTGAACACACCCGTTCCCGAAATGATACCAACCGATCATCGGAAAGATAACGGATTGGTAGCGTCGCACAATAGCGATAGAATTTTCGGAGTCCAGATGTTGTAGGGAAATAATTCCGGAGAACACTCATCGAAGAAAGAAAATATTTTCTCAGGAAGAGATACATCAAGGCCGATATTTTTCCATCGGGAAAATTATCATAGGGAAAAATGTCAATCCAGACTCCTTTATGCATAGGTATCTGCGCAAGGCATCTCTCTAATGCAATTGTATCATTCAAGCAGATTTTGAGAAATGGATACACATAGTTTCTTTCGGTCTGGGAATTGAGCAGATAAAATGGGTGTGTCAATTCAGTACTGCAAACAGAGAGGAATTTTTCATATTCCTCTTTCGGCATTGCGATGTCAATATCATCATCCCATGGGATGAAACCCTGATGGCGTACTGCTCCTAAAAGAGTGCCACCTGTGAGAATATATCGGATCGAATGTTTCTCACAGATTCGATTGACTTCAAGAAGGATTAGTAACTCTACGAGTTGCAGTTTTCTCAAGTGGTTATTCATCAAACAATTCACCATTTTACCACCGAAGTTTTTTCACGCTGCGTACGTCATTCCATCCGCGGCGGATGAGATTAGAGAGGAATGTACGCAAATTTAAGATACTTCCAGTTAAAACACGTTTGTCAAGTGGAGAGCGATATGTCATTAACTGAATCGTGGAGTATATTTTTTCAAAGGTATCTCCCCACGGTGATAGGGAGAGATATTTCCAGTACTCTTTAGCAGCCGGATAATCAATATCTCTCCATGGTTTTTCACAAAAAATATAGTGAATACAACTGGATTTATAGCAATCACCCTGATCTAAACCCGCAGGCAGATTGTATTTTTCTGGAAGAAATCGTATGTCATTCGCAAAAATGATGTTCAGAATATCCTGATCGGGTAATGGGAGATCGGGGTGGTTCGTAAGAATTTCTTTGGTACTCTCAACAATCGTATAATCGTCACGTATTTTTCGCAGATTCATGAGGAGAACACCTGAGTTAAAGTAATCCTCAATTGGGATGCCAACTTTCTTACAATAGCGTAACCGGGAATTTTTCCAGTATTCTGGTTCATGATCGCTACAGCAGGCAACAGCAAACTTTTCTTCCCACCAATCTTTGTTCCATATTTCGGCAAGATCAGTATTCACAACAATATCTCCATCAAGATAAATGATCCAATCAAGATTCACTAAGAGGTCTGGGGAAAATATTCGGAGAAATGCAGACGGAGGCCATCCGGGAGAAAAATATCCAAGGCCACCTCGGGTATGGAGTACGTAATTCGGTAAAACGATGTGATGATAGAAGATTTCCACACCGAATCGCTCTTCCAATTGATGATACTTATTCTGATTGTCCTGATATTCAGGAGAGTCTCTGTTCAGATTTTCATCATACAAAAGATGAACCGTTACCGGTAGGGAACAGTTCATCGCAAGAGAAGTTATCGTAACGCCTATGTGCTGATTGTACTGATCAGCCAAATCCCACATGCCAAACATTACATGTAAGCGATCGAGATTCATGCCTTCTCCTCATCCCATTTGTGACGCCAGACGATCGTATTGAAAATCTCATGAACCCGCATCCAGAGCGGTGTGGGAAG
>JAISHD010000016.1 GCA_031262705.1 Methanocalculaceae archaeon | reverse complement strand
CTATGATCGTTCGGGGATGAGCCGTGTTGCGGAGGAGACCGGAGCGGAGCTTTCGTTTGATACAGGGTCTTCGGCAGTTTCCTTTCCGGACGGGGTAGTGATGAAACGGTTTACGATTATCAATCCGGTTCGTGATGCGGATGTGATAATTTCGGTCTGCAAGCTGAAGACGCATATGTTTACGAAGTTTTCCGGCGGCGTGAAGAATACATTCGGGGTGGTACCGGGACTGGACAAACCGGTGTTTCATTCGCGGTTTCCGGCTCAGGAGGATTTTTCGGAGATGCTGGTGGATTTGAACGAGCTGGTGAGTGTGGATTTTGTGGTGATGGATGCGGTCTTCGGGATGGAGGGAAACGGTCCTATGGGGGGAGATGCGAAGTTCTGCGGGTATGTACTGGCTTCCCGTTCGGTGTATGCGCTGGATGTTTCAGCACAGCGGTTGATCGGGATGGATCCGGATCAGATTGGAACAACCGTGTCTGCGAAGCAGCGCGGTCTGCTGGATGTTGTCGGGGAGACGGGTGATGCAGTTGTGCCGGTCGCGGGTTTTGCGCTGCCGCCAACGTATGCCGAACCGCAGAAGAATACTTTACTCCGCAAAGTGATTCTTTTCCGCATGCAAAAGGCAGGGAGAATGTATGCGCCTGTACCGCATGCGGTTCCGGAGCGATGCACCGGGTGCGGGCAGTGTGTCCGCATCTGCCCGGAGAGTGCTGTTGTTCTCCGAAAGAGGAAGGCGGTGTTTGATCTTTCGCGCTGTATTCGCTGCTACTGTTGTCATGAGATGTGTCAGGCGCGGGCGATTGATCTGAAGCAGGGGGCAGTCGGCAGAGTGCTTCATGCTCTTTTGCAATAGATGAGGTGTGTCTCTTCGATGAAGCAGAACGAACTGCGTCGTCCGGATAAGATACGATTTTTCCGCGTATCTCTTGAAACTGTCGGAGTTTCTCCCTGTACAGGGATTGCATTGGATTCAGATAAAGATGCAGAATAAACACAGTAACAGTGGTAAAAATCGTACAGCCCGGGCATCCGAACGCCGGAGGTACGTGTCCTTTAGGTAATTGCCATTGTTCTGCCGAGCCGTGACATTGATGGCATCACAAAGTACGGTATCAGATTATCCTCGCATAACATAATTCTGATCAGAAGGAATTTTTCGAAAAAGGGCTGTAATTGTCTGTTTTGCCGAAATTGGGTGTCAGTCTGTGTTCAACACCATTAATATTATTGCATGAAAACCGATTAGTAATGTTCTGTCAATTTGCCGGCACCATGGATATACAGGTGGTCTCTGAGACAGTATATTCCCGCATATCACAAATTTTAAGATTTTTGCCGGAGTTTTCGGGTACCAGAAAATATCCTTTCCCCGGAATATGGACCAAGGACGTTTCATGAACGTTGTTGAGTCCCCGCTCCGTCAAAAACTCCTCCTTGTGGTGATCGCAATCAGTGTTTTCATGGACAGTTTTGATGGATCAATAATCAATGTTGCCCTGCCCGTTATGGCCGATGATTTCGGTACAGATGCGAATACCATAGCCTGGGTCAGCATTACCTATTTTTTAATGATGGCAGGACTCCTGATGATGTTTGGAAAACTTGCCGAGCGCGGCTACATCCATAAAGTGTTCATCGGCGGTTTTATCATCTTTCTTGTTGGGTCAGTTGTCTGCGGATTTTCTCCGGATTTATCCATACTGTTGGGAGCAAGGATCTTTCAGGGAGTCGGGGCTGCAATGATTGCCGCTGCTGCCCCGATACTTTGTGTCCTGTGTCTTCCGGGAAAGATACTGGGTCTGAGTTTGGGGGTCATAACCATGGCAAGTTCGATTGGTTGTGCTGCGGGTCCAGCAATCGGCGGTATTCTCACGCATTATCTTTCCTGGCACTGGATTTTCCTTATCAATATTCCAATCGGTATTATTGCAATTCCGTTTGCCCGGACGGTAATACCCAAAAGCTGCGTTGTTGTAAAGAAACCGTTTGATATTGCCGGAGCAGCGTATTTGTTTGCCATGATGATATTTGGTATTTCTGCACTGGAATTCCTGCCGCATCTTGGATTTTGCCATCCACAGGTTCTGATCAGTTTGGTTTTGACAGTACTGTTTACCCTGCTGTTTGTGGTACGGGAACTTTCCTGCAAAACACCGATTATCAACGTCCGCGTGTTTTCCCTATGGAGATTTGATGCGGTTTTTGCGGCATATTTTATCATGAATGCAGTGTACACCGGTGCGTTGTATCTTCTGCCGTTTTATCTGTTTGCAAATATGCAGTTTGATACTATGACAATCGGTATGTTTCTGCTCATTCCTCCGATCTTGACAGCAATTCTTGGGATTCCTATCGGAAAATGGTCGGACAGAGTGGGACGAAGGCGTTTTGCAATAGGGGGATGTCTTGCATTAGTGGCGTTTAATCTGATATTTGCTGTGATTTTACCAGAAATGGGGCTGATGCCGCTTATCTCTGCTCTGGGCCTGATGGGAGTTGTCTGGGGTCTTGCCGGAGGACCGGCTGCAGGCAGGATTGTGGAAAATGCTCCCAAAGGGGAGCGGGGAACCGGATCATCTCTGATGGTGACCAGTATCTATCTTGGCAGTGTTGCCGGAACTGCACTGTATGCAATGTTGTTCACCCTCGCAACATCACAGTCCGGAGGGATCAAGGCGTTTAAGGATCTTGATCCTGCACAGATCCTGACAGGATTTCACTTTGCCAGTCTTATCGGACTGATCCCTGCGATCCTGTCCATGATTCTGTCGGTGATGGTCCGAGATACAAAAGGTAGTGTCTGACGGTTCTTGGGATGAGAGTATTTCGGATCTTCTGTTAGAGATCCGATCCTCTGTCGGCTGTGCAATTATTTCTTCCCGTACTCTTTTCCGGCGTACTGGTACTTCTCCGAAGACCCGCCGTGCGCCACAATGTAGAGCCATTGGTAGATTGATTTCATTGCACCGAACTCGATGTAGCGCCGCATCGAAAATCCGACCTTGAGATTCGTGTCCAGACGTACATGCCCGTACTTTTTCATCCGGCGGGCGATCTCAAAGTCATCGCCTGCGTCCGCCGTGATGTACATCCCGGCTTCGAGGAACAGATCCTTTCGGAACGCCGTGTTGCAGCCGAGCGTCATGTAAATAGTCCCCGTCCAGTATCCGAGCCGCGACACAATGTTGTAGCCGAGCAGAGAGAGCTTGTGTTTGATTCCCGGTTCAAGCGGGTACACGATGCCGTAGATGGTGGACGCGTCCGGATACTTTGCAAAGTCGGCGAGAACTTTTTCCAGCCAGTCGCGGGGAAGGAAACAGTCTGCGTCGGTGGTTGCGAGGATGTCGTACTTCGCGGCCATCGCTCCGTCATTGCGGGCGCCGCCAACCTTCTTGCTCGTCTGGATGAACACCTTGTCCGCGTACTTTTCTGCAATTTCGCGGGTCATGTCCTTGGAGTTGCCGTCAACTACGATGATCTCGTACTGGTCGCGGGGCAGCGTCTGGTCGCAGAGACTCTTGAGGCAGGCTTCAACGCCCTCCTCTTCATTAAATGTGGGAACAATTACGGATATCATGCGTTTTCCAGGTTTCGGACGTAGTCGAGAACACTGCGGATGCAGCCGTCCATGTTCAGATACTCAAACCGGGAGAATCTTCCGACGAGATCAATACCCGCCGTTCCTTCGAGATACTCGCGGACGATTTTGATGTTTTTGAGATAGTCGAGGTCATAGACGACGTAGGCGAACTTGAAGTGATCGACTGCGGTGTGGACGAGGTCCGCGGCTCTTGGCAGAATGCCCATGCGGACGAGGCCGTCAACCGTATGCGCCGCAAGCTCCTCGTCGGTCATCTTCGAGACATCATCACCTTCGTTGTAGGTGATCTCGGCAAGAACTGCGGCGCAGCCTTCCGGCGCAACGCGGGTTGAGAAGTTGGAAGGGAAGGAGAGGCGGTTGAACATTCCCCATTCGTCTTCGGGGACGTACATCCAGGAGATGTCCGGGAGCGTTCCTTTGAATCCGACACTGACGCAGGCGATGGAGTTGTAGCGGAGTGCGCCGCAGGCGTGCCGGACGCTGTCCGGGACGCCTGCGAGCATGGGCAGGAGAGTCTGCAAGGGAAGGGTTGAGATGATGCGGTCTGCGGTGATGGTTTCGCTGCCGTTTCCGATCTCCCATCCGTCTGCGGTTTTTTGAACGGTTGTTACGGTGAAGTTTGTTCTGATATGATCGGTGACAGGAGCAGCGATTGCCCGGACGAGTGCTTCGATTCCGCCGTCAATCGGGTAGGAAAAGTTCGCCTGGTGGGTGTATCCTTCGGTTTCGATGCCGATGGCGGATTTGATGATGTCTTCAACCGGCGGGCGGGGGACTCGGCCGTCCATCCAATGCTTGGACATCTGAACGGTCGGGTAGTTCCAGATCTTTTCGTTGTAGGGGACGAGGTAGCACTCGGCGATTCCTTTGCCGAATGTTGCGTAGATCCAGTCCCGGAAGTTCTGCGGTTCGGGGACCTCTCCTTTCTCGACGGCGATGAGGTTTTTGATGTATTCGTTGATGCAGAAGAAGAGGTCGTCTTTGGGAAGCTCTGCAAGACCGTTTTCAAAGGGGTATTTGATATATTTTTGTTTGTAGTAGATTTTGGTATTGCGGTTCCGGGTGTCGCGGTTTTCTTCGAGGACGTTTTGCATGAATGCAAGAACTTCAGTGTCCCGGGAGAAGATAATGTGCGATCCGCCCGTGTCAAAGGTAAATCCGTTTCGTGTTTCCGATTGGCAGAGTCCGCCGATTTTTTGTTCTTTTTCCAGAACGGTTACGTCGTCTCCGCGATCGCTGAGGAGACGGGCGAGGGTGACTCCGGTTAAGCCTCCGCCGAGAATAGCCCACTTCACGCTTATATTGTGTGTTTTGGAAGAATATAATATGTGGTTAGGAGTGGGACGGGAGTGTTTTTTTCATCCACTCTTTGAGTTCGTTCCGCAGCCGCCGGTAGTCGGCAAGTTCATCATCGCCCGTCCATGGTTCGGGAGATCGAACCGGATGGCAGATCAGATGGTTCGTTTTCGGGAGATGGTCGCGTGCTCCCCATGCGTTTTCACAGAGAACAACAACTGCGTCATACTGCCGGCCGGGCAGTTCAGTGAGGTGTTTTGCGTACATGCCGGAGCAGTCGCAGCCTGTTTCTTCGAGGATGCGGAGGACGCGGGGAGAGATGGTACCACGTGCGATCCCTGCGGAGAAGATTTCCCAGTCCGGGTGAAGCATCCGGCAGACGCCTTCGGCCAGCTGGGAACGGATGGAGTTGTAGGTACAGAGGAAGAGGATTGTGGGCATAGGGGATCTTTCATAACGTTTGGCAAAAAAGATATTTTAGGGGAAAATATTTTTTTTCAATTTATTCATACCCAAGCATTTCTTTCACCCGCAGTTCAAGTTTTTTGTATTCGGGAGATTCGTGAATTGCTTTTCTTAGTGCCTGAGTCTGACACTCGCGGGAAAAATCCTCGCAGGCTTCGGTTACGATGCTGGCCACGGAAGTGTCTCCGCGGGAGAGCGCAATCTCTTCAAAGAGTGCGTAAGTCTCCGGCGTTAGACGAGCATAGACTTTGATCCTGTCAGCTTTCGGAGCGGAGGACTTTCCTTTTTTCATTCCAGATTATTGTCACATTTCTCCTTACTTAACTATTCTTGTCAAAAATATTCCAATTTGACACAGATTGCAAATATTTATATCCTCAAATGGCACATTGGATCTAAAAGACAGTTGGATACTCTGGAGAGTTACAGAGAATAACTGCATGTTAAATTCTCTGTTGCCAGTTCTAAGGACAAGGAATCGAGTAGTGAATAATTTGCGCCAATTGGGGGAGTCATAAAAGAGTTATTTGTGATTGATGGAATATTGGAAAAATATAGTGTCTGCCCCATCGTGTGGCCAAACTGCTGATAAGGTCCGGCTCTGTAGTTTTCGCGGTGTCGGCTATGAAATTTTCGTTCGTGAATAGCGTAAGCTTTCACGTTTTTGTCTGGATCAAGGTATGAGTTCTTCAGAATCTGTTAAGGTTGAGCGGTTGAGTACGGAGACAGCACCGCTGTTTTCGGTAATTATGCCGGTGTACAATAAAGAGCCGTACATTCGGGATACGATTGCGTCAGTTCTGGCGCAGACGTGTTCGTCGTATGAAGTGGTGATGATAGGCGGTGTCTCTTCAGACAATACTGATGTGATCTGTCGTGAGTTTGCGGCGGCAGAGCCGGGCCGGTTCCGGTTTGTGATGCAGTCAGGAAAGGGTGCGGAGAATGCGAGGAACGACGGGATTCTTGCGGCCCGCGGGAGGTATGTGGCGTTTCTGGATGCGGATGATCTCTGGGTGCCGGAGTATCTGGAAGTGATGGGAAATCTCATCAGAGATTTTCCGGTGGCGATCTTTTACGCAGGCGGACACCGGTGGCAGTATCCCGACGGGTTTGGCACAAACCGGATCATGCCGTGTCCGCGAGGCTACATAGATTACTTTCAGCTGAGTATGGATTACGACGGACTGGGGATTCTCACATCATGGATTGTGTACGAGAGAAAGGCGGTGATCGATGTTGGCCTCTTTAAGACAGACTACATTATTGGAGAGGATGCCGATCTTGCAACCCGCATGGCTCTTTTTGGAAAAGTTGCCTATGAACCGAAACTTCTCGGAACCTACATGGCGGAACTGCCGGGTTCTCTTTGTAAGTACAGCAAGGGATTTTCTGTACTGGTACCGGGCGAGCCGGAATTATTTGAGGTGGAGCGGACGCCGCAGAGTGTGGAGTATCACGAGAGATGGATTTTGTCAACGGTTTTGCAGAATCTGGATCGCGGTTATCCGAAAGAGGCACGTTCGCAGCTTGACCGGGTTACGGTCGGGTGGGCAAAGAAGAAGCGAATGCTTCGGATGCTTTCCTATCTTCCAACGCCGCTTTGCGTGTGGATTCATCAGTGCTACAACAAGTACGTCTGGCGGAGGAAATGGGAGGGGAATAAAGCGTGACTTCATCACCGTTCTTTTCGGTAATCATGCCGGTGTACAATAAAGAGCCATATATTCGGGATACGATTGCATCGATTCTTGCACAGACGTTTTCTTCCTATGAAGTGGTAATGATAGGCGGTGTCTCTTCAGACAATACTGATGTAATCTGTCGTGAATTTGTAGAAAAAGATCCGGACAGATTTCGATTTGTGATACAAACCGGAAAAGGAGTCTCGAATGCAAGAAACGACGGGATCTTAGCGGCACGCGGAAAGTATGTGGCGTTTCTGGATGCGGATGATCTCTGGGTGCCGGAGTATCTAGAAGTAATGGCAAATCTCATCAGAGATTTTCCGGGGGCGATCTTTTACGCAGGCGGTTTCTCACGATTATATTCTGATGGTTCAGTGATAGAATGTCCCAACCATCTCAGAAGAGGATACATTGATTATTTTCAGCAGGCACTGTGGGTACATACTTCAGCATTGATTGCAGCGAAAGAAACGATTATTGATGTGGGTCTCTTTAAAACAGATTATGTCCTTGGAGAAAACATTGATCTGATGATACGGCTGGCACTTCGCGGTAACGTTGCGTATGAGCCGACAATACTGGAAGTACATCCGGTAGGTCGTCCGGGTTCCCTGTGTACGAGTGGCGCAAAGAATATTTTTCTGCCGATTCCCGGTGAACCGGAATTATTTTCAACAGAACGAACACCTCAGATCATTCAATTTCATGAGTGGCAGATTTTAGGAATGGCCATGGCAAATCTGGATCGCGGATATCCGAAGGAAGCCCGAAAACAACTGAAAGGTGTGATCAATAACCGGAAAAAGTAGTGTTGTATCGAGCGGTGTCCTATCTACCCACTCCCGTTTTTGTGAAAATGCATCGGTGGTACAACAAGTATCTCTGGCGGAGAAAAATATGAGGGAACAGAAATTTATCTCATTCTCCACAAAAGCAGAAGATGTCTTCATCCAAATGATTCAGGAATTAGTCGCTGATTCGACGAATATTATTCCCTATGCCGGATTTTATGGTGTTCGCAACTGGGGCGATGCCATAAACTCTGTATTCCTGCGGCAGCTTTCCGGCAAACTTCCCCTCATCTCCTATTAGGCAAAACATCAAACAGATGTCTTCTGAAAAATCCCGGAATAACCTATTCATGTATCGGCAGCATTCTTGAACAGGCATCCAAAAAGAAAAATCTGATCGTGTACGGAACCGGCTTTCTGAACTCCACCGACCGGATCATCCATGAACCGCAAAAGATCTGTGCCGTTCGCGGCCCGCTCACTGCGGAGCGTGTCACGGAATGTATTGGCGACTGCCCGAAAATGTACGGTGATCCGGCAGTATTGTTCAAAGAATTTTATCAGCCGAAGATCGATCAAAAGTACAGTCTTGGCATCATTCCGTACTGGAGTGATTACCGGAAAATTTCTCACCACTACGCAGATGTTCCCGGAGTACAGGTGATCAATATAGAGGCAGGGGCGACACGATTCATCGAGGAAATCTGTTCCTGCCAGTACATTGCATCGAGTTCTCTTCATGGCCTTATCATGGCTGACGCATACAACATCCCGAACGTATGGATCAAAATGTTGTCCGGCATGCATCCTGATGATTTCAAATTTTATGACTATTATGGATCCGTACAATGCGAGCGAGAACCCGTTCATCCTGAGTCCGTGTCCATCCCGGATCTCTGCTCAGTTGCAGACACAGTCACGCATCCGATAGACACCAAACAGTTACTTGCTGTGTGCCCATTTTACGATTCGTCAAACCATACTCAAGAACGAAAGAGGAACACTCTTACGAACATATCAGAATGAGGATTGGATCTTCGTTACTGTGGTAACAATCAGCCATGACAGAAATGTCTACAGATACTACACAAACCTTTTTTTTTCGTCCATTCGGTATCCCTCATCCCCCCATCCGGTCAGAAAATATATAGCCTTCCGGACGAAACAGAGGAGCATATTCAACAGAAGTATGTGACTCCGATGAAAAGTGAAAAACTGATTCTCTGTATCTTCGCCCTGTTCCTGCTTGCCGGATGCTGCTGTACACCCGCAGCCGCCTGGCACTCCAACACAGATGCGAAGATCACTCCGTCCGGCGTACTCATGCCGGGAGATACCGTAACAACAGAACTTACCCTCACCTATCTGCGGGATAACCCCACCGATCGCCGCCTGTATCTCACCACCGACCTCTCCAACCCGCAATGGCGCTGCGAGATCAAGCATGCGGAAGGAACTCCCCTTACCACGCTGACAAGCTCCGCAAAATACTACACCATAAACGGGTTCATCCTCTCCTACAACCATGAAATTCTCGTAACCATCACGCTGACCGGAACAGTCCCCTCCGGAACAGTCGGGAAAGAACTCATCCTCCTCAGTGCCGAGGAGAGTACCAGCAGCCAGATTGTCATCTCCACGTACGAAAAGAAGACCGTAATCGGCTCCTCATCGGCAACCGCAACGGCCACCGCAACTGCGACTGCAACAACAACCACGTCAACCCAGACGACCACCCCAACCGCCACAGTTACCGCAACCCAGACAGCAACATCCACACCGAAACCAACACCAACCGTTGCAACCCTCATCGTCTCCTCCAACCCGTCCGGGACCAATGTCTTTATCGACAACAACTACAAAGGCTTCACCCCGACCACTCAGACCGACATTGTCCCGGGAACCCATGTGGTTCTTCTGAAAAAAGAGGGATACCTTGACGACGAACAAACGATCAAATTCGAGGCAGGCACAACCTACGAGATCAGCTTTGTCCTCTCCAAAGAAGCAAAGGCCTCCGAAGTCTTTATTGATCTGATCAAACAGTATCCGACTATGGCACTCATCGATGTCATCATCATCGGATTCGGCGTTCTCGCACTTCTGATACGGCGAAAACGCTGATCTTTTTTCGATATTTTTTCAGATATCCGGCATCCGTTCATTGACGCCGGAAAAGTATCTGCAGTTTTTATCAGGAGTGCCACGCAGCATCAGCGAGAACAAAAAAAGTATCCGGTTCAGCCCATCCGGCTGATACCATCAATCGACACACGTTTGCCGGTCTGCATATAATAGACCTTCTCGCCCATCCGGCAGGCATGATCAGCGCACCGCTCCAGATACCGGTTTATCATATGATACGCACTGCACTGCGGAACAATCGAAACATTCTGTTCCATCGCCGCAACACAGTCATCATAGATGACCGAATACATCCGGTCAACCGACTCCTCCATCCCGGCAAGCGACCCAAGCGACGCAACCTCCCCTGCCGCAAAACTGTTGTACACAATCTCCAGCATCGAAGTCGTCACCCCGCCCATCTCACATATCTGTTTTGCAAGCGGGATAACATGTTCACGAGCCGTAAACTGCACCACAAGCTCGCCGATATCCTTCCCGTAACGGCCTACCCGCTCGGATGACGTAATCATATCCAGACTGCAGGCAATGATACGGAGATCAGTCGCCATCGGCTGATTCAGTGCAATCAGCAGTACTCCCCGCTCATTCAGCAGATCATACTGACTTGCAATATACTCCTTCTGCCGGACAACATCAGCCGCAATCTCGCGGTCAACCGTCTCAAAGGCCATGAGGGAATTTTTCAGCATGCCTAAGGCAAAACGGCCGTACCAGTTTACCTGATCCTTATAGGAACCCAGTTCCAGATGAAAATACTCATTCATTTAACCAAACCTTCCGGTTACATAGCGTTCGGTCAGATCTTCTGCGGGGTTGGAGAAGATCTTTTTTGTGTCGTCCACCTCGACAAGCTTGCCGAGATACATAAAGCCGGTCGTATCGCTGACACGGGCGGCCTGCTGCATATTGTGGGTGACAATAATCACCGTGTACTTCTGTTTCAGATCCGTAATCAGGGTCTCAATCTTCGAGGTTGCGATCGGATCCAGTGCCGAACAGGGGTCGTCCATCAGAATGATCTCCGGACTCACCGCAAGTGTTCGTGCGATGCAGAGACGCTGCTGCTGACCGCCGGAAAGTCCGAGAGCCGAGTCGTGCAGCCGGTCGTTGACCTCATCCCAGAGAGCTGCCCCCTTCAGACTGTTCTCCACGATTGCATCAAGTTTCCCCGCATCCCGTTCACCATGGGCACGGGGACCGTAGGCAATATTGTCATAGATCGACTTCGGGAACGGATTCGGCCGCTGAAAGACCATGCCGATCTGTTTTCGCAGCTCGACCGGGTCTGCGTCCAGAATATTTTCGTCCCGGAAGAGAATCTCTCCGGTAATCTTACAGCTTGGAATGAGATCGTTCATCCGGTTTAAGCAGCGGAGAAGTGTTGACTTTCCGCAGCCGGACGGACCGATAAGGGCAGTGACCTGTCTTTCCGCAAACGGAAAGTCCACGTCAAAGAGTGCTTGTTTTGAACCATACGAAAGGTTCAGATGATGTGTCTGAATAACGCTTGTCATAATTTATCTCAGAAGTTTCTGTTGGAAATGTCTGCGCAGGAGAATTGCCGCAAGATAGATTGCCATCACAAGAACAAT
>JAISHD010000002.1 GCA_031262705.1 Methanocalculaceae archaeon | reverse complement strand
AACCGTTTTCCGCTTAACCTTTGGTGCGGTTGCTGATATTTAGTTGGTTTCACTGTTTGCCCGTTTTTTGTATACCGGTCTTGCCCTTTTAATTTTTTTTTTTTTTTTTTTTTTTTTTTTTTTTTTTTCGAAAACCCATTGAACCGGCGTTCCTGCCTCACTTTTTTGTCACTTCCCAAATATTGACAAGTAGAGTGCACACCTGCAAAATACAGGACAAATAGATTTGTTTTATCGGTTTTTGTCACCTTCCATCGATATTTATTACTGCAAAACCGATGTTCCCTGTTAATAGTGATCAATATGGAAACAGAAACAAGCATCAATATTCTCAGTGTTTTAATAGGTAATCCCTTATCACGGCGGATCATCGCCGGAATGAGTCATGAGTGTGAAGAATGCGGAGGAAACCGTCTGGGAAATTGCTCTTGAACATTACCTGGGGTTACGAGATGACGTATGCCCGAAATGCCGCAGGGCATCCCACGAGGTTGCTTTCATTATCCGGGCAGGAGCACATAATTTCGGTGTTCCCGAAGAGGAGATCAAAATGACGTTCCGGGATTCCTATTGGAGAAAAGGCCTCGTATCGGTGATGAAAGGTATCGCAGAGTTTGGTGTCCGCCGCCCGTTCGTTCCGGGAGCACCATTACAGGTGGTCTGGGATGTTACCCACCGGTGCAATCTCCGCTGTCGCCACTGTTACGCAGCCGCCGGAAAGGCACTTGACGACGAACTGACCACCGAAGAAGCGCTGAACCTGATCGATCGTCTGTCAAAACTCGGTGTTGCCGTGATTGCATTCTCCGGCGGAGAACCGCTGGCACGTCCGGATATTCTGCAGCTCATCAGTCATGCACGGGATCAGGGGATGTATGTTGCACTTGCAACCAACGGAACACTGATTACACAGGAACGGGCTGAAGAACTCCGCAAAGCAGGTGCCGAGTATGTACAGATCAGCATCGACGGAGCGGATGCAAAGACGCATGATGAGTTCCGCGGAATTCCGGGGGCATTCAACCGGGCGATCGAAGGTGTAAAAAATGCCGTTGACGCAGGATTCTTTGTCAACATTTCCACAACCGCAACAAAGGAAAACTATGATCAGATCCCGAAGATCATCGATCTCTGTAGTGATCTTGGTATCAACTGGGTGATGGTCTACAACTTTGTGCCGACGGGAAGGGGACAGGACATGATGGAAAAAGACCTGAGTCCACAGGAACGCGAGGAACTCTTACATATGCTCTATGAGAAGAACAGAACCTCGGGCTGCCAGGTGCTGACCACCGCCCCGCAGTTTGCACGGGTTGCCCTGCAGGAGTCTGCTACCTGCGACCAGATGATGGTCCCGACACACTTCTTCAATCAGGAGGTGAACGAAAACCTGCTCGGTCTGACGGAGTTTGTGGGCGGATGCGGTGCGGGCAGATTCTACATGGCAATCCGGGCGAACGGAGACATCGATCCCTGCGTATTTTTCCCCAAAACGGTGGGAAATGTACGCACAAACGATCTGGAAGAACTGTGGAAACATGATCCTCTGTTTACCGATCTCAGAAACAAGGATAAAATGGAAGGCTCCTGCGGTTCCTGTGAGTACCGCTATCACTGCGGCGGATGCCGGGCCCGTGCATACGGCTACTTCGGAAACCCGCTGGGACCCGACCCCGGCTGCATCAACAACCTCGAGTACTACCTCGCACTGAAAGTAAACAATACCGCGACTGTGACAGAATCCACCGCGGATCATGCATAATTTTTGAATGGACGGGGTTGTTCATATCCGCAGATTTCGTATCCGTGCAAAGACCGCGGGCCGGTCCAGCCGGTTGTGCTGAAGAAATGCGAGTGCAACAGCAAGCCGGTTGTACTCATCGGCAAGCAGGGCAACCCCGGCATTATGGCACTCAACCGCTTTTCTGTACACTGCATATGCCGCGGCAAACGCCTCAGCATCTTCCGAAAGCTTTGCCGTCGCCGCCTCAAGCTCTTCAAGCCGGTTGCGCGATGCCGAAAGTTCTGCTTTGCTGCAAGAGATCATCTCCTCTTCGGATCGGATCTCCCCGACAAACGAACCGTCCTCCGCAAGTTTCTCCCGCAGAGCGGAGCGGACCGAAAGAATTCTCGACACCCCGGCAATACTTCCGTATCGTTTTGAACCGTGTCCCACAAAAAATACCTTCGGGCGGGACGCAAGTGTTCTGACCCCGCCGTCACCCGCCGGAAACGTCCCCCCGGCATCGCCCACATACCCGAGAGCCGTTGACTCGATCACCGCACACCCGCAGCCGCGGAAATCGTATCCGTCCGGTACGGGAATTCCGACCGCGAGATGATTCTCCGGAGAAAAGTGCAGAACTGCTGCCGCATATCCCTCATGGGCAAGAAGTCCTGCAAGCAGCAGCGACTTGTCACTGCAGATGCCCCTGCCGTCCACCACCGTCTCCACCGGAAACCGCGGAGCGCGATCAATTGCGGCAACCTTTTCCGTATCATATGGGATCGACTGCACAAACGCGGCAATCAGTTCAAGATATGCATCATCGTCATAGTTTTGGGACGACCGGATTTTCCGGAGCTCCGACAACAGTATCCGATAAAACGGCACAAGCGCCGGATCAGAAGTGAACGCTGTGTAATATCCGGCAAGCCAGGCATCACCGATGCATGCGGGAACATGCGCACTCTTCCCCGACATGCGCGCACCCACATACAGTGACCGGGGTACCGCAATCGTAAAACTGTAATGCAGGTGGCGGAACGGAAACGTAAGCCGGACCGTAACCTCACCTGCCGCACTGCCGGAAACAATTGCCGGATACTGCACATTTTTTGCACGCCGCATGATCAAAAAAGAGGAATGGAATGATTACGCCACGTGAAGGTAGCGTGCAACAAGCTCAGCAAATGCATCCGTATTGCCGAGCAGACTGTCGGATAATCCCTTGTCGCCGAACGCCTTCAGCTTCTTTACCTGTGCATCAATCACACCTGCGGGGAAGATGCCGTCCGCCTCAAAAAGTACACGCTTTGCAAGAAGCACATCCGCCGACTCATCGCAGCAGGTCGGAAGCTGGCGCAGCGTCTTTAAGAATGCCGCATACTCTTTGTTGAAGATGTTGCCGCTTGCATACAGCTTCTTCGCCTGCTCAAGCGCATCGGACATGGCAAGACCGTGCATCGCACCGACAATCAGGCAGGCAACCGTCTCATACATATCAGCAGCACCGTCGGCCACGCGGTACTCAAACGTCTGTTTGGACGCCTTGTTTACCTTGCGGTGAATGCCGAAGTTTGCCTCAGCCGCCATATCGATCGAACCGGTCCATCCCAGAGGAACACGGACAACAACCGACCGGTTGCGGTCGCCCCAGCAGATGTAGGTCGGTGCCTCCTGATGCGGAACCAGCCGCAGATAGGAGGTCGGAATCGGATTGCCGAACGCCGTAACCGCATCGCCGACATCCAGAATCCCGGCAATCATCTTCTTTGCCGTATCGGAAAGCCGACCATCCTTGACCATCATGTTCTTGCCGTTCTTCTCGGCAAGCATGTGGAAGTGCAGACCGGAACCAGCCTTGCCGACAGTGATCTTCGGTGCGTAGGAGACCTCAACACCGTACTTGTAGCCAAGCATCCGCAGCGCCCACTTTGCGATCACAATCTGCTCAACCGCAAGAATCGGATCGGTTGGCAGGAACTCAATCTCATGCTGCTCATAGTAATAGCCATCCTTGGTAAAGCAGCCGACCTCCGAGTGGCCGTACTTGATCTGGCCGCCTGCACGGGCAACCATCAGCATCGCTTCTGTCCGCATCTCCTCAAACTTGCAGAAGGGACCTGATGCATGGTAACCTTTCTGATCCAGTCCGGGATAGAGGCATTCTTCGGGTCAGATTACATAGTACTCAAGCTCGCCCAGACATTTGAAGTCCATGCCGGTGTTCTTCTTAAATGCATCGCGCGCACAGCGCAGAATGTACTCTGGAGAGGATGCAAGCGGTTTTCCCTCGTTGTCATAGTAAGAACAGAGAATATCAAGCGTCGGCACTTCCGCAAACGGATCCACAAATGCCGTGCTGTAGCGCGGAACAACATACAGATCGGAACTGCCCGCCTCAATGAACGGGAAGATGTTGCTGCCGTCAACACGTTCGCCGTCAGAGAGAATGGTATCCAGATATTCTTTGGAAGAGATAACAAAATTCAATGTCTTCAGTTTCCCGTCACCTGCAACGTAGCGGAAGTTCACCATCTCGATTCCATTTTCCTCGCAGAAACGGATGATGTCATCCTTCGTAAAATCAGCAGGATTTTTCTTCAGGAACTGTACCAGATCATTGGGATTCATCAGTACTTCTGAATCATTCATTGCCGTAACTATTCGAACGGACGGCATAAATACTCAACCATGCGATGGTGTATCACGGGGAAGAAAGGACCAAAAATAGGAGAACCGGATCATGGTTCCCTGATCAGGGGAATACCCGCGGCAAGGAACCAGGTATCATCAACCGGCAGCGTGTAGATAAGAGTCATCTCACTTTCATGCGTGAACTGGTTGGGCATATACTGATACTGCATCCCGCCGCCGGAGAGGGCGGCCGACAGAACATCGCGACCAATCGATGCGCCGTAGATGTCTGTTATGCCGGTGATGCTGCTGCCGATAAGAGCCGGATTGTTGGGCCGGGCAATGACAGTCCCCCCTGCATCAACCGCTATCAGGAGAATGTCGTCGCGGAAAAATATTCCATCCACCTTATTCAGCTCCGCAACAGCTGCATCCCTGCCGTTTTCAAGTGCATACTGCTTTACCGACCGGACGTAGCTTATCATCTCATTTTTGAGAAACGGGTCTGCATAGGTCGGTTCTTCGTCCAGATATGTTCCTGCAACAACAAACCAGGTATCATTCACCGGCAGGATGTAGGACAGTTTAATCTCCATGTGCTGGTCGCGCATGGTGTTCGGATACAGGTACATCGCATGGCCGCCACCCTGACTTGCCCGATGCACAAGTGTCCGGAGAATCTGAACACCGTTCGGATCCGTGAGAACACTGCGATCGGAACCAATCAGGTTGGGACACAGAGCATTTGCAAGGAGTGTGCCGTTCATGTCAAACGCGGCGATCACATACTGCCGGGTAACAAACTGCCCGTTCGGATCATTGAATGCAGCAAGTGCTTTTTTCTGACCATTCTCCACCGCATACAGATACGCTGAGGTCACAAAGGATTCAAGCGTATCGTTGGTGGTTGCAGAAGGGATATTCACCGTCCACTGCGTATTGGTTATGTTGCTGACAACAACGGTGACATTGCCGTAGTCAGTCTCCAGTGTGTTCCAGGCGGCTGCAAGCATAACATACTTCATGAACCCGTAGCTGTAGGCAGGAAGAGTTGCCGTGCCGGATTTCTCACGAACCATACGGGAGAGAATGTCTGCGGTGTCAAACCCTGCTTTGTTCGCCAGTTGAATAGCATTCTTGCCGATCAGAGTGTTTTCCGGACAGTAGAGGATATCACCGTTATCATTAAGCAGGACGATGATCTCACCCCTGGCAGAGCTTGCGTTGGTGAGTGCCGGACCAAAGAAGAGATCGGGGTTAAGGACAAATGCGATGTACCCCTCATATTCACCGTCCGGCGAATACACCGGAGCAATCAGTGACAGGTCGGTTGAGTCCCTGCTCTGGCGATGATAGATTCCGAGGTACAGGGATGCTGACATGTTTTTCGGGTCAAGATCGAAGTTAGTAACCTGATGACCGATCCGGGACTGTGCAGATTCAGGGACAGCAGCAACCACGAAGTTGTCGGTATTCACGCGATAAATCGAGGTGGAACTT
>JAISHD010000005.1 GCA_031262705.1 Methanocalculaceae archaeon | reverse complement strand
CAACCCAGAGGGCGTTTCTCTTGACGTCCTCTAACGGAATTATATAGACGGGGATTTTGATGTCTTTGAGGGCACGGCTGATCATAAGCACCCGTTCCCCTGCGGTGAACGGGTGACGGAGGTCGTGGCTGATCTCGGCACTGCCAATACCGATGATGAGTTCATCGACTTCGTCCGCGATTCGTTCGATGACGGATCTGTGACCGTTGTGGTACGGCTGGAATCTTCCGACGTAAAGTCCACGTCTCTTCGAGCCGTGAGACGTCTCGTGAACCTCTGGTTCACGGATGAGGCCGCGTTTCATGGTTTTCCTCCGATGAGTGCAGCGGTGCGGGCGGCAACCGCTCCCGCGGTGAATCCTGCATCGATGTTGACGACGGTTATTGCGGCGCAGGACTGCAGCATGGAGGCGAGGGCGGCTTCGCCATGGCCCATGTAGCCGTAGCCGGTACTGACGGGGACGCCGATGACCGGTTTGTTGACGAGGCCTGCAACGACGGAGGGAAGGGTTCCTTCGCGGCCTGCACAGACTACGTAGATGTCTGCGTCCCGGAGCTTTTCGAGTGCCGGAAACAGCCGGTGGATTCCGGCAACGCCTACGTCGTATGCCGTCAGAACAGCTGCCCCCATCTCTTCGGCGATGGCGCGGGCTTCTTCGGCGACACGGATGTCGGAGGTTCCTGCGGTAACGATTGCGACCGTCCCTCCCGAAGGGGCCGGAACGGTACCGTCCGAGAGGATGAGGATGCGGCAGATCTCGCGGTAGTCGGCGGTGATGCCTGATGGCAGGGAGGCAAGTACTGCTGTGGTTTGTTCGGGGCTGATGCGGCTTGCCAGAACCCGGCCTGCGGCCCGGACATAGCTGTGCATGATTTTGACGAGTGATTCGGTGTCTTTCCCTTCGGCTAAGACGACTTCGGGGATGCCGCAGCGGTCTGCACGATTGAGGTCGAGGTTGGCGACTTGGTCAACGGGAAGACTGCTGATCAGCTGCCCGGCTGTGGCAGGGTCAAGCGTGCCGCATCTGACCTGCTCAAGGATTTCCGGGAGAGTGTGGTGATCCGGCATTGTTGTACTGGTATAGTAGGGCGGCAGGGGATATTAGGGTGATCTCTTTTGGGAAGGACATATTTATGAACTACTAATATCAATAAATTAGTAATTAAAAATTACCACTATGAAAACAAATACTTCCTCACCCCCCCCTGCTGCGGACATGCAGGAACTTGCAAAAGAGATACAGAGTATCAATGAGAATGGGAATTATTATACATACGAAGAGCTTCGCTACCGCGTAAAACCGGATGCTGCAGACCGGGTCTGGCAGATGATGAAACTTGCACGACATCTCGCATCACAGCGGCTGCCCTTTGATCCCATTGAGATACGGTATGTACTGACCGGAGAAATTGCAGAAGAACTGTATCTGTGTGATCAGGATCTTTCTAGGATTTTCGATGTGGGAAAAAAAACACTCGACGCAATGTCTGCGTATATCATTGAGGCGTTGTCGGATGAAGCAATTTATTCCAGCAAACTGGAAGGCGCAGTAACTACGGAACTGGTCGCCAAACATATGCTGCGGAAAAATATTCCTCCAAAAACAAAGGACGAACAGATGATTGTAAACAATCATCACGCAATGCAGTTAATCCGGGACAAAAAAGATATTTTGCTTACTCCTGAATGTCTCTGTGAGATTCACCGGATTGTAACAACCGATACCCTGAAGGATGAACATCAGTCAGGAACGTTCCGGACAACAGACGATGTTGCGGTTGTGGAAGGACGATCAGGAAAAGTTGTCCATTACCCTCCGAAATCAGCGGAGCTTCCCGCCCTGATTCAGGCCGTCTGTGATCTGGCGAACCGGGATCGGAAGAACAGCCCGGCTGATTCATTTGTTCATCCGATCATTGTAGGGATTGCACTGCATTTCCTGATTGGATATATTCATCCGTTTTACGACGGGAACGGGAGAACCGCAAGAACACTGTTTTACTGGTATGTGCTTTCCCGCGGCTACCGGCTGTTTGAGTACATTCCGATCTCAAAAATTATCACCCAGGCTCCGACGCAGTACCGGAACGCGTACACCGCAACGGAAAAGGATGCAATGGATCTGACCTACTTTATCGGATATAATATCCACTGCATCCAAAAAGCGCGGGAAAAACTCGCCGAGCATCTGCACAATGAGCGGGAGAGGATAAGTAAAGCAGATCGCCTGACTGCTGCTTTACCAGATCTGACAAAGCGGCAGGGGCAGATCCTTCGGTATATGCTGGAGTATAAGGATGAGGAGTTTGGGATTCGGGAGATTGCGGAGAGATTTTCGATTGTATATCAGACTGCAAGAACTGATCTGATGCATCTTGAGGATTGTAAGTATCTCCGGATGCGAAAGAAAGGGAAAGCCCAGTATTATATTGTGGATAAGGAGTGGCTGGCTTCGGTTCAGGGATCAAGGGTGTGAGGATGAGCCAAGTTCGGACAGAAATTACTCTGTGTATTTATTTTTTGGGCAGGATTATTTCCGGGTGCAGAGGAATTACTAAGAATTACTAATTTGTGTAAATTAGTAATTATGTTCTACAGAGTTTCCACTGATTCATCCTGAGGACGGCAGATTTCCAGAGGATGGAGATATGTGTTGCGGAAAACAGTGTTTTTCTGATGGGTTATGCGGTGTTACCGATAGGGTCGGTAACAAAACTATCTCATTATTCTGGTTTGTTTTGGATTCTATTTTGTATTTTTGGAGTTTCTGTTTTTGTTACCGATGGTTTGGTATTGTGTCTTCAGTTTTTTGTTTGGTTTTTTGGAGAGTACGGTTTTTGAGGTAACAGAGGTAACAAATTTTGTGATGTCTTTCAATGTCCGGCTATTCTTCTTTTGCCGGATTTTTCTGGTGATTTTTTGTTACCGACCGATCGGTAATACCTTTGTTCATTCTCTGTGGAGTGGTCTTGGTGTGATGGGGAACGAGGGGTGCTTTGTGTGTTCCCTGAGATTTTTTTATTTGGGATGAGGGGGTGTCATGGTTCGTGATGGATGCTGATTACCGTATCCCTTGCTTCCAGTCGCTCCTGCAGATCGTCCGCATCCTTCCAGAGAATCAGGTTGTCGTGCTCAATGTCAAAGTGCAGCCGGTTTTTCCGCTGTCCATTTGCACCCGTCTCTTCGAACCAGTCTTTCCAGAACGTTTTGATGATAACATTGCCCAGCCCTTTGGTTTAGTCTGCTTCGTAGTACACTCCAAGATTGTTTCCGTTCCGCCTTACCAAACCCGTACCCAATAAATACCAGCACAGAACATTCTTACTCATACAACCTACAGTCCCCATGCAGCTTGACACCGCCCCGAAAACCCTCACCTACCGCCTCTCGGAAACCGCAGTCACCGAGATAAGTTTGCTCACCGCAAAGACCCTCAGAGAAGGACAGATCAGCGCAGACGACACCAAAAACTTACAGACAGCCGTCGAAAAAGTTTTTCTCAAATGGCTTGCCGTTCTTGGCGAAGGAAGCGAATGCACCTTCCGCAGCGGACGGCGTCTGGGCCGCCAGTACATCACTATGGCCGTCCCCGGCCCCAAAGTCAACCTCTTCGGCGGCGAAGAAGACTGCGTCTTAACCGGCGGGCAACTCTGTCCAGACGCTCCTCGCAA
>JAISHD010000053.1 GCA_031262705.1 Methanocalculaceae archaeon | reverse complement strand
CTCGCAGCGGGCATCCTCATCAGAAGAAGAAACTAACACCTTCATCCTCTTTTTTTTATGAAATTCAGGCGACACATCTGAACGGCGGCACAAGGTACTCTGGAAAACCTCATAGAGATGAACCAAAGGAATCACACTTTGGTAAACGCAAAGGAAAACCTCCTCACGTACAGGATCCATGCAGAAAGAATAGTGGGAGTTCTCCTTTCTCGAGGAGATGGCACCTGTACGGGTTCATCCGGAATACAACACCCAAGCAAATTGTCGGAGTACCTGTCGAAACCGACCCTGTTTTACTCTGCGCATCCCACCGGGAGACCGGACATCCGTTGGAACAATTTTTTTGACATTCGGGGAATTTGCAAATCTTCCCGATGGAAAAACCGTACGGTGCCGGTAAAATTGAATCTGTCGGACACCGCGGCGCTGCACCGTTCTGTTCCCTCCCGCAAAAACACAGAGCGCGTGGTCTTCGGCCTTGCGTTCTGGGTGCTTGGTGAACACGGCCCCGGCCTCGGGGCCTGCGGCTCGCGGGCTGAAACACCATCAATGACGATCGCGGACGGCAGGAAACGAAGATATCGGCAACAACGCCTGTTACAAAAAAATATGAGAGTATCCGAAGATACCCGTTCACTTACGAAACCCGCGTAAAGACATCAGTATTGATGCTGCCGATCTTTCCGTCCCGCGTCACATAATACCAGAGCAAACCGGGATCGTTCTCGGTTGCAGCACCATCAAGCCAGTAGCTTAACCGGATCGTCTTCTTCTCATATCCCGGGAGACTCTCATAACTATCGCCGTCATGCGTCATGATGATATCAAAATCTCCCGCAAGAACACTATCCTCGGATATCTTCCTGCCGTAATAACTTATCTTATCCCAGCCGTCACCGCGATAGTACCACGTAAACGGCCACCCCTGATCAGACGAAATCGCAACCTTCTCGGAAGCATCAATCGCCGCCATCAGCTCCACAAGATCCTCCGAATTCTGCACCTGTACAATCGGCTCTGCAATATCCGCAGGAGTAAACACCACATGGAACGTAACCACCAGCAGAAACGCACAGGCAACAACCATCAGCGGCTTTGTGTACTTTCCGGCAAACGACAGCGCGTACGCCGCAACAAAGATCATCGGCACCAGCTGGTGCGGCGACAGCCACGGAACCTTCTCACCGATGTACGCATACGTAAGACAGGCCATAATCGTCCAGTAGATAGCAAACCGGATAAACTCCTCCTGACGGTTCAGCACAACCGGACGCTCCGGTCGGCGGAACAGTTCTGAAAGAGAAAACCTCTTCTTCGCAGGAACCGGGGCGGGAGGGTCCGGACCGGACTCCGTCTCTCCGGCACTCTCAAAGAGCTCCGCATCCGAAATATCCGGAAGAATCTCTTCTTCCGTCGCCGGATTTTTCCCGCACGGACGGCGCAGATACAGTATCACGCCCGCAACCGCAAGGATAAGAACCGGCAGCTCATACAGCACGAACAAGATCAGATAATAGAACGGCGGACCGCCGATACGCTGCTGATTGTGCATATTCAGCCAGTGTTCAATCGCCGAAGGACCCGCAGTCAGAATCACCTCCGGATGTGCACCAAACGACGAATAGAACAGGAAAATAATTCCAAAAAACACCGCAGCCGCAAGAATCATATCACGCAGCCAGTGTTTGGGGAACGTGATCTTTCTGCTCCACACAAGATACAGGAAGAACAGACCAAACATCACCAAAATGATCGGCATATTCTCTTTGGAACACATGCCGAGAGCCGCAGCAATACCTGCAGCAAACAGATAATACCACTTTCCCTTCTGAATCCATGCGAGGAACGCCACCACAATCAGCAGCGAAAAGAACACCACAAAGACATCATTGCGCAGGAACCGCGAAAAGTAAATCATCTCAGGGGCAATGGCAACAAAGATACCGGCAATGACCGCAGTCTTTCCAGAAAGATATTCCATCCGGTACAGACAGTACACCAGCGGAATCAGCGCCGTCCCGAATATACACGGGAGAATGCGGCCTACCAGATCCGAATCACCGAACAGCGCAAACATCCCTGCAGTAACATAATACAGGAACGGACCGTGATACACAGGATCATAGATATAGGTTCCCTGCGTCAGCAGTTGATAGGAAAACCATGCATGAATCGCCTCATCATGATGAAACAGCTTGAGATCCAAAAACGCAAATCTCAGAATAACCGCAACAATCAGAATAGCGAAAAACACGTGCTCGACACGAACACGACTTTGGATGTGTGACAAAAAGGTTGGGGCGGGCATAAGGCCCTCACCTCGGATTTTAGTTCTCCAGAACAATCTCGATGCTGATATCCTTTGGAACCTGGATACGCATCAGCTGTCTGAGCGCACGCTCATCGGCATCAAGGTCGATGAGGCGTTTGTGAACGCGCATCTGCCAGCGATCCCACGTTGCGGTGCCTTCTCCGTCCGGACTCTTCCGGATCGGAACAATAAGACGCTTGGTCGGCAACGGGATGGGTCCTGCCAGATTTACACCGGTACGCTCTGCAATCTCCCGGATACGGGTACAAACCGTCTCCACTTTTTCATAATCCGTCCCAGTAAGGCGTATTCTGGCTTTCTGCATTGTCAATCACCACAAAAAATTCGTGATAGATGAGATTATCTCATCTGTTTTGCTTTGACGTTCAGAACAAGACCTGCTGCAACAGTCATACCCATATCACGGACTGCGAAACGTCCGAGCTGCGGGAGTTCCTTTGCCTTCTCGATAACGAGCGGGCGGGTCGGCTGGATGGTGCAGATTGCTGCATCGCCGGCCTTGAGGAATGCCGGATTCTCTTCCTTAACCTGTCCGGAGCGCGGGTCAAGCTTCTTGTCAAGGGAGATAAACATACAGGCAGTCTGTGCAGTGTGGCAGTGGAACACCGGAGTGTATCCGACGGAAAGAACGGACGGGTGCTGAAGAACAACAACCTGTGCCTGGAACTCCTCTGCAACGGTCGGCGGGTTCTCAACCGGACCACAGACATCACCGCGGCGGACATCGTTCTTTGCGATACCGCGGACGTTGAAACCAACGTTGTCACCCGGCAGTGCCTGCGGGATTTCCTCGTGGTGCATCTCAATGGACTTAATTTCACCCTCAACGTTTGCCGGCATGAAGGAGACCTTCATTCCTTTCTTCATGACACCGGTCTCGACACGTCCGACCGGGACAGTTCCGATACCGGAGATGGTGTACACATCCTGAATCGGGAGTCTGAACGGCTTGTCGGTCGGCATGTCCGGCTGCTTGAAGTCGTCAAGTGCTGCAAGAAGGGTCGGGCCCTTGTACCACGGAGTGTTTGCGGATGCTGCCTTGATGTTGTCACCGACGAATGCGCTGATTGGGATGAACGGAGTCTCGGCCGGCTTGAATCCAACGGATGCAATGAGCTTGGACATCTTTTCCTTTGCCTCGTTGTACTTCTCCTCAGAGTAGTTAACAGCGTCCATCTTGTTGATTGCAACAATGATCTGGTTGATACCAAGAGTCTTGGACAGGAAAATGTGTTCCTTGGTCTGCTCCATCGGACCTTCGGTTCCGGACACGACGATGATTGCTGCATCAGCCTGGGATGCACCGGTGATCATGTTCTTGACGAAGTCACGGTGACCCGGACAGTCCACGACGGTAAAAGAGTACTTCGGAGTCTCGAATTTCTTGTGGGCGATATCAATCGTGATACCTCTCTCACGCTCTTCCTTGAGGGAGTCCATTACCCAGGCGAACTCGAAGGTTCCCTTACCCTTGGATTCTGCTTCCTTTTTGTATCCGTCAAGAACGTGCTGCTGTACGACGCCGCTCTCAAAGAGAATACGACCGACAGTGGTGGACTTACCGTGGTCAATGTGACCGATAACGGCAAGATTCATGTGGGGCTTTTCTGCTGCCATAGTAATTTATCTCCACTTTGACTCATTGATAGGCATCGTGCAAATGCATGCATACCTGTCTCAATACGAGTATAACAGATTCGATGTGAATCCATATAAATATTCTGTGAATCAGGACCAAAAATCCCCTCAGACCGGGAAACAAGATATCGATAGACTAATACGGATTTGAGGCAGTATTTTGAGTTATGAAGACGTTGCCGCTTAATAGGAAACCAAACGGAAAAGCAACCGTTATGTGTCAGGACAAGGAAGTATCCGTTCACAGCAGCTGTATTTTCTGCGCGCGCTGTGCGGGCATCCGGGTAAACCGCCGCGTAGCCCCGAGCCCGTACGCGCAGGCACTCCGCGGATCCAAAGGCGGTCTCCCGATGGATCAGCAGCTCATGGAAGGCATGATGCTGTTTAATACCGTCATTGAGGATCCAAACGCAACCGATATCGAGTGTTCCGATGATGCCGGTAACGGGTTTGCAACGCTCTCGCGCAGACGCTGACGTCAGACCAGCAGAAAAGCAAACACAAGGGCCACAGCAGCGCGGGCAATTTCATTGCCCGCACCGGTGACATCACCGTTGACGCCGCCGAAACATCTGCGCGCAAGATACCACAGGACACCAAATGTCAGAAATGCCGCAGCAAGTCCGGCGGCCACGACTATTTTTTCCGGCAGAAGAAAAAGCGGAAGAACAAGAAGTACCGTGTACGCGGCAAACCGCCGCTATGACTTTTCATAAATATAGCTCTGAATTCCCTCATGGAACGGCTTTCCCAGAGCCGAAAAGAGACCCATTACCATCTTGCCGAACACTTCGCCGCACAGCACAGCCGCAGCAATCCACAGCGGCGGCAGTGAGGAGAAACCTGCGAAGGTGATCAGAACAATCATCATGCCAAGGGCAAGCGCACCCGCGCCGGTTGTCCGATCGGTCATTGCCGCAATCCGTTTCTCGCGGCTGCCGTGCGCCATGAGACCGTCGCCGAAGTCAAGTAATCCGTCGAAGTGGTTTGCGCCCGTGATGAAGATCACAAGGGCGAGCGTGAACGCGGCGATCACGAGCGGGTTGGTGTACCCGAAGTACCAGGCGAGAAGTCCCGGAAGCGCAGCAACCGCGCCGCTCACGTATCCCGCAAGAGGATAAAGCCAGCTGCGCTGCGCAAACCGATCGAAATCTGCAGGTTCCCCCAGAGGAAGGATAGTGGTAAACTGCAGCAGGGCGCGGACCGACTTCATATCTATTATTTCTTGTCAGTCCAAATAGATATAGAACCATGTCTTTTGTGTCAGCACGAGCAGACTTCGAACCCGAAGCCCCGATGTTTGCACTCATCCTTGCAAACAGTCTTGTATCCACGATTCCCGGAGTGTCCGGCGCCGGAGAAAGCCCGGAAAAAAGTCTGCTGGTCCCGCCGCTGGACGCAGAACTGATCCTCAACGGAGAACTGTCCGCAGAAGGAGTTACCCCGAACACACCAACCGGCTGCCCGACGCCTGCAGTCCTTACGCTTGCGATGATGGATCTCATCGGCATGCATCCTCTGATGATTGCAGCAGGAATTGAGTCCGAGATCACCGTTCCGTACATGAACCTCGGAGGAAAAACCGGCGGCGACCCAAGGGAAGGGAACGCAGTCCCGGAAGCACGAAAACTCTATGACCGGGGAATAAAAGTCGGCGAGTATCTGTCCCAGACCTGTGACATGCTGGTCCTCGGAGAATGTCTTCCGGGCGGAACAACAACAGCTCTCTGTGTCCTTCGCGCACTCGGCTATGCGGCAAAGGTCAGCAGCTGTCTGGTAGACAATCCGGTGACCCAAAAGGAACAGATAGCAGCAGAGGCATTTGCCCGTGTTGCGGATGCCGGCACTGCCGATCCGCTCGGCATTGTTGCAAAGATCGGCGACCCCATGATTCCGGTTGCTGCGGGCATCGCCGAAAGCTACTCCGGCAAACTCTTCCTCGCCGGAGGAACACAGATGCTTGCGGTCGCAGCGGTTATCCGGGCACTTGGAAACACCGTTCCGGATGTGGTCACTACCTCCTACGTCTTTAATGATCCGACCGCCACGTTCCGGGAAACCGCAGCGGCAATTGGATGCGACGCCTACTACGTTGATCCTGAGTTTGACACACTCGGCCATGCGGGGCTTGCCCGGTATGCAGAAGGAGAAATCAAAGAGGGATCAGGCGCAGGGGGCGCAATGTTCCTCGCAAGCCTTCTCGGCTACACGCCGGAACAGATTAAGGCCGCAATCAGGAACCACATCGACGCCTACGAATAAACAATGGACAACACGAACACGGACAGAATCGAACAAAAAGTGCGCGAAGCAGGATTTTCCTGCCTCCTCTGCGGAGAATGCTGCAGCGGGCCCGACAACGAGGTTATGGTTACGCCTCCGGAGATCGAAGTTCTTGCAGAGGCAGCCGGTATGCAGAAGGACGAGATAGCCGAACCGTATCCGGAGTGGATACAGCAGGACGGATGTACCTTTACCTTCGGCTGGGTACTCAAACGAGGTGCGGACAAAAACTGCATCTTTCTCGAAAATAACCGGTTCCGGGTGTACCACAGCCGACCGCATATCTGCCGGACGTATCCATTTATGCTTGACGGCGGGGGCCTCATCATCTCCGAGTGTCCGGGATGCATCGCCGGCAATGAGACAGCCAATCCCGGGCAGATCACGGAAGACCTCCTGAAAAGGCGTACAGCCGAGGATACCGAGCTGGAAAAAACCGAAAACCAGTATCAAAAACATAGTATAATCCCAGGGTCAACCATTGTGTTCGACAGCAGCGGAGCACACAAATATTCTCTACGCCCGAAAAAATCATGACAGAAATACATATTGTCGGAACTGCCCACGTTTCGCAGAAAAGTATCGACGAAGTCCGTGAAGCAGTGGACACTATCAACCCTGATGTCATCGCCATCGAACTGGACCCGGGACGGTTTGCCGCACTAAAACAGCAGATGAAAGAGGCCGAAGACGCGGCAAACGGGATAACTCCCGAGGCAGAGAAGCACGAGTCGCCGGAAGTAAAGGATCTGCTGAAAGGCAACTTCACGCTGATGCTTGTACAGTGGATCTTAGCCTACGTCCAGCGAAAGATCGGCATGAACGTTGGAATTGAACCGGGTGCCGAGATGAAGGAAGCCATCCGGCTCGCCGAGGAGCGGGGCATCCGGCTTGTCCTCATTGACCGCGACATTCGGATCACGCTCTCCCGGTTCTGGGGAGGGATGAAGATTCTGGAAAAGATCAGGCTCATCTGGGAGCTGATGCAATCGATATTTGCCGCAGACAATGAGGATGACGACTCCGCAGGCGGCATCGACAAGGTCTCAATTGACGAGCTGACCAATCCGGACATTATTGAGATGGCGCTCGAAGAGTTCCATAAATTCTCACCGAACGGGGCGAGGGCGCTCATCGATGAACGTGATGCCTACCTCGCCCACGGTGTGATCGATCTGGAGAAGAGTCACTACGAGCGTGCGGTGGTGGTGGTCGGTGCGGGACATGTGCCGGGAATCAACCGATACCGGGAAGAACCGTCAACACTTCCGCCGCTTGCAGAACTTCTGGCAAAACCGAAACACTACCCCTGGGGAAAGATCATCGGCGGTCTGTTCGTCGCAATGTTTGCGGTGATCCTGATAGCGATTGCATTTTCCGGCGCAACCGATCTTCTGGTCTGGGCAATTATTTACTGGGTGCTTCTGCACGCACTGTTCGCGGGTGTTGCAACGCTCCTCGTTCGCGGCCACCCGTTCTCCGCGGCGGTCGCCGCAGCACTTGCCTGGATGACCTCGCTGAATCCGTTCCTTGCAGCCGGCTGGTTTGCGGCAATCGTTGAGGCGAAGATGCGGCCTCCGACCGCAGGAGACCTGAAAGCAATCTCGAAGGCCGAGTCCGTCGGCGAGATGATCTCGGTTCCGCTGTTCCGGATTCTGATCGTTGCGGCGGTGGCAAATATCGGGAGTTCGCTTGCGACAGTGTGTTTCTTCGTGTTCCTGACACCACTGCTCGGCGTGGATCTGGATATGATGACGCAGATTCTCATGACCGGTCTGTCGAACCTCTGGCAGTTCCTGACCGGCTGGATCTAATCTTTTTTAATGGGAGTGCAGACGAAGAGGCATCTCTGCCTGTCGGAATGTGCCGTAATTGTCCATTCAGAAAGGCTCTTTACTTCTCCTGCATAAGGAGTAATTATGAATGTGAGAAATCCGGGGATAGCAAACTTCGGTATTACCGTAATCCAGTCGCGCCACAGTGTCCGCAAATTCAAGGAAGAGGAAATACCGCAGGAATTTATCAGAAAAGCTCTGGAGTGTGCATCCAAGGCACCGACCGGCAGAAACACACAGCCGTGGATCTTTGTTGTCATCAAAAACAAAGAGACACTCAAAAAGATCGCAGAACTTGCACCCAACGGAAAGTTCATCGAAGGTGCCGCAGTCGGAATCCTTGTTCTCGGCAAGGCTGACTGGAAGTTCGCCGTCGAAGACTGTTGTGCTGCCACTGAAAACCTGCTCCTCGCTCTGCACGCCTACGGCTACGGCGGATGCTGGATCGCAGGAAACCAGATGCCCTACGCAGATGCGGTTCGTGAACTGGCAAACGTTCCGGAGACCTACAAACTCGTCTCCATCATCGCCGCAGGAGTTCCTGACGTCGGCGGCATCACACTCGCAGAAAAGACCCCGCTCGAAAAGCTGGTCTTTGCCGAGAAGTACCAGTAAAGAATGAAAACCACCCAACAAACCACCACAGTACAGCCCCTGCAAATCATTGACGCTGCCAGAGTAAAGCAGCTGATTGATGCGGGAGGAGTAACCGTCATAGACGTCCGGACAAAGCCGGAGATCGAAGAAACCGGCCACCTCAAAGGGTCCCGCCGGATCGATTTCCGCTCCCCGGACTTCGCAGAAACAATTCGCTCTCTTGCAAGAAACGATACCTATCTGATCTACTGTCAGTCAGGAGTACGCAGTCTCCGGACTGCCCAGATGATGGAAGAACTCGGGTTCGCCCATGTTTTTGTTCTTGAGGGCGGCATAAACACCTGGCTGCATGCAGGACTTCCCACCCTGCATGATCAGCAGTAACCCTATTTTTTTCTGCCTGCATCACCATCACCAAAAACAGCAGTGTTTCACGGCACCCGCAATGCAGAACCCCAGTCTCTCCCGAACCGGACAGGAATGAGCAGACAAAGTACAGGAACGGAAACGTGGTTACTGCCGCAGCATCACCAACCTTATCCCCTCTCTTCACCAAAATAGTTCACATGGTCAGACCGGTTTTACAGGTCGCACTCGACCTTACGGAACTCTCCCGCGCAGAAAAAATCGCCGAGGAAGCGGTTGCCGGAGGTGCCGACTGGATAGAAATAGGAACCCCTCTGGTGAAAAGCGAAGGAATGGAAAGTGTCCGCCGTATGCGGGACCTCTTCCCCTCCGCAACACTCGTGGCCGATCTGAAAACCTCCGATACCGGAGCAATTGAAGTAGAGATGGCAGCAAAAGCCGGGGCAAACGTTGTCTGCGTACTTGCCGCAGCCGACGACGCAGTAATCGCCGACGCCCTGCGGGGAGCTGCACTCTACGGCGTTCAGATCATGGCCGACATGATGAACGTCCGTGACCCCGCCGCCCGGGCAGAAGAACTGGCCGCACTCGGGGTACCGATCATCAACGCCCATGTGGGAATCGATCAGCAGATGACCGGAAAAGACCCTCTCGCCCTGCTGGACACTCTCGGAAAACTGCCGGTGAAGATCGCGGTCGCCGGAGGACTCAATGCAGAGACCGCAGCGGCAGCCGCCGCCCGCGGCGCAGATATTGTAATCGTCGGCGGAACCATCATCAAAGCAGCGGACGTCACCGCAGCAGCAGCAGCCGTCCGGACGGCACTCGACAGCCCGAAGGCCGCCCCCGCAGAAAAGAAAACGCTGGACGATCAGATCCACGAACTTCTCCGGACCGTCTCCGCACCAAACGTCACCGACGCCCTCTACCGCAAAGGAGCAATGGCCGGACTCACCGAACGCCATGTCCCGCACAAAATGATCGGTCGCGCCGTAACCGTACAGACCTTCGGCGGTGACTGGTCCAAACCGGTACAGGCGATTGACTCCTGCAGCCCCGGCGACATTCTGGTCATCAGCAACGACAAACGCACCGACATTGCACCATGGGGAGAACTCGCCGTCCGCTCGGCGATGAACCGGGGAGTTGCCGGAATCATCATTGACGGCGCAGTCCGCGACTGGGACGACATTCTGACCCTTGACATCCCCGTGTTCGCAACCGCCGTGCAGCCGAACGCCGGAGAACCGAAAGGGTTCGGTGAAATCGGGGCTGAGATATCCTGCTGCGGACAGACCGTACGTCCCGGCGACTGGCTGATCGGCGACCAGTCAGGCGTCGTTGTCATCCCCCGCGAACGCGCCTATGAAGTTGCCCGCCGCGCTGTTGAAGTCTTCAAGACCGAAACCCGGGTACGAGAAGAAATCCGCCGCGGCGGAACACTGGGAAACGTTGCGCAGCTGCTGCGCTGGGAGAAAAAATAATGGCAGGAAAACCACGTGTCCTCAACCCTTCCGACCCCGTACTCTGGTGCAGGGAAGCAGCAGCACGCATCGAAGCAGGAGACCCAAAAGGCGCCATCTACTGCTACCAAGAATCGCTGAAAATCCGGCCTGACGTACCGGACGTCTGGTACAACCTCGGACTGCTGCTGGAAACGATCGGTCAGCAGACCGCAGCGCTTGGCTGCTACACAAAATCCTCAGAAATGTTTCCGGGCGACTACCGGTTCTTCGCAGAACGCGCACGACTGCTCGCCGAATCCGGAAAATATCTTGACGCAGTGGTTGCCGCAGGCGATGCACTGGCAGTCAATCCCCATGCACCGCAGATTCATGCAAACAGAGCGGGATATCTCATCCGTGCCGGAGATGCGGCGGGAGCAGTCGCCGCGGCGGACGCAGCGCTCGCTATTGACCCGGCAAACGCGGCAGCCTTCGCAAACAAAGCAAACGCTCTGGTGGTTCTGGGAAGAACAGACGACGCAAAAACAGTTCTCCGCAGCGGAAAAGAAGCGGTGCCAACAGACGAACGCATCGCAAAGATGCTCGCAAACCTTCTCGTGCGAACCGGACAATGGGACGAAGCGCTCGCAGTTACCGAAGAAGTCCTGCACATCACTCCCGAAGACGACGAGGTGTGGAGTATCAAAGGTGCAGCCTTGTGCGTATCTGGGAAGAAAAGACGAGGCGGTTGCCGCATTCGGGACGGCGATGAAGATCAACCCGAAAGAAAAATCCTACAAACACAACCGCGACGCGATCAAAAAATCATAAAATATTTTTTTTCACAACCTTTTCAAAAAAAAGTTGTTCAGGTATTTGGCCGGTACGCCTGAACAACCGTCATCTCGATAGTATCGTATCCGTACTGAAGAACCATCTCATCAGCAGTCTTGTTGGTAACAAGAGCAGGACGGATTGCCATCATAGTGGTATTGGTGGTCTCGTTGAGAACCGGGAAGTTCATGAGTCCCATCGAACCGACAGTCCAGTTCGCGTAATCAATGCCCATCTCTTCCGCCTGATCTTTCGTGTAGGTCGTCTGGAAGAAGGAACCGGTGGACTCCACCGTTCTTGACTCTCCCACCGCAAGACCGATAACACCGGTGGCAATCTGGTTGTATTCCTGATTCAGCAGCCGGAATGGGTGCTCATACGATGAATTAATCAGAATAGGAGTACCGTTTACGACATCCATCTGCTGACCGGCAACAAGACCAAGAGTCTGTGTCCAGGTCGGGGAACGGTTTACCGGAGAGTTGTTGAAGACATCAAGGGAGGAGGTTACCATAGGAATATCACCGATGTACATCGTGTAGTCAACGTATGCCAGATCGCCGGCGACAAGAGTGCCGGATGCCAGAGTTCCGCTGCCCTGATTGAAAATATTGCCAAGATTACTGAAGGAGATGATACACATCACCACAAGAAGGACACAAAAAGCGACTACGCCCACCTGTGTCCAATTAATATCCTTTTTCTGACGGGGTTTGTCACCCGCGTTATTCTTCGTCTGTACTGCCATTTCTCTATAGTATAGGAAGGGATGCCTCATAAAGTAGTTGCTGCCCCGGGTTTGCAGACTAGAGAATATTTATATAAAATAGTGACTTACTAATAGTAAGTAACAATGAACAGTTCCCTGCGAGTGACCAAATCGCATACGAGGTAAAATATCATGTCAATCAGACCATATCAGTTCAGTTTCACATCTCTTGGCAGCGAACTTGACTCGCTGTTCACCGAAATGGAAGCCCGTGCATGCGCCCTTATGAATCAGTCCGGCGCATCGACTCTTCCTGCCGCAGTAAAAAGCGGCAACTACTCCGTGTTCGGCAGCGATTTCCACGTTGACCTCTGCGAAAATGAGAACGAGATCATCGTGGTAACCGATCTGCCGGGTGTGGAAAAAGAGAATATCTCCGTCAGACTCCTGAACCCCGAGACCCTGATGATCAGAACCGAACAGCAGTCGGAGACAGAGGAAGGAACAGAAGGCACCTATCACCTGCGCGAGCGGAAACTCGGCAGCATGCAGAGAAACATCCACCTGCCGGCCGTTGTCAAGCCGGAGGGTGCGAAGGCCAGCTTCAAGAACGGTGTCATGGAGATCACCCTGCAAAAGGAAAAACCGGAGGAAGGAACAAGCATCGATATTGAGTAATCCTCATCAACCAGCCGTTCTACAGGGAATGCCACTCCCGACCCCCATTCATACCCCCCAATACTCCCCGTTTTTTTTGTTCGATGTATTGATGCTGTTTCACTACGAATTACTATCTCAAGCAATGGAGAAGAAGCAGGTCCGTGACTACATGACGCACGACGTCATCAGCGTTGATGCGGGCGAGACCATTGGTGATATAATTCACCTGATCCGCACGACCCATCATGACGGGTTTCCGGTGGTGCGGCAGGGCAAAGTGGTCGGCTACATCTCTGCACGCGATATTATCGGGGAACATCCTCTGATGACCGTCGATCAGCGGATGTCGCGCCATCCGATCAAGGCAACATCCAATCTGACGATCACCGAGGTTGCCCGCAGAATTTTCCGTTCCGGTATTCAGAAGCTGCCGGTCGTCGATGATGAGAACACCCTTATCGGCATCGTTTCGAATGTGGATGTGATCCGATCGCAGATTGAACGGGTGACACCGGAAAAAGTTTTCAATTTTATGAGTACGCTGCATACGCTTTACGGTGTTGACCCCACGCTTTCGCGGGAGACAATTCCGATTGGTGATATCCAGCCGACCCAGTCTCTGGTGTTTTTGGAGGAGCTGGAAGGCAGGATATATGAGCTGAAGATGCATCTTGCAGAGCCGGTAATTGCGGTGCGGTGCTGCGGGCGCCTGATTCTCGTGGACGGTCATCACCGGGCGGTTGCGGCACAGAAGCTGGGTATCTCCGCACTTGATGCGTACGTGGTCTCCATTGATGCGGATATTGAGCTGGGGCTTGAGAAGACGGCGCATGCGATGAACATCTACACGCTTGCGGATGTGAGGATCGATGACAGTCCCGAGCATTCGCTGGTCGGGCCGACACATCCGGGATTAATTCCGACGGAGAGGAAGCTGGTCTCCGACTATATGACGATTCATGTGTTCAGTGTTCCGGTTACCGGTACGGTGAAGGATGTTATCCGGCTGATTCGTGCTACTACCCATGACGGGTTTCCGGTGGTGGATGAGGAGGGGTGCGTTGTCGGGTTTATTGCGGCGCGGGATATTGTGGGAGCGGCGGCATATGATCATATTGCCGGGCTGATGGAGAAGGTGCTCCTGAAGACGTATCCCGACAGTGGTATGACGGATGTGGCGCGGAAGATGTTCCGGTTCTGTATTCAGAAGCTGCCGGTCATTAATCATCAGGATAAGCTGATCGGTATTATTACGAATGCGGATGTGATCCGGTCGCAGATTGAGAAGGTTACGCCGGAGAAGGTGTTTGATTATATTCAGACGCTGAAGACGCTGTATGGTGTGCAGCCGCAGCTTTCACGCGGGATGGTTCCGGTTGACCGGCTGATGCCGACGCAGTCGAAGGTGTATATGGATGAGCTTGACGGGAGGAGTTATGAGATTACGAAGGGTCTTGCGGAGCCGCTGATCGTGGTACGGCGGCAGGGGAAGCTGATCCTGATTGATGGTCATCACCGGGCGGTTGCGGCGAACCGGATGCATCTGAAGGAGCTTGAGGCGTATAGTATTGATGTTGATTCGGCTGTTGAGCTGGGTATTGAGAGGACGGCACGCAATATGCGGCTGCGGTCGCTGGATGATGTGCAGGTGATGGATGAGTCGCGCTGTGCATTTCTTGCGTGATTCTTTTTTGTGCCGAAGGTATGGGGATGTTACCGATATGTCGGTAACAAAAATTCCGGAGATAATTCGTCAGAAACAAAAATATCCGTATATCCAAAGATTTTATGAAATCTGTTACCTCTTGTTACCTCAAAAACAGTACTCCGGAATAAACGAAACAGGATACTAAAACAGAATGTCAAATGATCGGTTACAAGAATACAAAACCTCCAAAAACACTTTTGAATCCAAAACCAACCCCGGAAAAATGATGATTTTGTAACCGCACCCATCGGTTACACCTCCCCCTCATCTCCAAGACGCCAGTCCATGAGGACATTTGTCTCCATCTTCCCTCCGACACGCATGCGTTTGCGCGTCTCAATCCCCCGCATCCGCAGTCCGGCGTACAGTTCCGCCGCACTTGCGTTCCGCCGCAGACCTTTTCCGCCGCGGGATTCGTGCATCTCCTGTTCATCGCCGAACTCCCATTCGTACCACCGGGCGAAGACTTCGCGTCCGGGCGTCCGGACACCTTTTTCCTGTACCAGACAGGTCCGCACGAACTC
>JAISHD010000013.1 GCA_031262705.1 Methanocalculaceae archaeon | reverse complement strand
GGATGTGTCGGTAAACTTCACTGTGAGAGGAGCTGTACCGGACGTTGTGGACGCGGTAAAGGAGGCATCAAGTACATCTTCCGTGGCAGTAATTTTTACGGTTTTTTCAACTTTGTTATATTTTGAAGAATCTTTTGGATCTACAATGAGAGTCACTGTGTACTCTCCAACCTCTTTATACGTGAATATCACTGATCTCCCTTCTTTGTAGGTTTCATCCTTGTGGACCTCCCATTTGTAACTTTTCACTAAGGAATCATTCACTACTGCTGTGAAATTAACGGTCAGTGGGATCTTTCCTGAAGTAATATTTGCATTGATGGAAACATCAAGGTCGGATTTAGATACCGTAGCTGTTGTCGTGGCTGCAGTGGTAGCTTCTGTTGTCGGGTTAGTTGTGGTTTCATTTACGGCTCCTGAACCGCTGCCTGATCCATCTCCGGCTCCTGAACCTTCAATACTGGTACTATTATCCTCCGCACTCACCACTCCGACACATCCGATCACCAGCCCGAGCATCAGAAGCAGCACGAGAATTTTCGCATCTCACCCACCTCACACAATGCCGAGCACCACAAGGATGATCGCAACCACGACGAGGCCGAGAATGCCGCAGCCTGCCGCAGCACCGCCGCGCATATCAAGGGCAGCGCCGAATCAATCCCTTGATCGTTGCAGCCAGTGACCAGACTGCCGCAATCAGAATGCCGAATCCGGGAATCCAGCCGACCGCCGCATAGGGAAGAGTACTCCGCATCACGACTGCCGTCGTCTCGCCGACGGAGGCATCCTCACCGAACACCTTCGCAAAGACACCGGAAAGCACACCCTGAATCATGACGAACACAATCCACAGGACAAACATCACCAGAATCAGCATAACCATCGCCATCATATCGTCCTGCAGTGCTCCAAGAATCGGGAAGTCCGCCGCAGTAATCGGCAGAATCTTCGGCAGCACAAATGCAAGCATCACAACGGAAATAACCGCCCAGACAAGACCCGCGATCAGGAACAGCCCGATTGCATCCCTCGGACTCTCGCGGCCGTAATACTCAAACGCATCCGCAGGCCGTTTCAGGAACCCGACAATACTGCCCTCGTACGGCTTTTTCACCTTCGGCTGTTTCGGAGCACGCTCGCGTTTGGAAGGGCGCTCCCGCGGCTCGTCATACGCATCGTCACGCCGCGACCGCGTCTCCCGCTTTGGCTTTCCCTTCCGCTGACGCGGAGTATCGCTCCCGCCGCCGCCGAACATATCCGGAACCGACGGCTCCGATCTCGTTCCCGCCGCCGCAACCGCACCGGCAGCCCCCGTCTCCCCCAGAGGCTTGCCGCACATCGCACAAAAATGATCATCCGGATGATTCCGTGCTCCGCAGACCGTACAGTACTTCACCGGCGCGTTCCCTCGTGCCGGAGGCGACACCGTCGTCACAGAGTACTGCGCCGCCGCACCGCCGAACATCTGCGGCTGTTCGGGCAGAATAATCTCCTCGAACTTTGCAATCCACATTTCCTGCAGACCCATCGACGGAAAGATCAGATGCATCTCCTTCCCCCCCTCGCGGGAAACAATCGTCAGACCAATACCCGGCTCTCCAAGTTCTCCTGCAATGCGGACAGCTTTCTTCAGGGTATTCACCGCAAACTCTCCCGCAATTACAAGCATACCGTTCGTATTGCCCATCAGCACAAAACGCGTATTCGTCAGATACGCAGTAAACGACGCATGTTTCACCCGCACACCCGGAGACGACATATATGTCTTCTCTCCCGGCTGCAGCGTAAGCATCTGCGGCGCCTGGGAAACCTGCGGAGCGCCGTAGCCCATACCTCCGCCCATAGGCGGTGCAGCAGACTGCGGCATCATCGGAGTGACCGGCGGCATCGCATGCACCGGCAGCTTTGCTGACAGCTGAACCATCCATGCCTCGCGGGAACCCGGTGACGGGAACGTCAGAATCATCTGCTTTACCCCTGTCTGCGATCCAATCGTCAGTGCAATAGACGGTTCACCCGACTCACTCTCCATCCGGGACGCATCCATCAGCTCCGCAATTGCAAACTCCCTGCCGATCTGACCGGCAGCATTCTGGAGAATCAAACGGAGATTCGTCATATACAGCGTATAATATGTGCGTTTGATACGGACACCCGCCGTTTTGAGAATCTCCATCTCGCCCGGAGAATATGCCGGAGACTGGGGTGACGCAACTGCCGCAGGTGCCGCGCGCACCGATGCGGGCTGCGCCGCAGGAACAGCAAAGGGCTTGTCCCCTATGGCTTTTCTGATCTGATCCGCCCAGGCCTGCTGCTCACCCGACTTAAAGATATCTCCTACCGGAAATGACCATACCATCTCTTTATGGCCGTTTGGGGTTGACAAAACAATTTTCAGACCCGGCTCATTACTCGGGAGCGTAATCGGATCTGCACCCACAATATTCGTGATTTTAAACTCGCGGGGAGCCGTTCCGCCCTCAATAATCAGCCGCTCACTGGTAAGGGTACCCGTGTACTGCTGGGTTTTCACCATGACAGGCGAAGAATAGTATCGGACCTCGCCCTCATGCATCTCTACAGGAGACATAATATATTTATTACCTATTGCCCTGATGTTATAAAAATCTGTCAAAGCGAAAAATTATCCTCATACAAGAATTTAATAGGATTTGCGATACATTCCTTCTGTATGACTGAAACAGAAAGCCCGATTGGCGGAGATCTCTTCAAATCTCTTCTCCTCAAAGGCATCCTGATGATAATTCTCGGAATTATCATGCTGGCATTTACCTTCAGTTCAATCCTTGCGATTGACTATCTGTTCGGTATTGTGCTCATCGTTCTCGGTATCCAGCTTCTCACCTCGGGGTCCACTTTCCTCGGCGAGTACAAACGCACATGGTGGGTAATCCTTCTGGGAATTCTTGCAATCATCTTTGGTATCGTTGCATTCGTGTTCCCGTCAGTGATGACGCTCTACATTGTGTATATGATCGCAATCACCTCTCTTATCAGCGGATTTACCGATCTGGCGCTTGCCATCTCTGACAAATGCGGACTGGCAAACCGTGCCCTCGTTGCAATATCCGGTGTTCTTGGTGTTATTCTTGGTATTCTGTTCATCATCTCTCCGTTCGTCGGAGCATTTGTCATTGTTCAGGTAACCGGAATCTTCCTGCTTGCGTTCGGTATCCTCGCAATCGCAGAAGGATTCATGGCAAAGAAAGCTGTGCAGACAGCTTAACCAATAAGAGTCTCCCCTCCACTTTTTTTGAGATTCACATCCCAAACCTTTTATCGGTCATATGTCCCATGAAAAACGTAGGAACATCTTATGGCCGATACAACACGGAAACTTGCAGACATTGCCGAGATTCTCGGGATTCCCGAGGATGAGTGCAGGCGGATCGCAGACGAGTATGAAACCCTTCTCCCCTGCAAAAAGATCGGCAGAGTCCGGGTGTATGATGAAAACATGGTTGACCGGTTCAGAAAGATCGCGGATCTCCGTGCACAGGGTCTTCCGCAGGATGTGATCACGGCCGCAATCAAAGGCGGCAAGACCCTTGAAGAGCGGGCATTGGAGGATATGAGACGGATGGGGATTGAGACGCCCAAAGAGCCGCAGGTGCGGGCGCCAAAGCCGGTTCCCCGGACCGAGACCGAGGAGGAACTTATCCTTGCCGTGCGGTCTGCGGAGGCAGCGGTTCAGACGATGGATCATCGGATGGCCACTATGCGGGAGAAGATTGCAGACGACAATACGGTGGTGCTGGATGCAGTTGCTGAGGTTGCAAAAGAGGTTGCAGCCCTTCGCGGCGAGGTACACGTGCTCTGGGATCAGATCGCGTCTTTGGAACAGTACTTCCGCGATCAGGATGCACAGAAGAAGTCGGGATTCTGGAAACGGTAAGGTCCGGTTACGGGCACCGTCTCCAGCAGATCCGGATGCCCGCAGAAAACACCTTCATCAGCATATCCGCTTTTTTTGCAGCTGTCCGCCGTTCCGGAGTTCCTCTGCCGGACCCGGTGCAGGAGATGACAAGGGTCTCTGTTGATAGGTTCGCATGAACCGACCGGACAACACTGCAGTGGGAACGGTCCAGTCCGTCGGCGATCCGGATGATGCCTGCAATCAGATGAACCGTGCGGCGGTCCTGTTTGGAAAAGCCGCAGTAGAGCTGGTGACGCCGTTTGGGCAGCGGCCCCGGTGGTACCGGACGGCGAGTGCCACAAGAGTTCGTTCGCGCAAAGAAAACGGCAGTGTCCGGTCTCCGGCGATGAATGCCATACCGGTTTTGTGATGGGACACGTTCGAGATGCTCCAGCCG
Organism: Methanocalculaceae archaeon; assembly: GCA_031262705.1. GTDB lineage: Archaea > Halobacteriota > Methanomicrobia > Methanomicrobiales > Methanocorpusculaceae > Methanocorpusculum. The sequence goes on along the minus strand of JAISHD010000013.1, from coordinate 10,190 downwards.
ATGTCATGCAGAAGTGCAGCCGCTGTAAGCAGACGCCGCGTTTGCCTGCCGCAATTGTGGACAAAAGAGAGGTCATCGTAGATCGCAAGCGACAGACGGCAGACCTGATCTGCATGACGGAAATCCTCGGTGAGAAGGGAGGCCGCGTTATGCACGATCTGCAGATCCTGTTCGTTCAGACTACCACCAGACCTTTCTCATGGTGATAAACATCTGTTGCTCCCCGGGACCGGTGTCGGGATGTTTGGGCGGGAGGTATATGCCGTCCTCTCCCAGGACATAGCCTTTGGCCGTATCCTGAATGAAGGTCGGCAGAATTTTGTTGATGATTGCGTTTTTGACTTTGCGGTCAAGAACCGGGCAGATGATCTCAACCCGCCGCTTGAGGTTGCGCGACATCATGTCCGGGCTGCCGATAAACACCTGTTCATCCCCGTTGTTTCTGAAGTAGAATATTCTGCTGTGTTCAAGGAATCTGCCGACGATTGAGATGACCCGGATGTTGTCGGAGAGGTCCGGAACCCCGGGTCTGAGCATGCAGATGCCGCGGACGATCAGGTCGATCCTGACTCCGGCGTTGGATGCCTCATACAGCGCATTGATGATCGGCCGGTGGGTCAGGGAGTTGATCTTCAGAATAATGTGCCCGTCACCGGAACTTTTCTGATGATCGATCTCGCGCCTGATGAGGTGCATCAGGGAATCTTCCATGAAATCCGGGCTTACCAGCAGATGTTTGTATTCAGGGTGTTCCTCTTTTCCGTCAAGGTATGCAAACAGCATGGCAACATCGCGGCAGATGCCGGAGTCTGCGGTAAACAGCGAGATGTCGGAGTAAATCTTTGCGGTTTTTGCGTTGTAGTTGCCGGTTGAAATGGTTGCATACCGGACGGTTTTGTCGCCTTCTTTGCGGGTGACCAGACAGCATTTTGCATGCACCTTCAGACCCGGCACGCCGTGAATCACGGTGACGCCGTTTTCACTGAGTGTTGTGGCCCACTGGAAGTTGGCTTCTTCGTCAAAGCTTGCCTTCAGTTCAATGACTGCGGTGACATCCTTGCCGTTTTTGGCCGCTGCAATCAGGGCATCGGCCACCGGTGATTCGGGGCCGAGACGGTACAGCGTCATCTGAATTGTTTGTACGGCGGGATCCTTTGCCGCAGCGTTCAGGAAGTTGATCAGCCCGTCAAAGCTGTCGTAGGGGGTAAACAGCATGATGTCCTTGTCCGTCAGCCGTTCAAAGATCCGGTCCTCTTCGGAAAGTCCTGCCGGAAGCGCCGGTGTGTAGGGAGTGAACCTCAGTTCGGGACGGGAGACGGGGAACTTCTTAAGGTCGGCAAGACCGAGGGGGGACGACACGTCATAGACCAGTTCCGGAAGCAGGGAAAGTGCGTTCACCAGATAGCTGGTGTATCCGTACGGCAGCCACTGTTCCGTTTCAAGACGCGAGGGAAGTTTCTTTGCAAGCGTTTCGGGAGCTGCCTTAATGGCTGAGATCAGATCGTCGGCGTCGTCTCCTTTCAGGTTCAGGTCCGAGTCGCGGGTGATACGCACCGGTACAACGGCCCGGACTGTTTCGTCGGGGAGGAGGAGATCGATGTTTTTCCGCAGTTGTTCCTCACGGAAGATATATTCGGCTTTTCGTTTGCCGACGCGGACAAATCTTCCGTAGGTATCCAGAATGTCCTGAATGGGAATGACCGCGTAACCGCGGTCTGACTTGGCAAGCAGCCCCATGCCTTTGAGGAAATCGTCGTGTCCGATGTCCTCGAACCGATCGCCGCGGATGACCGTGACCGGGTTTTCTGTAAGTATCTGTCCCAGTTCTTTTCGGAGTGTCCGTTTCTCTGCTTCGCTGCATTTGGTATATTTGGTGAAGATGATGCCGGATTTTTCCAGTTCCGGTTCGAGTTCCTTTGCCCAGACCCAGAAGATGTCGCGCATCAGAAAGATGGTCCGATCATATATCATCTCCAGCTGTGTGCGGCTGCCGACCTCTTCTTCGTATTCATCGCTGGATATGGTCGCTCCTTCCTGATAGGCGGGTACCCGCACCATGAAGAATTCGTCCAGATTGTCGGCGACAATGCCGAGGAATGATACCCGCTCCAGCAGCGGGTTTCGGGGATTTCTTGCCTCAGCCAGAATGCGCTCATTGAATTTCAGCCAGGAGAGTTCCCGGTTGAAGTATCTGCCGCAGTCTTCACACAACGGTTTTTCTGTGTCGGAGACCTTTTTTTCCTTTTTGGGTTTTTTATCCTTCTTGTGTTTTTTGCCCATGGCACTATCCCGTCTGAAATGAAAATGTATTGGTTCGCGGAGATACTTAGTTATTTAGTTCGGCACAGATCAGTATAGCATACATGGATTCAACAGCTCTGACCGCTGCGGCACTTGACCGGCTGAGAAATATCCGGCTGTATGCGGAGACGTACGGCTGTACGTATAATTTTGGGGATACGGAGAAGGTCATTGAGATCGCCAGATCCCAGGGCTGTACTATTACTGATACCGCGGAGGATGCGGATGCGGTTTTGATCAATACCTGTATTGTGGTTGCCAGAACCGAGGAGCATATGTATGAGCGGATGCGTCTGTTTGCCGATAAGGTTCTGATTGTGACGGGATGTCTGCCGGGTATATCGGCAGACCGCGTGCTGTCGGTGCATCCGGATGCATATATTATTGATCCGGATCTGATTCATTCCTGTTATCGCGAGGTCGGGACGGTACGGGCAGAAAACCATGCGGTAGTACAGATTGCGAAGGGGTGTAACGGCCACTGTACCTACTGTATTACCCGGTTTGCCCGGGGAAAGCTGGTGAGTTTTCCGCTTGAGGATATTGTGGAGCAGGCGCGGGAGTTTGTGAAGGCGGGCGCTGCGGAGATTCAGGTAACTGCACAGGATGTCAGTTCCTGGGGGATGGATCGTGCTGACGGTCTGCGGCTGCCGGATCTTCTGCGGGCGCTGACAGAGATTCCGGGGGAGTTCCGCATCCGTGTCGGTATGGCAAATCCTGACACGCTGCTGCCGATTCTGGACGAGTTTCTGGATGCAGTTGCGGATCCGAAGGTCTTTTTGTTTTTGCATGTGCCGGTTCAGTCGGGTTCGGATGCGGTGCTGAAGGCGATGGGCCGGAGATATACGGCGGCACAGTATGAGGAGATCTGCCGCCGCGCCCGCGAGCGGTATCCGGACATCCGTATCTCAACGGATTATATTGCAGGGTTTTCCGGGGAGACGGCGGAGGACGGCGAGGCATCGGTTGCGCAGATTCTTGCTACACGGCCGGGGAAGGTGAACATCACGCGGTTTTCGGTGCGGCCGGGAACTCCTGCGGCGAAGATGCGGAATCTCCCCGAACCGGTGAAGAAGGAACGGTCGCGTGCCCTGACGAATGCGGCGAACTCTGTGTATGATGCAAATAATGAGGTCTGGATTGGAAAAACGGTTGATGCGGTGGTGACCGAGGTGGTACGTGCGGGCAGTGTTACGGCACGCGACAGGACGTATCAGAATATTGTGATTTTGTCGGAGATTCCCGTCGGTACCCGGCTGCGGGTGACCATTACCGGTCACCGCCGGCATTATCTTGTGGGCATGGCGGCGTTGGAGTAGTGCATTTCTTCCATTTCGTCAAGGTAGGGGAGAAGTGCTTTGAGGTAGGTGCGGGGACCGACAGCGGTTGGTATCTCGCCGGTCTCCAGAATTTCGGCGTTGAGGGGTTCTGCGGCAAACATTTCCTCCACGCGTGCGTTTGCACCTGCTATCTGGCGCATCTGTTTCTGCATGGTTTTGAACCATTCTTCAATTTCCATTACCGGCCGGAAGTCAGGATCGACCAGCCGGTACTTTACAAGGTCTGCGGCAAGGTCTGAGGTTCGTGCGATCTCCTCGTCCATATACAGATAGATATTGATGCGTTCGGTCCGGCGCAGTTCGCGAAGTACAAGGACGTCGATCTGTTCGCCGGGTTTGGGAAGCTCGGTCATGGTGATGTACTTGTCTTCGTGCAAATGACTTTATTGTTGCGGGTCAATGATTTCCCTATGCGAATAAAATTTAATGATATTGATGAGGGAAGCGATACCGGAGCGGGTGTTGACGGACGCAAGGCAAATAGCGGGTCGGCCACGATCACGGGTTCAGAGGATCAGAAGAAAAAGAAGGGCTTTGCAAGCCATGTAAAGGTGATTGAGGGAGAAGGGCTTCCCGGCGAAGCAGACCGGACTTAATTCAGTGTAATATCAGCCGGATCGTTTACTATAATCTCTTTTTTTCCGGCATAGGTGTCTACGATGCCGCGCACTGTTACGTTGTCTCCCCGCAATAGTGCAAGGCCGGCACCTCCGCCCGGTACAAATATATCCGTGCCGGAGATGTTGAGAATCAGGTGCCCGCCGGTTCTGGTAAGGATGATGTCTTCCACTGTGCCGGTGAGGGTGACGAGTGAACCGTCGGCACTGTTGTTTGTATACGGGACTGCACCGCCGTCGGGGTAGAGGAGTACGACTCCGAAATGGAACAGGGCAAGGACTGTGATGACGCCTGCAAGAATGAGTACGGCATGCCATTCGGGCGGGGTCAGCATGGTTATGTTGAATGTATGGGTTGCAACCTACTTGTAGATTGCTCTTTTTGGTACGGTAGATATCTATATATGCTTAGAAGTCGATTGTTCGTTATGACTAAAACAGAACTCCCCAAGTCATCGGTCAAAGTACTGGCAGTACTGGACCCGTACAACTCTCTGACTCACAAGGAAATTGCCGAGTTAACAGGGTTATCTCCGAGAACTATCCGCTATGCGCTGAAAAAGCTGAAGGAGCACGATATGCTCGTGGAAAAGTTCAATTTCCACGATGCGAGACAGATTCTGTACTCTCTGAAAGTGCCTTCGGCTCCCTTGCATGCCACTGCATAAGCAGTAATTTGGATGAAAATCCTAAAAAAAACTCCTTTTTTATTCTTAATCTAATCTGCTTTCAAATCACGGGATAATTCTATCTAACGTCTAAAAACCTATTTTTAGGTGTCTATTGTTAAAAGTAACGGGGGGTTTTGCTGTAGCTTAGCTTAGTTCGTATATGTACGAACTATATTGGGAAATTATAAATACTTTCAAAACAATTGTTTTGTATGCAAAGAACAGAAATGCCCTAATCGTGTATCACGATTCTCCGTCTTCTGGAGAGCACCGGTTCGCAGACACACAAGGATATCGTTGCGGGCACCGGACTTGCTCCGCGTACCGTTCGATATGCACTCAAGCGTCTGAAGGAGAATGGTCTCGTGATTGAGAAGTTCAACTTCCGCGATGCCCGTCAGGCGATCTACCAGCCGAAGCTTACTGTTTCCACGAGCCAGGCATCAGCATAATCACTCCTGAGGATCCGGGAATATCCAATTCACCAATTTTATTTTATCTTCGTCTTTTCAGTTGCCAGATGACAAGCAGTAGCACGATTATTACGGCAACCAAAATATGACGCAAATCAATCTGTTTTGAGTCTCCGATTTCCAATTTGTCGGGGTTATCATTCCAGTCATATTGGAATATTTCTGAAAAATACTCGGAAGATTCTTCATTTTTAATGATAATTCCCGCTTCCCGATTATTATTCGGGGAATTATAATTCCAATTTATTGAACTGATGAGTACGTATTTCATATCCACTATCATTCCTTTGTTATGCAGCTTGGTTATGTATTCGTCCGGCAGTTTCAGCTGTGCTGCGGCTGAAATATTGTCTTTTTTTGACATTTTGTTGATATTTGCGACTATTTCATCGTTATCCGCATCACCATCCGTGTTGTAGTACATCCCGTCCAGCATGACGCGGACAGGGATTCCGCGACCCCCTGTTTCGAGTACAAAATCCAGCCAAATATTGTGCGCTCCCCGGGGTATCCGGAGATATATGCCTGCTGGAGGTCAATTTTTTCCCCGGTATTTTGTATCAGAAGAGGAATCAGGGCACTTGTGTCCGGCGAAATGACCGGGGTGACTTCGACATTATACACGGTATGCGCAGGGAACCGGACGGTGATGTCTTCGTCTGTCCAGGTGTTCGGGAGAGGTTCTGTTCCCGGGATATAGGGGTAGATGTCATAGCCTGCAAGGTCTGCGGCAAAGACTTCGCGGAAGTATTCGGCAACGCCGGAACTTTGTACTGCTGCGCCCCATCCCCGGTTGCCGCGTGTTCCCGGGAGCGGTATGCCGGTTGGTTTGAAGTTTTCCGAGAGGATGAGTGTGGTATCTTCGTCGGCTACCAGATACTTTGTGTGCAGGTACCGGTAGCGTGCAGGAAGTTCGTCTGTACTTTCCATGGTGTAGACCGCAGCGCCGGCGTCTGTGAGGTAGTTCAGTACGCCTTTTTCTTCGGAACTCATGCCGCCCACCGGCCCTCCTTCAATCAGGAGTGTTACTGCAACACCGCGTGATGCGGCGTCGGCAACCGATTCTGCGAGTTCCGGGTGGGTGAACTCGTACATGGATATGCAGAGGCTGGAATGTGCACTGGTGATGACGGAGTCAACTACTTCAAATGAGGAGTCAGGTGAGGCAAAGAGTGTGACGGATTCTGCGGTGAAGGTTTCGGGAGAGAAGCGGCTCTGGCCTATTTTGTAAATCCGTTCGTCCCATATGCCGTCTGTGTAGAGGTGAATCCGTCCGTTTCCGGGGGTGAAGTCTCCGGGCCAGGAGAAGGACTGTGCCGGGGAGTCATGATAAAGAAGGGTGATGTCGTCGTTGGTGTTTGCCATCTGAAACCGGCCGGTGAAGAGTGCGTCGGGTACGGAAGGGTGCGTGCTGTATATTTCATAGTCGGGGTATGTGCCGTGAATGCTGTGATAGGCAGTTCCTTCACGGGCGACGATGATGTTTCCCGAAGAGGTTGTTCCGGGCGGGAACCGGACCGAGCCTTCTTTGTCGGTTATTGTCCAGCCGTCCAGACTGCCGGTTCCTGAGAGTACGAAGTATTCATCCCCGTCTCCTTTTGCGTATCCGTCGGGACAGATCTCGGTTATGAGGAACTCTGCGGATACGGGGGCGGCAGTTATGCAGAGGGCGATACAGAGGAGCATCCAGACTCTCATACTGGTTTTTGTGTTATGAGACAGATTAATAGTATTGTATGGTTATGAGCAGAGGAGTTGTTGTGAAGGTGGGGGGCAGTCTGATGGATGCGGCGGATGCGGTGATGCGGGTTCTTGCTGCGTCTCCTGTGCCGGTGCTGATTGTTCCGGGCGGCGGGGTTTTTGCGAATGATGTCCGGGGTCTTGGTATTGATGGAACTGCGGCGCACTGGATGGCGGTTGCTGCGATGGATCAGTATGGGTGGTTTTTGTCAACGTTCGGGGTTTTGGCGGATGATATTTGTTCGATGCCGGAGACCGGTGCGAGGATTTTTCTTCCGTACCGGGTTGTGCGGGAGGCGGATCCTCTGCCGCATTCGTGGGATGTGACGTCGGATGCGATCTCGGCGTGGGTTGCGGGGAGGCTGGGGTGTCCGCTGGTTCTTCTGAAGTCGGTTGACGGGGTTATGTCGGGCGAGGAGCTGCTTGATGAGATGCCGGAGGGTATGGAGACGGATGTGGTTGATCCCTGCTGTTTGGCTGTTCTGCGCAGGTATGCGGTTTTGGCGATGATCATCAACGGGCGGTGTCCGGATCGCCTGTCTGCCTGTTTGCACGGGGTTTGTGTTCCCGGAACCCGGCTGGGGTGACGTGCGGCGGTGGAGGCCACACGTTTATAATTGTGGGGAGCCAATACTCTAGAGAGTTTGATCGAATGGCAGCTACGAAATGTACGTCATGTAATGCCCCGCTCGCCGAGCGCGGTGCAACCGAGTTCAAGTGTCCAGACTGCGGTGAGGTTATCTACCGTTGTGCATACTGCCGCAGGCAGAGCATTAAATATACCTGTCCGAAGTGCGGATTCCAGGGACCGTGAGGTAAATAATATGGGCGAAGTTGCAGTAATTTTAAAGGTCATGCCGGAGTCTCCGGATGTTGACATGGAGAAGCTTCAGGCTGAGATCAGAGAGAAGGTTCCAGGCATTCAGGATATGAGAGTTGAGCCGATTGGTTTTGGTCTCTCTGCAATCAAGATCGCTATGATCACTGAGGATGAGGAAGGTTCCGGCGACAAGATTGAGGGCCTGTTTGCAGGCATTGCAGGCATCGACCGTGCAGAGATTGAGTCTCTGAACCGGATGCTCTAAATACTTATTTTTTCTTTTCCGGTTTGTTTTTGTTCTTGCGGATGCCTGATGCCGTTTTGGCGGCCGAGGCGTCTTTTGAGGTTTTGCTGAAAAAAAAGGGGTCAGAGCCGAAGCTTCTGTTTCATTTCTTGTGGGACGCGGATAATGGGGCGTCTGATTTGGTGGTGGTGCATGGCGGCTTTGACGGTTTCTCTGGTGCAGTTGTTTTCCCGTGCGATCTGTTCGATGGTTTTTCCTGTGAGGAGTTGTTTTTTGAGCTGGTCGCGGTCGCGGAGCGGCGGGTGGTCATGCCAGACCATATTATAGTGCCTCCGCTGCGGTGAGGATGACGGGGTCGAGGGTGTGTTCTTTGCGGTGAGGTAGTGCGGGAGTTCTGTTGGGGCGAGGTGTTTTTTGAGGTCGTGTATGGTGATTTTTTCGTAGGGGGTGATGCGGTCTCCTGCGTGTTCGCGGGCTGCGTTGTAGAGGTAGCTGCGTCCGAGGAATTTTTCTGCGTCGGCTGCTTTGAGATAGACGAGTGTTTGGTGGAGGTGGGGTTGGTCCTGTCTGAGTTTTTCTACGTTTACGGTGTAGGTGGTTCTGGTGGGCCAGTGTATGCGGTATTCACGGCTTTGGCAGTTTTCGCTGCGGATGGTCCAAAGGTCTGCGTGGTACTGTTCGAGGTAGGTGAGGCGGCATTCTTCAAAGACGTATGCGAGGTCACAGCTGTGGAGTGCTGCTTCGTAGAGGTCTTTGGGTCTTGGGTGGATGCGGGGGAGAGTTATGTTGAGGAAGGTTTTCGGGTCGAAGGGTGTGTAGGTCATGGGTTGGTGTCCTTTGTTTGTTTGGTTGTCGTTTGGTTCGGGGAGGGATGAGCGGGGCGATGATGCAGGCGTTATATGCGTACGTCTGCGTTTTTTCATCCTGTCCACGCCGGGGTTGCCGGGTTTTTTGGATCAATGCATGTTCCGTGCAGGCTGTTCTGCTATCCGGGTTCGGATGAGTTCTTTTGCTTCAAGCCGCAGTTTGACGTATCCTGTGACGAGTGCGAGTTCTGTGTCACTGATGCGGACGGCGTTGTCTGCACGACAGGCGGGGCAGCGGAGGATGCCGCGTCCGGTGCCGGAGCCGCAGCCGGTGATCTCTTTTCTGATGAGGGTGAATGCGGTGCCGCAGGCAGGACAGCAGTAGGAGTCGCCGAAGTAGCGGACCGGTTCATTCATAGGCAGAGTCTCCGTGTTCGTCGCAGTTTTCTTCCTGCCGCCGGAGTTGTTCGGCTTCTTCTGTTGCTTCGCGGGCGAGTCCGGCACGGTGTCTGCCGAGCGGTTCGGCGTGGATGGTTTCGTAGATCTGCATCCAGGTTTTCATACAGGCGAATGTTGGTACGATGCCGGTTCGTTCGGCCATTGCTGTTTCGATTTCTGCCTGAAGCAGGTGGAAGGCGAGCTGTCCGCCGCGGGAGGCGATGACGGGGAAGGCGAGGTCGGTGAGGACGTTGAAGAACTGCTGACGCAGTTCGTCTTCGGCGGTCATGCGGCTTTTGTGCCAGAGGATCCATGCGGCGGTTTTTGGGTCGAGTTCCGGGTCAGGTGTCTGATGCTTTGTCTGCCAGCCGTAGAGGGTGGTGCGGCAGACGGCGGTGATGTAGGCGCTGGTGCTGGGAAATGCCATTTTGCGGATGATGGTACAGAGGTTGGTGTATTCTTCTTCGCTGAGGAGGGCGTAGAGGTATTTTCGGGGGGAAGGGTTCTGGTGGTTCATGGGCAGGGTGTGAGACGTCAGACATCAGACGTCAGGGTTCGGAGAGGGGTACAGGGGTTCGGTGGTGCGCGGAGGATGCCGCGCTCTGGTACTTCGGTGTTTTTGTCTTTTTTTCCTGATGTTCATTTACCTCCGTCGGGGTATGTACTTATACAATAAGTGACAAATAGAGTACACAAGAGTATTCCGCGGAGCACATGCATTGGTGATGCGAAAGAGTGTG
>JAISHD010000083.1 GCA_031262705.1 Methanocalculaceae archaeon | reverse complement strand
GCACCCAGAAGCGACAACTCGCCCGCAAGAACCGCCGTCGCCACAATCTCCCCAAACGCCTTCGCATGATCTCCCGGATTCTCACCGCCGCCCGCAACACCGAGCATCGACAAACACGCCTGCTGGGTTGCAATCCCCGTACCGCCGCCGACCGTACCCACCTGAAGCGACGGCAGGGACACCGACACATACACGCCCCCGGGAACCGCATCCACCGTCGTAATCGCATTACTCCCCTCCACAACATGGGCCGGATCCTGACCGCATGCCAAAAACATCGCCGCGATCACATTCGCCGCATGCGCATTAAACCCAAGCGACACCGCACGAGCCGAACCCACCAGATTTTTCCGCGTATTCACCTCCGCAAGCGTCTGTGCATCCGTCTTAAATTGCGACGCAACCAGCTCATCCGACAAAAACACACCTGCAGCAACAGACTTACCCCGTCCCTCAATCACATTAATCGCTGACGGCTTCTTATCACAGCACATATTCCCGGACGTTGACACCATCCGTACTCCTGTCTCCGCCTCGATCAGCTTCGCCGCAGCCTCGGACGCAATCGTTGCCATATTCATCCCCATTGCATCCTTCGTATCAAACTCAAACCGCACAAACACATTTGTCCCTACCACATACGTCGTGAGACCGATCAGTTCTCCGTGATGAGTCGTCTCCTCAGCCGCAACCTTCAGCAGCAGCAGATTATCCTCGGCCCAGCGGGCAGTCTCTGTTGCATGCGCAACAGAAGTTGCCGCGAACACCGGAGCCCGCGTCATCCCGTCACGGAGAATCCGCACCTCCGCACCGCCTGCCTTCCGGATAGCTCCACAGCCGCGATTAATCGATGCAATAAGCGCCCCTTCCGTTGTTGCAAGCGGCAGCCAGAACTCTCCCGTCGCATACTCGCCGCTCACAAGAACAGGGCCTGCAACCCCCACCGGAATCTGCACGCAGCCGATCATATTCTCGATATTCCGCGTAACCACGCGATCGATGGGAATAGTATACTCTCCAACCGGCGCGAGATCCGCGGAGGTCTCCTCCTCGATATACTTCCGGCGCAGAGCCACCGCCTCATCCGCGGGCATCAGCTTTTCCAGAGCGTACAGTTTCAGATCGCCTGAGCGGATCTTTGCAAGCTGCTCATCCATAATATATACCATTCAGCACGCACACTAAAACATTTTTCTGACCGCAGACCTAATAGTACCAAAAAGGTGTTCCATGCAGAAATACGCAAAAATTCTTGAATCCGTCAGATCGGCATCGCCGCTCGTCCACCAGATCACGAATTACGTCACCGTCAACGACTGTGCCAACATCACGCTCTGTATCGGAGCATCCCCGGTCATGTCCCATGCCCCCGAAGATGTCATCGACATGACAAAGATCGCAAGCGCCCTCGTGCTCAACATCGGTACCCTTGACCCCAAACAGATCGAGGGAATGCTCGTTGCAGGCAGTGTTGCCGCTGACCGGAACATTCCGATCATCCTTGATCCCGTAGGAGCAGGCGCTACCCCGTACCGGACAAAGACCGCACAGCAACTGATCGAAGAACTCCCGATCACCGTCATCAAAGGAAATGCCGGAGAGATCGGAACGCTGGCAGGCGTAGTTGCGACGGTTCGCGGTGTGGACTCAGGCGGGGTTGCAGGTGATCGAAACGCAATCGTCAAAGATCTCGCTGCCGAACTTGGATGTGTTGTTGTCATGAGCGGGGAAGAGGATCTGATCAGCAACGGCTCCCGTGTTGCGGGCGTTACAAACGGTGTTCCTCTGATGGGCAGACTTTCCGGTACCGGTTGTATGGCATCCGCGGTTACCGGAGCGTTCGCCGCGGTTGCCCCCAATACGATGGACGGCTGTATTGCCGCGATGGCCTCGCTCGGCATCGCCGGCGAAGCGGCGGTAAAGACGGCCGCAGGACCCGGTTCGTTCAAACCGGCATTCCTCGATGCCGTTGCAGCACTCACGCCCGAACAGGTTGCCGCATCCGCCAAAGTCACTGAGTACTAAACTGATGTACGATCTCTACGTAGTTACTGACGAAAAATTATCCCGCGGTCTCACCCATGCAGAGATTGCCCGCCGTGCTGTTGCGGGCGGAGCGGATGTGATTCAGCTGCGGGACAAAGATAAATCCTCACGGGAATTGTACGAGATCGCCTGTGAGATGCGGGAGATTTGCCGGGGCCGTGCCCTCTTCTTTGTCAACGATCGTCTTGACATCGCCCTTGCCGCAGGAGCGGACGGTGTGCATCTTGGTCAGGACGATTTGCCGGTTGATGCAGCCCGCAGACTTGCACCGCAGAACTTTCTCATCGGCATTTCCGTAGGAAATGCCGATGAGGCAGCGGTGGCGAAATCCGCAGGTGCGGATTACGTCGCCGTGAGTCCGGTGTTTTCGACTCCGTCGAAAACGAATGCGGGGATCGGACACGGCATTTCCGCGATACAGGAAATTCGTGCAGCGGTCAACTGTCCGGTGATCGGTATCGGCGGTATCAATGCGGACAATGCCGCAGAACTGATCGAGGCGGGACTTGATGGGATTGCAGTGATCTCCGCGGTGGTCAGCGCCCCGGATGTGACCGCGGCGGCACAGAATCTTTCTGCCATCATTCGTGATGCAAAGGAGCTTCGTGCATGAAAGAACAATGGTGTCTCCGTGTTCCGGTACAGGACGGTGAGGCGGCACGACGCTTTGCAATTGCGGAGGATATTCTTGATCGGACACTGCGTCCCCGTGCGGAGAACGGATTTCTTCTGATACCGGTTCTCTCCCCCCGTGATGATGAACTGCGGGCGGAGTTCGCAGAAAATCATGTGATTGAAGAACTCCCGCGTCACGAACAGATCGGCGGCATCGTTGTTTTGCAGGACGATGATGCCGCAGGCGCGGAAAAAATTCTTGCTGCCCGTCCTTCGGCGCACACGGCTCTCTTTGCGACGTCACCGGTGGAAGGAGAGTTCCGTACAAAAACGTTCAGGGTTCTTGCGGGCGAGCCGACGACCGAGACAATGTATCATGAGTACGGGCGCCGCATGGCAATAGATCTGACCGCCGCATATTTTTCCGCACGACTTGCGAACGAGCGGCAGAGAATTTTGTCGCAGATGCAACCCGGCGAAAAAATTTTTGACATGTTTGCAGGTGTCGGCCCGTTCCCGGTGATGCTCGGCAGCTCAGCCGCGTTTGTGATCGCAAACGACATCAATCCGGGTGCGGTACTTTTGATGCAGAAAAATATCCGGCTGAATCATCTGATGAATGTTATTCCGATGCTCGGCGACGCCCGTCATCTTGCCGAAATCTTATCGCCGATGAAGTTTGATCGCATCATCATGAATCTCCCGATGGATGCTGCAGAGTTTTTACCTGCGGCAGCGCCGCTGACAAAACCGGGAACAATTGTGCATCTCTACGCGCTGGTCGAGTCGGAGGGGGAACATACCGCGGATATTCTCCGTGTGTTTCCGGGTGCGAAGATTACCGAGCGGGTGCTTCGCTCGTACTCGCCGACGAGCTGGCATGCGGTGTACGATATTGAGGTTGCCGTATGCGAGTGAAAATCTGCGGGACGGCAACGTTTGCAGACCTTGCCTGTGCGGTTGCGGCGGGTGCTGATGCGGTAGGATTTCTGATGGGGATTACGCATGTGACGCAGGATGCGGTGACACCGGAAGCGGCGGCGGCGATGATTGCAACACTTCCGCCGTTCGTCGAGCCGGTTGCGGTGACGCATCTGACAAAGCCGGCCGATCTGATCCGTATCGTGGAAGTTTCTCACTGCACGACGCTGCAGATTCAGGACATGGTGACGCAGGAGGATATTGCCGAGGTTCGTGCGGCACTGCCTTATCTTCGGATCATGAAAGCGGTGCATGTGATGGATGCGTCCGCAATTGCGACGGCGAAGCACTTCGCCGACACGGTGGATGCAATCCTTCTGGATACGCGGACGGCGGATCGGATTGGCGGGACGGGCATTCCGCATGACTGGAACATCAGTACAAGGATTGTGGAGGAGTGTTCTGTTCCGGTAATTCTTGCCGGGGGACTGAAGCCGGAGAATGTGGCGGAGGCTGTCCGCCGGGTACGACCGTATGCGGTTGATGTGCATAACGGCGTAAAAAAGAACGGGGTTCGGGATGCAGAACGAACCCGGGCGTTTGTTGCAAACGCCAGAAACTGTTCCTGAATTAAACTTCGATCATTGGATGGTCGCAGTTTTTGAGGAAATTGGCATAGCCGACCATGTCGAGGAGTCCGTGACCGGAGAGGTTGAAGATGATGGTTTTCTCTTCGTTCTTTTTCTTTGCGTCAAGGGCAAGTTCGATTGCACCGCGAATTGCGTGCGATGATTCGGGCGCCGGGATGATGCCTTCGGTTCTGGCGAAGGTGACGGCGGCCTGGAAGATCTGGGTCTCGTTGTAGGATACGGCGCTGATGGTTTTGTTGTGGTAGAGTTCTGAGACGAGAGGGTTCATGCCGTGGTACCGGAGACCTCCGGCATGTACGGCGTTCGGGGTGAAGTCGTGGCCGAGTGTGTACATTTTGAACATGGGGGTGATACGGCCTGCGTCGCCGAAGTCGTAGCGGTACTCTCCTTTGGTGAGCGAGGGAACTTCGGCTGGTTCGACGGCGAGGAAGCTGGTGTCCACTTTTCCTTTGAGTTTCTTTTCGATCAGGGGGAAGGCGAATCCTGCGAAGTTACTGCCGCCGCCGATGCAGCCGACCATGTAGTCAGGGACGATGTCGAGTTCGTCCATCTGGGCGATGAGTTCCTGACCAATCACAGTCTGGTGCATGCAGACATGGTTTGCGACACTGCCGAGACTGTATTTGGTTTTGCCGGTCTGGTCTTTGACGGCCATTTCGACTGCTTCGGTGATGGCGGTTCCGAGGGTTCCTCCGTAGGAGGGATCTTTGGCGAGAACGGATTTTCCGTACTCGGTGATGTTGCTCGGCGAGGGGTACACAGTGCCTCCGTAGGTTTCCATAATGGATCTGCGGAAGGGTTTCTGTTCGAAGCTGACTTTGACCATGAAGACGATTAAGTCGAGGTCGAAGTAGTTGCAGGAGAGGGAAAGTGCTGATCCCCACTGGCCGGCTCCGGTTTCTGTGGTGAGGTGTTCGGTTCCGTCTCTTTTGTTGTAGTAGGCCTGGGCGATGGCGCTGTTGAGTTTGTGGCTGCCGGTGGGGCTTACGTCTTCGCGTTTGAAGTAGATCTTCGCGGGCGTTTTGAGGTACTGTTCAAGGTGGTAGGCACGTTGTAATGGAGTGACTCTGCCGAACTGTGCGTAGGCTTCCCGGACCGGGTCAGGGATGTCGATGAACCGATGGGTTGTGTCGAGTTCCTGCTCTACAGAGGTTTTGCAGAATACGGGGGCGAGGTCAGCGGCAGTCACGGGCTTCATGGTTGCGGGGTTGAGTATTTCCGGTGAGCCGATGTCTGCGGCGATGTTATACCATTTTTTTGGGATGTCATCCACGGTAAGGGTCGTACGACCGTCTTTAGGGAACATAGATCA
>JAISHD010000025.1 GCA_031262705.1 Methanocalculaceae archaeon | reverse complement strand
GTATGGGATTTTGATAATCGCAGCGGCTGTTGTTCTTGCCCTGCTGGTCATCTGGATGATTCTGGCGTTTTCCTCCCGTATCACAGCTCTCCTTGGCGAGACGGTGATTGTGATTCTGTCCAAGATTGTGGGACTTCTGCTCACGGCGATTGCGGTTCACACGATCTGGAGCGGGGTTGTGGGTCTTATCGGACTGACGGCGGCAGGTCTCTGATATGGTTGTCTTCCTACCCGGACTGACCGAAGTCATCGTGTTTGATCTCGAAGCATTTGTGCCTCTTTGCGACAGAAAACGGAAAGACGGGCCATCACTCGCAGTCAATCCGTACCGCGAGGGACATACGCTCCTTGGCGGGGTAATCTATCGTGCTCGGCCCCTTGAAGATGTGGTTGTCGAGGATTTTACCCATCACTGGGTGTGGCGGGACGGCTCGGAAGAAGAGGTGGTGAAACATCTCTTTGCGGTCTTTTCGGATGTCTGGAAGCACATCTCCGCAAAAAAACGCATTCACTGCGACCCGCTTGTTTTTGGGATCGGTATCTCCACGTTTGATCTGCCGTTCCTTGCAGCAAAATGCCGGGAGTATGCGGTTGCCCCGCCCGAGGTCATCTATGAGACCGTCTGCAAACTGAGGGTGGTTGATCTGGCAACCGCCGGAATCGGATTTTTGCAGATTCCGCGACCGGTTCTGCACCCGTGTACGCACAACGAACTTGCCAACGGATTTCTCGGTGAACGCGATCAGAAGCCTACCGGAAAACGGGTCTGGAACATGGCGGACGGAAAGGAGTATGCGGCAATTGAGGAACGGTGCGAGGGTGAGGTGCGGGAGATGGTTGCGCTGATGAATGCGATGACGACTCAGTGCCAAAAAAACGGGGAGTGAAGTTATTCTCTGCGGATACGAACCGAGTTCGCGTGAGCCGCAAGTCCTTCGGCGGTTGCGAGGGTTTCGATCACATCACCGATGGTTTCAAGTCCTTCGCGGGTAACAATCTGCACCTGTGACCGCTTCATGAAATGGTTGACATCAAGGGCCGAGTAGCTTTTTGCATAGCCTGCCGTCGGGAGCACGTGATTTGTTCCCGAGGCATAGTCGCCGCAGGCGACCGGCGTGTAGGGGCCGATGAAGATCGAACCTGCATGGCGAATACCGGAAAGTGTTGCAAGCGGGTCCACCGTCTGGATCGACAGGTGTTCGGGAGCGATGCGGTTCATCAGGAGGACTGCATCCTCCATGTTCTCTGTGATGACGTAGCCGGAGTGGGAAAGAGCTTTTTCCATAATTTCGCGGCGCGGTGCGGTTGCAATCTGCACGGCGATCTCTTCACCGACGGCGGATGCGAGAGTCTCGCTGTCGGTCACCAGCACGCATGCAGCGTTTGGATCATGCTCTGCCTGGGCTAAAACATCAGCTGCAATGAAGGCAGGTTCTGCGGAGGAGTCGGCGATGATGCCGATTTCACTTGGTCCTGCCGGGAAGTCGATGTCTGCGTATTCGCGCATCATCATTTTTGCCTGGGTGACAAAGACATTGCCGGGACCGACGATCTTCTGCACAGGTCTGATGGTCTCGGTTCCCAGAGCCATTGCTGCAACTGCCTGGGCGCCGCCTACCTGATATGCCTCATCAACACCGGCAATGTCAAGGGCTACCAGCGTCAGCGGGTGGACCTGCGGCGGTGTGCAGACGACAATCTCCGGAACACCTGCAACACGGGCTGCAACGGTCGTCATCAGGACGGTGGAAGGATAGGCTGCCCGGCCTCCGGGAATGTAGGCGCCGATACGGTCAAGCGGCGTGGTCTTGACACCGAGGGTGATTCCCGGTTCCGTTTCTTCAAGCCAGAGCGTTTTACTCTTCTGCAGCTCATGAAACTGGGTGATGCGGGCTTCTGCTTCTATGAGTGCCTGTACCAGTTCGGGCGCAACACTGTCGTAGGCCGCGTCGATGTCCTCCTGCGGGATGCGGAGCGAATCAAGTTTTTGATGGTCAAATTTTTCCGTGAGGGCAAACAGTGCGGCGTCGCCGTTTGTCTTTACGTCCTCAATGATCGTGTTCACGGTCTCTTTGACATCAGAGAGAGAGCCTCTCCGCATACCAATCCATGACTCAACCGAGAGCGGCTGCCAAAACATGAGTATCTATTTTGCTTCTGATGCTATTTACGTTATCCACGATTTTCCTCTTCCCAATTCGCAGCTTCCCGTTTTCTTCCGTCTTGTACGAAACGAGAGCACAACCAACCGAAGGATATGGCGTTTTGGACTTGGTTGACAGCTGGTAGCAGGGCAGCGGAGTCTGTCAGGAGGACCGCCGGCCGCTCTCCCGCGGTACACGTCAGACTCCGCGCATACACATGCTGCTTTTTTGCCTGTTTCCCTCCCTCTCTAAAGGGGAGTCGACCTAGCTTTGAGTTGTCAACCGCTGCCGTCCGCATCTCCGAAAGGCTGAGTCAGCCGGAATTGTGTGTTTTTCTGGGGTTGTGCCTCTTCCGGTCCGCCGAAGAAGGACAGGCACATAACCCTAGATTAGAAATAACAATTCCGGGAAACATATGTAGTAACGCTAACGGGAGAAAACACGTGCGCTACCACTACGACAAAGACATCGTCTATATCCGGGGTGAGTTCCGGGCGGCAAGTACCGGCATCGACGGAGGGCTGAAAAATATCTCCACCATCCTTAACCACACCGTTCCGAAAAGCTTTGACCATGCTGATCCTCCGGGTTTTGTCAGGGAAATACTTGCACGGAAAGGATACGGAACCGACGCCTTCGGCCTGCTGACCGCAGTACGGATGCAGAACCTCTGCATTCTCCAATACGACTACATCACCGTCTTTGTCACCGCCGGTGTCTCCAACCCAAATCCTGACCCCACAAAACCCCATACCATCAATATCATTGTCACTTCGGATGAGAGCATGTCCGACGCTGCCATCCTCGAAACAATCATGACCGCAACCGAGGCAAAAGCCCACGCACTCAGAAACCTCGGTCGCGACTTTACCGGCACAACTTCCGACGCCGTTGTAGTTGCCGCGGTTCCGGGTGCTGAGCCGAAGCATGTCTATGCCGGAACCTTTACCGAGATCGGCCGCCGCGTGTATGACGCAGTTCTCACGGGTGTAACTGCATCCCTTGACCGACATGAGGGACGTGTGCTGCGTACGACCCCCTCCTACTTCATCTTCTCCCGCTACGGCGGCGATCACTGGGTCGAGTGGCAGAAGAAAGGCTGTCCCTACTACCCCTGCCACTTCAAAGGTCAGGCCTGCGACTTCTGCTACTGTCCCTTCTACCCCTGTCACGACAGCGTGCTCGGCGAGTTTGTGAACAGCTCCTCAGGAGGAAAAGTCTGGGCATGTACCAACTGCCTGCTTCTCCATAAACCCGAAGTTGCCGAATATCTGAAAAAACATCCCGACGCAACGCTTGACGAACTAAAAGCCCGACAGAACTAATGCTATGCCGTCCCAGTGTGCTGTCTGCAAAGGAAAAGGTCTCTGCGGCCTGCCGACCTGCCCCGTTACCAGCCGGTTTCATGCCCTCAAGGATGTAAAACCGGTCAGCGAGTACATGGGAGCGTCGCCCTCTGTCTTTGTCGGCAGCTACGGGTACCCGCGGGTGGTTGGCGGTCCGTTAATGATCAACGACTCGGACAACCCTCTCCAATGGGTGCGTGACGGGCTTTCCATCGATGATATTGTGGGTATCCGCTCTCGGACCATTCGTGGAGGAAAAGAACTTGACGTCAAAGTTCCGGACGCGGAGAAGATCCAAGAGATTGCCCTGTCGGAAAAGCCGCTGGACATCGAGGTCGCATTTACCAAGCCGGTACAGTTTGATCTCAACTTCGACGGAACCGTCGCGCCGGTCGGAATGTCAGGGGCAATGAAAAAACTGGATGTGATCAACAACGCCTGGGTCTCCCGGGTCGTTGACCGCTGTACCTCGGACACGGATCTCCGGGCAACGGAAGCCGCCCGCATTCTGTTTGAGAACGGAACGGATGTGTACAAGATCACGAACCTTCTCACCTCCGGTCTTCTCGGCGTGCAGAGAAAAGTTGTCCCGACGCGCTGGGCCATCACCGCAACTGATGATATGATCTCTTCCGGGATGAAACGTGATGTAATCAGAATGCCCGCACTCCCGGAGTTTCAGGTGTTCTGTGCAGCACTGCACGGCAACACGCTCTGTTTCCTTCTGATACCGTCAGAGGAGTGGCGGTTTGAGATGATCGAACGCTGGCAGAAACAGTCGCTGTGGTCGGGTGATGAGGAGACGGTTATTGAGGACGGGGAGACCGGCCTTACCAAGAGCAAGTACTCCCCCATCGGCGGCGCATACTACTCGGCACGGCTTGCAGTACTTGAGTACCTGAAATCCATCGGCAGATGTGCAAAAGTGCTCTGTATCCGTGACGTCTCCGGCGAGTACTGGGCACCTTTGGGTACCTGGGTCATTCGCGAGGCATCGCATGCATCCCTTGCGACCGCACCCGCGCGGGTGGGAACACTTGCCGAAGCAACTGCTGCTGCTGTTGCCGGTCTTCGGACGAACTTCTGGATTCCGTACGCACAAATGCTCCGGGACATCAGACAACAGAAAACACTTGCGGACTTCTTTTCATGACAGATAAACCAGACTGGAAGCCGTTTATTCGGCTGTGCATCGGCATGATCATTCTTGCTGCAATTGGAGGTGCTGCAATTTATATCTCCGGCGACACGCCCGAAACGCTTGCGATCAATTATGCGGATCCGTACAACTGGTATGTGGAGGGGACAAATCCGGATGCCGGAACGGATGTGTTCTATCTGTACGGGGATACGGACATCTCTGCGATCAAGCCGTATGCAATCAACGTGGATGTCACGGTGTTTGAGGTCCGGCAGAGTGTGCACGATTCGGTACTGGACGCGGTCAGTGAGTATCCGGAGGAACTGAACGCCTACATTCCCTACTATCGTCAGATGACTGCGTACTCCAAACTGTCCTCCACTCCTCTTGCAGCAGAAACCGCCGAAGCACTTGCCTATGCGGATGCAAAGGCGGCGTTCCATTACTACATGTCAGCGGAAAACAACGGTCACCCGTATGTTCTTGCCGGGTCGGGACAGGGGGCAGACTACATCTCAACGATGATCTCCGAATGGTTTGCCACGCGGCCTGCGTATCTGAAAAATCTGCGCGGCGTATATCTGGATGGAATTCTGCAGAATGAGGATGATGTCGTAATCCTGCTGGGAATGAATGTCTGAAAAAAAAAGTCGGGGGAAGATTTACTCTTCCAGAACCATCTTCTCAAGGTCCAGCGGCAGGATGTACTCGCCGTTACGGTACGCACGCATGTTTCCGCCGGAGATTTCATCGATCAAAACGATCTGATCGCCGATTTTGCCGAACTCGAACTTGATGTCGTAGAGTTCGATGTTCTTTTTGGCAAGTTCTTCCTTGATAATGGTGGCAATCTTCTGGGTAAGGTCCTTTAAGGTTTCATAGTCCTTTGCAGAAACAAGGCCGAGGATATCAAGGGCGTCTTTGGTGATCGGCGGGTCTTCGCGTGCATCGTCTTTTAACGTGGTCTCAACAAATGCGGGAAGGGCTGCTGCCTCTTCGATATAGTCGCCGTAGCGGCGGTAGAAGCTGCCTACTGCACGGAACCGGCAGATGACTTCAAGGCCTTTGCCAAAGGTTTTGGCAGGTTTGACGGTCATGGTAACGTCATCAATATTGCAGTCGATGTAGTGGGTAGGAATGCCCTTCTTGTTGAGGATCTCAAAGAAATATTTTGTCAACCGGAGACCGGCACGGCCCGCGCCGTCAATAGTGAGGCCAATGGTGTTCATGCCCGGGTCGAAAACGCCGTCAGCGCCGGTGCAGTCGTCCTTAAACTTCAGCAGATAGTTTCCGTCATCGAGTGCGAAAACGTTCTTCGTTTTGCCGGTGTATACCAGTTTCATGGTAGAGAAGTGTTGTCCGTATTCGGGTATAATTCTTTGGCGGTGACAGAACCGTTTCGTTTTTTTCGCCCGAGACGTCACTTTGTTTCATACTGTCTTCTTCTATTGTGCCGTGTTCTTTCGGTGAGCTTCAGTTCTGTACGCAGGGAATAGTCCCGCGTGGATGTATCGGATGCTTTGTCCTCCTCTTGTTTTCTGTATTTGGCATCTTCCGTACAGATTCTTCCTCTCCACAGTGCACAGACGAGCAAAAATATCATTCCAATACGGCAAATCCATTTTGTCCTGCTCATGTACCTCTCCCGTTTCGGATCCGATCTGGTTCTGATGGAAAATGTTTTCCCATCGGATTGAAATTTGTTGAATCCTTATGTGAGAGGACATGGCAGCTCCTGTGTTTTTGGGAGATAATGTAGTATTTTTAACTTATTTTGTGAACTTTTTCCGAGTATTTTTTGAAAAGATTCATTTGAAGTAGTTGACTCCGTCATCACCAGTGCACATTCCAGCCTCTGCATATCCATGTACGAGTTCACCCACCCGGAA
>JAISHD010000023.1 GCA_031262705.1 Methanocalculaceae archaeon | reverse complement strand
TTTGACTCGACGATTGGTGCGGGCGCGGTGCTGATGCCGTTCGGCGGCAGATATCAGCAGACGCCGGTGCAGGCGATGGTCACCAAGATTTCGGTGGAGAACGGCGATACCGATGACTGTTCCCTGATGGCATGGGGATGCAACCCGCAGATTCTGGAGAAAAGTCCCTATCACGGTGCGTATCTTGCGGTGGTCGAGAGTGTTGCCAAACTTGTTGCGACTGGTGCGGCGTTCTCGGATGTGTATCTCTCCTTTCAGGAGTACTTTGAAAAACTCGGCAGCGACCACACACGCTGGGGGAAACCCGCCGCCGCGCTCCTTGGTGCACTCAAAGCCCAGATGGCGCTTGGCATCGGTGCGATCGGCGGCAAAGATTCGATGAGCGGATCGTTTGAACAGCTCAACGTGCCGCCGACGCTGATCTCGTTTGCGGTGACCACCGAGAAAATTCGGCACATCATCTCCAACGAGTTCAAAGGTCCAGACCACCGTGTGGTTCTCCTCTCTCCCGTGTATGAGGGAGACCTGCCGACGACCGACTCCCTGCTTGCGGTTTTTTCGCAGGTGACAAACCTGATGCGGGAAGGTCGCGTGCTCTCCTGCTGGACACCTTCCTACGGAGGTGTTGCGGAAGGCATTCTGAAGATGGCGCTCGGCAACAAAATCGGTTTTACCTATGATGCGGGTGTTTCGCTGCATGATCTCTTCGGCTACCGGTACGGATCGTTCATCCTCGAACTTGCCGACGAGACGGATGCCGGGGTTCTGCTTGGCAGAACAACTGCGGTGCCGGTGCTCCGCTCCGGCTCCGTGTCTGTTTCGCTTGACAATCTTCAGACGATCTATGAAGCAAAACTTGAGCCGGTGTTTGCCTGCAACATTTCCCAGGGCGGAGAAACGATTGAGAAGATCTCGTATGCCGAGCGGAACACGGCAAAGCCCCGCGTCCGGGTTGCCCGCCCCCGCGTTCTCATTCCGGTATTCCCCGGAACGAACTGCGAATACGACAGCGCCAAAGCGGTTGCCCGCGCCGGTGCTGTCCCGGAAATTGTCATCATCAACAACATGACCGCGCAGGACACCGCAGAGTCCGTGAACCGCGTGGCAGACGCTATTCGCCGGTCACATGCCATCGTCATTCCCGGCGGATTCTCCGGCGGCGACGAACCTGACGGTTCGGGCAAGTTCATCACCGCGTTCTTCCGCAACGCGAAGATCAAAGACGCGGTGCATGACCTTCTGAAGAACCGCGACGGTCTGATGTGCGGTATCTGCAACGGATTCCAGGCGCTGATTAAGCTGGGTCTTGTGCCGTACGGCGAGATCGTGGATGTGGACGAGCACTCCCCGACACTTACCTTCAACACCATCGGCCGCCACCAGTCGCGGATTGTGCGCACGCGTGTTGCGTCGGTGAAGTCGCCGTGGTTTGCATGCGTGAACGTGGATGATGTGTTCGCCGTTCCGATCTCTCACGGCGAAGGCAGGTTCCTTGCCGAGGAAGAAACGCTCCGGGATCTGATCGTAAACGGTCAGGTGGCAACCCAGTACGTCGATCTCGCGGATCAGCCGACATCCGATATTCACTTCAACCCGAACAACTCGGTGATGGCAATCGAGGCAATCACCTCACCAGACGGCAGAGTACTCGGCAAAATGGGACACTCCGAACGTATAGGAGAGGGGCTGTACAAAAACGTGCCCGACCGGTTCATGATGCAGCTCTTTGAGTCGCTGGTAAAATACTACCAGTGATCCCTCTGTCTCAGAAACTTTTTTTCACTCCTTTCTTTGATGATGTCTCTCTTGTCTCACTATATTATCTATATGTAATTATTATGGGGAATAACACGGGGATAATTATATACTGAGATATAATTTTCTATGTATACTGGCATTGATCTTCTTTTGTACCTACAGGACTATCGCCTGTCTGCCCCTGAAATAATTGACAATTTTTTCCATCTCATCTCCCATCCGTTTTTAACGGGTCTTTTTCCTGTTCTGATGATGGCTGTTGTCTACTGGTGTTATGATAAACGTGCCGGGACATATCTGGCATTCAATATTTTTGCCATTGGTATCTGTACCCATTTTTTGAAACTAGTGCTGTATGTCCCCCGTCCCTGGATCCTTGAACCGTCCATACACCCGACTGCGGAGGCGATTTCCGGAGCAGGCGGATTCTCTTGTCCGAGCGGTCATACCACCGCGGCTGTTGCGTTCTTTGGTTCGTTTGCAGTACTCTTCCGAAAACTGATTGTTCTTCCCGTTCTCTGTCTGATTGCAATACTCTCAATTGGATTTTCACGCATGTATCTTGGAGTGCATACCCCACTTGACGTACTTCTGGGTCTGATCCTTGCCGCTTGCATGCTCTGGATCAACTGGCATTTGCTGACTTATATGGATCGAAATCCGCAAAAGGACCGGCTTGTTGTTCTTGGTATCATGGGAACGTCCCTTCTTCTGACAGCCGGAGTTTTTTTTCGTTCCTATCCGGAAATTGCAGGCGTAGGACCTAACGTTGTGGCCAATGCATTCACCTCGTTTTTTCTCCCAATTGGGTGGTTCTGTGGATTTCTTTTAGGATGGCTGACAGAGCGGAGAAAAATTCATTTCACAATTCCTCACGAGATATTGCCGCGAGTTATCCGGAGTCTTCTCGGACTCATGCTTCTGCTGGGATTACAGGCAGGCTTTGGTGTATGCCTCCCTCCTCTCCTCGGCACGGACATGGGGATGTTCGTGTCCTGCTTCCTGCTCGGACTCTTTGTTTCTGCGGGATATCCCTGGTTTCTCCGATTCATTCTGGGAAAAATTCGGTTTCCGTTGTGATTCTCTGAGAACGAAAACAAAAAAACGAATGGATCCGAGGAGATTCGAACTCCTGACCTTCGCCGTGTGAAGGCGACGTCATACCACTAGACCACGAATCCAAGAAAACCCACAAAAAGGGAGTGCACCGACCGGGATTCGAACCCGGGCTATTGGCTTGGAAGGCCAAAGTCATACCTCTAGACCATCAGTGCCTTTGCGTCATGTATGTATGTTTTGTTTTGAAGTAATTAAATCTGCCGGATTTCCCAGAACAAAAGAATGAGGGATTAGTATCCCTGCATCTCCTGCTTGACCTTCTCCAGATTTGCGATACGCTTCTCAAGGGTCGGGTGCGTGGAGATCAGCTCCATCACCGACTCACCGGATATTGCGGGGATGATGTAGAATGCATTGTTGGCGGAGATATCGCGCTTCTTATCCGGGGGCACCGTGTCCATTCTGCCGGAGATCTTCTTCAGCGCACGGATCAGTGCATCCGGGTTGCGAGTGATGTAAGCACTGCCGCGGTCTGCCGCAAACTCCCGGTACCGGGAGATGGCCATCGTAACAAGCGTTCCCACAATATACACGATGACAACCACGACCATCGCAACGATGAAGACAATAATTCCTCCACCGTTCTCGCTGTCACGGTTGCTGCTGAGGAGCGCCATGATGAAGGCGTTGTTGATGATCATTGCTGCAACAGAGACCAGGAAGCTGCCGATGGTCATCGTCAGCATATCGCGGTTCTTCACATGTGCGAGTTCGTGGGCCAGGACAGCTTCCAGCTCCTCATCAGTGAGGATACCTCTGATTGCCTGAGTTACTGCCACAACCGCGTGTTTCGGACTTCTGCCGGTTGCAAATGCATTTGGTACCGGGGACGGCATGATTGCCACCCGCGGCATCGGCAAACCTGCCTCGTCGGCGAGTTTTTTCACCATCGCATACAGTTTCGGCTCTTCGTCTTCCGATACAACCTTTGCTCTGGTTGACATCAGCACCAGTTTGTCCGAAAGGAAGTACTGGATCAGCGCCATTACTGCTGCCATTCCGATGATTATGTAGAGGTAGGAGGAACCGAACATGCCGGTGCCTGCCAGCCACCATCCGATCACCGAGAAGAGTACGACGTAGATGAGGCCCATAACCAGCCACGCCACCATCTGGCGGGCGAGGAGGCCGTAGTCACGCTTCCATATCATTGTAGATATTAATGTATACGCGCGAGATTATATGCTTCGTGTCCCGGATGCGAAATCTAAACATATCTCTGATACAATATTTCAGTACCTATGTCTGAGGAGTGTGCCCCGGAGTCCGGGGAAGAGATCATGACGGAGGAGCTGACCGATCTGGCGTTTGGGATGTTCACCATTTTCATGGAACAGCAGCTGGAAAAGGAAGAGACCTGTCTGTACCGTGAGGTTGAGGCAGGCACCGATCTGACCGCACGCTGCGGAACACTTCTCGCTGCATTCACCGATGAGTATCCGCCACTTGCTCCGGCTCTTGCGATGCTCGGAACCGCTGCGGATATTGCCGGACTGTATGCGTCAGGCGAAGGAATTGTTCCGATGAAAACCACAAAACCCTACTGGATTCAGCAGGGTCGTCCCGGTGCGGAGACCGGTGCAACAGGCGCGGAAGAGGCAGGAAAGTGGCTGATCTTTCTTGCGCCGGAGGAGGTGGACGCCGCATGGCAGAAGGTGCGCAACGCAACCGTTGCCGGCACGCTTGGTATCGGTGCGAAGGTGAGCACGGCAAAGGAAAACGAGGACTCGCGCGACGACCGCAAAGTCATCTATGTTTTCACCGCCGACTGGTCGGACGAAGAAGACGTCATGCGCGTGCGTGAAGAACTGAAAAATCTCGGGTTTGTGGATCGGATCGGTTACAAACGCAACCTTGACACCTACGCGGGCGAGTACCGCGAAAAGGGAAAACGCGTGACCTACTACTCGGTCTAACTTTTTTTGAAAAAGAAAAAAAATAATCGGTGCGGGTATGCCGCGCCTCTATATGCACGGGGCCGCGCGGACACACCGAACCGCTTATGCTTTCCGTTCCTTGTTCTTCGGGCGGAGTGAAGTGGAACCGCACTTGCGGCAGGTGGTTGCGCGGATAGCGTTACGTGCGTTGCATTTCATGCAAACTTTCACATTAAGAAGTCTTGCCTCTGCTTCTGGGAATCTCATGTATGAATAACCCCTATATTGAGTTCTATAGTGTGGGTGCTGAATGATATTAACAATTACGCTCACACGGACACAACATACCACTCCCGGAACGCTGCAAGGGCACGCGCCCGGTGCGAGAGATCGTTCTTCTCCGTCATCGACATCTCGGCAAGTGTCTTTGCGCCCACGGCAAAGACAGGGTCGTAGCCGAAGCCTTCCGTTCCGCGTTCCGCGGTTGTGATCGTTCCGTCAACCCGGCCGCAAAATACCCGGATGCCGTCTGCATCCGCATAGGCGACCGCGGTTGCAAAGTGTGCGTTTCTCATCTCTTTGCCTTCCATCAGCCGGAGCACTCCGGCGTTGCCGATGGTGTCCTGCACATATGCGGCAAAGGGTCCGGGGAACCCGGACAGCGCATCGATGAACAGTCCGGTATCATCCACGATTAACGGAACGCCAAGCGCCGCATATGCCTGCTCTGCTTTGGCGCGTGCAATCTCTTCCACAGAGTCTGCCTGCGGCTCAATACAGTCGAAGGCAATATGCGTCACCTCGGTAATGCCGGAGAAGAATGCGGCAACTTCCGCGGCCTTGTTTTTGTTGCCGGTAACGACCGTGATCACAGGTATCTCCCCCGCAGTTCGATCTCCTGCTCCCGTTCGATCACCGCGTCCGCGCCGGAGAATGCCGACCGGTATCCATTGCAGAACGCCTGTTTCAGTTCCGCAGGCGAAGACGTTGTGCTCTCCAGCGTCTGGAACAGGACATGCAGATCCACACCGCGCGGCTCGATCTCATCCGTCATCTGCGCAAGACCGAAGTCCAGCAGATACACGCGCCCGCCCTTCCAGATCATGTTCGAGGTGGTCAGATCGCCGTGCACAATGCCTGCTTTGTGCAGTTTTCCAACGGACACGCCTGCTGCATATGCATATTCGTTGCTGATGATGTACTTCAGCACATCACCATCCAGCTTCTCCATCACAATCGCATTACCGGTAACATCGCG
>JAISHD010000003.1 GCA_031262705.1 Methanocalculaceae archaeon | reverse complement strand
AAGACGCTCGCCGCCATGAAAGCGCGGGGCTGGAAAGCGATCGGTATTGACATCTCCTCTGCGGCGGTCTCGCTGGTACACATGCGCAACTGTACCACGGTCTGCGGCGATCTCGTCGCGCTGCCGTTTCCGGACGTCGAACTCCGCGAAGTTTTTGGCGCAGGAGAACTAACCAGAGTTTCATGGACGAACTAACCAGAGTTTCATGGACCATGCGTGTTCGCGGGACAGAGTACCTGCGCGAGGAACTCTGCGGAGTTTTCGGGAGAGAGGGCTTTGACTGATCCGATCGTCGGTGACTGGGAAAAATCGATGATGTTTGCCGGACGCATGCACTGCCGGTTCTATCCCGACAACACCGGTGTTGCCATCGGCAAGGTTCTGGGCCACAATATCAACGAGCCGTTTACGTGGGTCTTCCGGGGAAACGGCGTGTATCATATCTGTGCCGCCGGTCATGAACATGACATCAGGCTTTGCGGCGATCGGCTGGAGACGGAGTTCCGCGGCTACGCCCTTGACATGGCGCGGGTCAGATATAATAAATAAAAAAAATAGTTTTCTGAAAAAAAAAAAGTATTCAGGGATTTATTCTCTGTTTGCAATCTCGGCGGTAATCTTTCTCAGGAACTCATCGGGCGTCATCGACACTGTCTTGCTGTCGCGTGTCCTGATGGAAATCGTCTTTGTCTCAAGTTCTTTTTCGCCGATAATAATCATGTAGGGCACACGCTCCGTGTACTGCGCCTGCCGGATCATGTAGCCGATCTTCTCGTTGCGGTTGTCCAGCTCGCAGCGGATTTTTGCGTCTTTCAGCATCTGATAAACCTCGGCTGCGTACTCCTCACTCTTTTTGGAGACCAGCAGAACCTTTGCCTGCATCGGTGCAAGCCAGACCGGGAACTTGCCGGCGAAGTGTTCAATCAGAATGCCGATGAACCGCTCAATCGATCCGTAACACACACGGTGAATCATGATTGGACGGGGACGTCCGTCGTTTTCATCCACATAGGATAAGTCGAATTTGATCGGCATCTGGAAGTCGAGCTGGATTGTTCCGCACTGCCAGGTGCGTCCGAGGCAGTCACGCAGATGGAAATCGATCTTCGGGCCGTAGAATGCACCATCTCCCTCATTGATCGTATAGGGGAGATTCAGCTGCTCCAGTGCATTTACCAGACCGTTTGTTGCCGCCTCCCAGTCCTCATCGCTTCCCATACTGTCCTCAGGGCGGGTGGAAAGTTCAAGCGAGTACTCAAAACCGAACTTGGAGTACACCTGATCGATCAACCGGATAACTGCACTGATCTCCTCGGCAATCTGATCCTGACGCATAAAGATGTGGGCATCATCCTGCGTGAAACTGCGGACGCGGAACAGACCATGCAGTACTCCCTTCAGTTCGTGGCGATGTACAATACCGAGCTCTGCAAGGCGCATCGGAAGCTCGCGGTAGCTGTGCGGCTCGTTTGCATAGACCATGACACCTCCCGGACAGTTCATCGGCTTAATGCAGAAGTCCTCGTCATCGATTGCGGTTGCATACATGTTCTCTTTGTAGTGATCCCAGTGGCCGCTTGTCTCCCAGAGGCAGCGGTTCATGATGAGCGGCGTTGAGATCTCCTGATACCCGTTGGCTGTGTGGAGTTCGCGCCAGTACTCGATCAGCGCGTTTTTGATGATCATGCCGTTCGGCAGGAAGAACGGGAAGCCGGGACCAACATCTTCAAACATGAACAGCTTCATGTCTTTACCGATCTTGCGGTGGTCGCGGCGCTCGGCCTCCTCCTGCAGCTTCAGGAAATCCTCAAGCTCCTTTGTTGTTGCAAACGCTGTTCCGTTAATTCTCGTCAGCATTTTGTTTTTGCTGTCGTTTTTCCAGTATGCACCGGAAAGACCGGTAAGCTTGAAGGCTTTCAGGGTTTTGGTGTAGGTCAGGTGGGGGCCGACACACATATCGATATATTCACCCTGCTCATAGAAGCTCAGCGGCTCATCTTCCTCAAGGTCTGCGATGTGCTCAGCTTTGTATGGTTCGTGCCGTTCCTCCATGAGTTTTAATGCGTCGGCACGTGGGAGAATGAATGGTTTTATCGGCAGGTTTACCTTGACAATCTCCCGCATCTCCTGTTCAATGGCGGGAAGGTCGGCGTCCGAGAGCTTCGTGTCTCCCAGATCGACATCATAATAAAATCCCTTCTCGGTTGCGGGTCCGTAGGCAAAGGATGCGTGGGGATAGAGACGTTTCACTGCCTGGGCAAGCACATGGGCTGCAGTGTGGCGTATAACATGCAGCTCTTCTTCTTTTGGGCATTCGCCCACATTTCCGCCATTGTAAATTACTTTCATGAACACTAGTTCCTACTGTTCTTCCGTTTCAGCGGATATGCATCATAATCGTCTTGTTCTGCTGCAGAGGACTGCTCTGTGTCGTGCAGCTCAAGATAACCGTACATGTTTTGGTTTTTTACAGGATATGTATTTTGGTACACTGAGCGTTGCTCCAAACGTGTTCTTAACATCTGGGTGGATTTGTTTTTTTATGAGCCTTTGGCTTTTATTTTTTGGCAGGTACACTGTGATGCCGCAAAACACGTTTACATGGGTGTGACATCACGATATAGTAGAGTGATACGCATCAAAAGCGGGCCTAAAGGGATTTGAACCCCTGGCCTACGGATTAAGAGTCCGTCGCTATTCCTGACTAAGCTATAGGCCCGTTTGTGATGTCTCTTGACCTAATTAGATTAGTCATCTCCATATTTATAGATTTCTTCACGAGAGAATTCCGGGCCATGCGGGTATCTACATTAATATCCGAACAACACGAATATTGGTACATGGTTGAGAGTGATGGGATTCTGCCGAGCAATAACCAGACCCATAAAAAAATAAAATATCTCATTCTGGGGTGCGGCAGTATCGGTTACAATGTCCTCGAAGAACTCAAGGAGGATGACGAGAACGTCCTCGTTGTTGATGTAAATGAAAAACGTGTGGAGGATCTGCGTGACCACCGTCACCAGGCGATGGTGGGCGACATCACTGACCTTGGTCTGTTTGCCAAGATTCCCGAACCTGAGGTGGTCTTCATTCTTGCAGCCGACAAGGATGCAAACCTTGCGGCGGTGCAGAACATCAAGGGTGCCTACCCTCAGGCGCATGTGATCGCCCGTGCCATGGACCTGTTCTCGGCAGACCAGCTGGTGGATCACGGTGCGGATGTTGTACTGTATCCGCAGCAGGTTGTTGCAAAATCCGCCGTCAATCACATGAACAATCTGGTTGCGTCAAGAAACGCCCAGAAACTTTTCTCACTATTAAGTTCGTGGACCGGGACTCTCGGTATTATTACACACAAAAACCCTGATCCGGATGCAATCTCCAGTGCCATGGCACTTTCGGCAATCGCTGCAAACGCTTCCGGCGGCAAACTCACAACCCGCATTCTCTACGAAGGAAACATCGGTCATCAGGAAAACCGTGCGTTCGTCAATCTGCTTGAGATCAAAATGGAGCGGCTGACGCCGGAGATCCTCGGCGAATGCAACTATCTCGCCTTAGTGGACTGTGTTGCCCCCGGTATGAACAATGATCTCCCGCTGGATACACCGATCAACATCGTCATCGATCACCACAGTACGGAAGGCGTAACCCGTCTGCGGAAACCGGAGTTCCTTGATTCCCGTCAGAATGTCGGTGCAACGGCATCCATCATGACGCAGTACCTGCAGGAGCTGTATCTGCCCATCGATAAAAAGGTTGCAACCGCTCTGTTCTACGGCATCCGTGCGGATACCAAAGAGTTCCAGCGCAATCTCTCGCCGCAGGATCTGCACAATGCCGCCTATCTTCTTCCTCTGTCGGACCGCTCGCTTCTTGAGGTCATCATGGCGCCGTCGGTCTCACAGGAGACACTGGATGTTCTCGGGCATGCAATCGTCAACCGTGAGATCAAGCACGGTTATCTGTTCTCAAACGTTGGATATGTCAGAAACCGTGATGCAATTCCGCAGGCCGCCGATATGCTGCTGAATCTGGAAGGTGTGACAACCGCAATGGTGTACGGCATCACCGACAACTCCATCACGCTTTCGGCCCGCAACAAGGATATCCGCCTGCATGTCGGTGATGTGATGAAGGAGGCATTCTCCCCTATCCCCGGCGCGTCCGCAGGCGGTCACGCAACAATGGCGGCCCTCTCCATTCCGCTGAACGCATTCTCTCTGGTGAAGAACAAGGATGAACTGCTCAGTATGATCATCGATCCGGTCCTGTCCAACTTCATGAAGCTTGTCGGCATCTCCGAGGTTGAAGGGGATGAAAGCTGAGGAGTGGGAACCCTACTACTCTGAAATCCTCGACTTTTTTGGATTTTCGCGTGAGGATGACGAGCATGCAGCACAGGTTCTTGCAGAGCTGCTGCCCCGCGACGATATTGAAACACTCCGCAGTACGATTCAGGGCAGGGACTGCATCGTCTGCGGCAATGCGCCGTCTCTTGCTGCCGATATCTACACGACGGATTTTTCCGGCAGGGTCATCATCGCCGCTGACGCTGCGGCGCGTGTTCTTCTGCATGCCGGCCATCGTCCCGATGTGATTCTCTCCGACATCGACGGAATGGATGATGACTTTCTTGCAATGAACGATCTGGGAACAATTCTGGTGCTGCATGCACACGGGGACAATATCCCGCTGGTGCGGTCGTGGGTACCGAAAGTGCGGGGGCCGATTGTCGGGACAACACAGGCGACACCCCTTCCTCACGTGCACAACTTCGGCGGGTTTTCGGACGGCGACCGGTGTGTATTCTGCGCGTACGAGCTTGGCGCCGGAAGCGTTGCCTTGATTGGATTTGATCTGGACGATCGGTCGGTTGACCCGGTGAAACACGGAAAACTGATGATTGCACGAAAACTTCTGAAGCTTTGCGGTCATGACGTATGATGCGATCATTATCGACGGGTATGTGGACGAACCCGCGTGTCTTGGTGTCCCCCCGTACATCTCGCCGTATATCAGAACGGTCGCCGGTGTTTTTGCCGAACGGGGAATCACCACCGACTATGTAACCATTGATCAGTTGCGGCGCGATCCAATGAGAGTTGCGGGTCTTTCAGCCTACAAATATGTGGTGATGATCGCTGGAGTTACCGTTCCCGGCAAGTATCTTGCGGGAACACCTGCGACGCTGACGGAGCTGCAGCAGATAGGTTTCATGTTGCGGGGGAGATCAGTGTCACTTCTCGGCGGGCCTATCGGATTCGGCTACTCACCGCAGGGTGGGGCAAAAGCGGTTGCACAGGCGGTTTTTGGATGGACGGCAATGCTGCGCGGCGAACCTGCGGCAGCACTTGACGCATATCTGTCCGGTGGTGAACCGGAGGGAGTCTGCTGGTATCCGGACTTTGATCGCTGGGCAGTGCTTGGGGCAGACATTATCCGTAAGCACCCGTTCTATCCGTTTGTGATGTGCGAGCTTGAGACGGCAAAAGGATGTTCCCGTGCGATTTCCGGCGGCTGTTCCTTCTGTACCGAACCGTTCTACGGGCTGCCGAAGCAGCGCGATGTCGCAGGCATTGCAGACGAAGTCCGAGCGCTTGCTGCGGCGGGCGCTGCGCACTTCCGGCTCGGTCGTCAGCCGGACCTCCTGGCGTTCGGGTCCGCAGGCGGCGGGGAGTTTCCAAAACCCGAACCGGACGCACTGCAGAAACTGTTCACGGAGATCCGAGCTGTTGCACCGTCGCTTCAGACTCTGCATATCGACAATATCAATCCGGGAACCATTGCCAGGCATGAAGAGGCATCCCGCGCGGCACTCGCAGCAATCGTTGCGGGACATACCGCAGGAGACATTGCGGCGTTCGGCATGGAATCGGCCGACCCTGCGGTGGTCGCGGCAAACAATCTGAAAGGCGATGCCGATGCCGTGTTCCGGGCAGTTGAGATCGTGAATGAGGTCGGCGCGGTGCGTCGGGACGGAATCCCCGAACTTCTGCCGGGCCTCAACTTCATTGCAGGTCTGACCGGTGAGACGATCGATACGTTCACTCAAAACGAGGCATTCTTAAAGCGTATTCTTGCTGCAGGACTGATGGTCCGCCGTGTGAACATCCGCCAGCTGATGCCCTTTGAAGGGACCCGCGCGTATGCGGACAACACACTCGGACAGCACGACAAACTGTTCCATCAGTTCAAGGAACGTGTCCGGGAAACATTTGACGTGCCGATGCTCGAACGAGTATTTCCCGTCGGTGCCGTTCTGCGGGGTGTCATCATTGAGGTGTCGGGAGCTGTGTCATTCGGCAGGCAGATGGGAACGTATCCCATCCTCTGCGGCGTTCCCATGCAACTGCCGATAGGAACAGTGATGGACGCAGCTGTTGTTTCCTATGGCCAGCGGTCGGTGACCGTACTTCCGGTGCCGATTGAGATCAACCGGCTGAACACTGCCGCGCTGAAATGGCTGCCGGGTGTATCAAAAAAAACTGCGGCGAACATTGCCGCAAAACGACCGTATGCGGATGCAGCGGCGCTCCGATCGGTTGTCTCTGCAGACGCCGTTACGCCGTTGAACCGCTGATTGGCCTGATGCGGTTCTAAAGCGTTTTCCAGAGGACGAGTCTGGGAGTATCGGGATAAAAGTAGTTTGGGATGCGTTCTTTCTGCACGAATCCGATCTTCTGGTAAAACGCGATTGCCGGTCTGTTTGTCTCTGCAACCGTCAGATGGACTGCGGCAACACCGCGTTGCTTTATTGCGCAGAACAGTGTTTCGGTAAGTTTTGTCCCGCACTCCATGCGCTGATAATCCGGGATAACACCGATCCGGATCAGTTTTCCGAGTGCTGCATCGTCGAGATGAATACCGCCAAGGATATAGCCGATGATATCTTTTTCAGAATTTTCGGCAACAAAGAACAGGGAGGGGAATAGTTCCTCAATGTGGCGGAACAGTACCGGCCCTCCCATCCCTGCAAACAGCAGGGCATCCAGTTCGCAGATACGGGAATAGTCTGCGGTGGTATAGGGGCGGACGCGGATGGATTCCATACGTTCACAATTATATGTGGTTTGAAGATGTTGAACATATCTCTGCCTGCGGAAAGCAGCATGCAAACATACTTATGCTTGCGGGAGTATAATTTTCAAAAGTATGATGAAGTGGCAGATCTCGGATCTCTTTGGAATGAACGTTTATTCAGACAAAGCAGTTTTCCTCGGTAAGGTTGAGGATGTTGTTCTGGACGTTACCAACAAGAAAATCAGCGGCCTTGCACTGACCGGCGTGAATCAGAATGTGCTCGATATGAAGAACTATCAGGGTGTTGTCATACCCTACCGCATCGTAAAAGAAGTAGGAGACATAATTCTTGTCCGTCATATTCCCGGAGCCTTTAAGGTGTCCGAGCCGCTCTTTGGAGAATAATCTGCAATAGAATAATGAAGGATCGCGAGATTTTTTCCGGCCTTATCACTACCGTTCCTTTTGTTCTGCGGCTGGACGGGAGATCCTTCCACCACTTATCCCGGGATGCCGGATATGTCAAACCCTATGATCCGGCGTTTTCCAAGAGTATGGCAAAGACCGCGCAGGCGTTGCTTGAGGACAGCGGTCTTGCACCGTCCTTTGCCTATACATTTTCGGATGAGATCAGCCTCTATATCACATCTCCGATCTTTGACTGCCGAGTCGAAAAGCTCGTTTCGGTTGCAGCGGGATTTGCCTCATCAGCATTTACGTTGTTTTCCGGTACACAAAATCCGCTTTCCTTTGACTGCCGTGTTGTCCCGATTGGTGAAGGTCAGCTTGCGGCATATCTTGCCTGGCGGCAGGCCGAAGCATGGCGGAACCACATCAACGGATATACGCATAAACTGCTGACGGATACGGGACTGTCCACAACCGCCGCGCAGAAGAGGCTGGACGGCATGAAGTCCCCGGAGCTGCATGAACTCGCCTTCTCCTTCGGGGTGAACCTTGCGGAGACACCGGCATGGCAGCGGCGCGGGACAGCGGTGTACCGGTCGGTTGTGGAGAAGGACGGCTATAATCCTATGTCCCGGGAGATGGTGCGCGTGCTTCGCCGCATGCCGGTGATCGATGAGGATCTGCCGCTTTTCAAAACATCGGAGGGTGCGTCATGGCTTGCAGCCCGTCTCTCCTCCGCCGGCGCTGATGTGTGATATTCAAGTTTTCTGAAGAGTAATACTGTGAGTACAATGACGATCGCATTTACGAAGCTTCACGGCAACGGGAATGATTTCATTCTGATCGATGAGATGGCGGGCATGGTTATCCCGGACGATATGAAGGCGCAGTTTGCGGTGAGCTACTGCGATCGCCGGTTTGGTATCGGCGGTGATGGTGTTCTGTTTATCTCTCCTTCGGATACTGCTGATGTGCGTATGCGCCTGTTCCAGCCGGATGCAAGCGAAGCGGAGATGTGCGGCAACGGTATCCGGTGTCTGGCAAAGTACGCGTTTGACAACAACTACGCAAAGACGAAATCGTTTTCGGTGGAAACACTTGCCGGTATTTTGACCGTCCGCGCCGGATACGACAGCGAAGGCGACTTCTCCGCCACGATTGATATGGGTGTTCCCGCCTATGATGCAGCGGCGATTCTGGCAGTAGGTTCCGGCGATTTCTCCGCCGAGATTGCGGGCATGACGGTGTATGCGGCAAACACCGGGGTTCCGCATGCCGTCGTTTTTGTGGAAGATGTTGAGGCGATTGACCTTGATACCGTTGCACCGGAGATCCGCCACCATGCCCTGTTCCCGAAGGGAACAAACGTGAACTTCGTACAGGTGACCGGACCATCCGAGATTACCATCCGGACATTTGAGCGCGGCGTTGAAGGGGAAACACTCTCGTGCGGCACCGGCTCTACGGCCTCGGCCCTGATCGCGGCAAAGATCGGGAAAGTCTCGGGTGATATGGTGCACGTTGAGACGGTCGGCGGGCCGCTTGACATCGGGGTCGGCGGGCGCGCAACGATGACGGGACCTGCCGAAACGGTGTTTGTCGGCGAGATTCCGCTCTAACTTTTTTTGAAACAGGAGTTACGTGGTGTTCGGTGGTGAAACCTACCGAAGCCGCTGAATAAATCCCTTCTATGGCAGTACTTTTGCGGCCCGCACCGTGTAAGTCCTATTGAAATTGATTTATTTGTTCACGACGGGTGTTTGTTTCAGAAAGAACTGCAGGTAGCGCAGCAGCACATACATCACCAGTACTGCGGCAATCACCGTTTGCGCCAGCATAGCTCCCTCCATCAGCGGCAGTACATGCCCCGTGAAGGTTTCCAGATAGCTGGTGACCTGGGTAGACGCGGTTGCTGCGATGACGAAGGGGAAGGTGAATGCTGCGTAACTTGGGGAGAATAGGAGATGGCGGTAACTGATAACCTTTTGCAGGGCGAAGAGGTAGAGCAGGCAGGCAACAATATACAGTCCGATCAAAAATTCAGGGGATACTGGTGTTACGGTCTCTATGTAGGCGGTGAGGCAGAGACTTGCCGGTGCTGCGTAGATACAGATCAGGGGTTTTACCGGATCGGGCACCCCAGGCAGCCGCACATATCGCACGGTTATCGGAAGGAACACGATGAGAAATGCGGCAAACCCGATCCAGCATGCCGCTGCTGCAATCTCCGGCAATCCATATACCGGAGCGGTAACCGCTGCTGCAGCGATTCCGACGTACACGATGTAGTAGTTTGCAAAAACGTCCTGCAATCCGGCGTTCCGGACAAATCTCAGGGTGTAATTACACCATGAGTACCCCGTGCAGAAGAATTGCAGCAAGCCACATGCCGAGTGCTGCATTGCTGCTGAAGGGTTCGAGGTAGGTACTCAGGATCATCAGCGCCATGGTAAATGTACCTGCGACGCCAGCCAGTACCGGATCATTCATGTCCTTCCGGACAGCCGCGGGGAAGCAGAGATATTTCAGGAGGACAAGCGCGAGGAACACGGCGGAAAGTACTCCGCAGAAGGAGGGACGATATCTGAGTAGTTCTGCAGAAGACTTCCGAGTGCGGCGGTTCCAAGGGCAACGCCTGAGAGCGGCAGATGTATGCGGAGCAGGAGGTGTTTCATTGCCGGTCGGTGTGAGGGCAATGCGGGTAGTTTCCGATCAGTCTGAACCAGCTGCTCTGCTCACGGACTTTTCCGAGGGCAATCAGAACGTTTGCATCCTCAAGGTTTCCTGCAACATCAAGGAAGAAGATATATTCCCAAGGGCTGTCGGGTTTGGGGCGCGACTGGATTTTCAGGAGGTTCAGTCCGTTGTAGGCAAAGTGGGCCAGCATGCTGTAGAGTGCTCCGCTTTTGTGGGCTGTGGAAAAGACGAGACTGATCTTGTCAGACTGTCTGGTGATCTCCATGTGTCGTGAAAGAATGACAAAACGTGTGTAGTTGTTTTCTTCTGTCTGGATATTTTTTTCCAGAACCTCAAGGCCGTAGAGTTCCGCGGCCCGCAGGCTGCCGATGGAGGCTTTTGCGGGATCATTTGTCTCTGCGATAAACTTCGCGGCAAGGGCGGTGTTTGGGTACGGGTAGGCATTGATTTCGGGGTGATGCCGGAGGAAGTTACGGCACTGGCTGATGGCCTGCGGATGCGAGTACACCTCATGGATCGTCCCGGTTGATGCGTCTGATACACCGAGCAGATTATGACGGACGCGGATGATGTGTTCGCCGACCACATACAGACTGCACCGCGTGATGAGGTCGGCAACCTCAAGCACGTCTCCGGCGGTGGAGTTTTCAATCGGCAGAACTCCGTAATCAATCTCGCCTCGTTCCA
The DNA here is from genome assembly GCA_031262705.1 of Methanocalculaceae archaeon. Classification (GTDB taxonomy): domain Archaea; phylum Halobacteriota; class Methanomicrobia; order Methanomicrobiales; family Methanocorpusculaceae; genus Methanocorpusculum. The sequence goes on along the minus strand of JAISHD010000003.1, from coordinate 12,637 downwards.
GCGCTGCGAATACGTCGTCAAACTCTTTGTAATTGGTGACTGCCGATGCGATTTCCCCGAAGTACTCGCGGGCGGCTTGTTCGCCGAACGAACCGGCAACGCCCTGATAACCTACTTTTGGCGCGGATATTGCTGCGGCACCCAGCCCGGCTTCGATTTCTGCCAGAAACTCTTCACTGCCGACATACAGATTGTCTATTGAGGCACGAAGTACTTGTTCGATCCGGGGGGTGGTCATAATGTATAATAATCAACCCGTAAAAATTTGAATGTGAGGATTTTCTTCCTCACGAAAAACCGTTCATTCTTTCTTTTCTATTTCTTCGAGTTTTGTACGGAGCATGCGCATCTCCCGCATCAGTTCGCGGTGATACCCGAGGATCATATCACTGATGAATCCAATCATGAATGTGAGAATTCCGGCGATGATGAGAAGCATGGTGAGAATCCCCATGAAGAGATGCTCGATCCCTGCCAGCCACTCAAAGAGCACATAGAGTCCGAGACAGAACCCTGCGATACCCATCAGGACACCGATGACGCTGAAGTGGAAGAGCGGATTGTTCAGCTTGCCGTATTTGTTGATTGCCCGGAGAATTTTGTAGCCGTCACGGACAGGATGCAGCTTCGTCGGGGATCCAGGACGCTTTTTGTAGAAGGTCGGAACAACCTCGAACCGGAGACCTCGGTGAATGACTGCGGAACTGATCTCGGTCTCGATCTCAAATCCTGCTTCTTTGAGGTTCATCTGCCGGACGGAGTCTAGGGTGAATGCTCGGTAGCCGGAGAGGATGTCGGTCATGTAAACACCGTGAGCCCATTTGAACAGTGTGTTCATGAGGCGGTTGCCCCAGAGGTTGAGGCGGGTTAAGGCACCACGCTCGTACTGGTTGAGCCGGTTGCCGATGACATGATCTGCCCGGCCGTTTACGAGCGGCTCAATCATGGCATCTGCATACTCCGGCGGGTTGGTACCGTCCCCGTCAAGCATCAGGATGTAGGGAGAGGTAATCTTTCCAAACGCCTCAATCATGGCGGTGCCTTTGCCTTTTCCCTCCTGCATCATGACGGTTGCGCCAAGTTTTTCCGCTATCTCCGGTGTTCCGTCCGTACTGTGGCCGTCCACGACGAGTATATGGTGATAGCCCTCTTTTTGCAGCTCCTTGATGACAGGCCCGATAGTGGCTTTTTCGTTGAGTGTCGGGATCAACACACAGACGTCGTCTTTGGAAAAGTCCATTCTATGATATTCTTTGGATGTTCTCTGTAATCAGTCTTACAGATCTACGGGAAAAAAAGATTATTTGTTCTGGAGCTGCCAGACCATTCTGCCCTGGAGTCCGAAGTATTTGGAGAATCCGATCGCATCGCGCTGGTCGATGGTTGTCGTATCAAACGAGACCATGTCCTGCGAGTAGATTGCATTCGGTGATTTTCTGCCGAGGATGTGCAGACCACCCTTGAACAGCTGGACGTCCACTGTTCCGGTCACGCGCTTCTGTGTTTCATCGATGAATGCGTTCAGATCATGGTAGAGTGGTTCGTGCACAAGACCCATGTAGGCAAGCTCTGCCCACTGATCGTCCACGATGTGTTTGAACTTCAGCTCAAAGCGGGAAAGTACCAGTTTCTCAAGATCGGCGTGTGCTGCGATCAGTACGGTTGCTGCCGGGTGCTCGTAGTTTTCGCGGGCCTTAAGTCCGAGAACACGGTCTTCCACCATGTCGTTTCTGCCGACGCCGTTTTTGCCTGCAATCGTATTCAGCTCAACGATTAAGTCAACACCGCTCATATGTTTGCCGTTGAGAGCAACCGGGACACCGTTTTCAAAGGTGATGGAGACGATCTCCGGTTTGTCGGGTGCTGCCTCGGGCGAAGTGGTCCAGTGGTAAATCTCCTCAGGCGGGTAATAATCCGTCTCCTCAAGTCTGCCGCCTTCAATACTGCGGGACCAGATGTTCTCATCAACACTCCAGGGGGTAGACTTCTTGACCGGAATCGGGATACCATGTTGCTCGGCGTAGTCGATTTCCCAGTCACGGGTCATGTTGTGTTCGCGCATCGGGGCAACGATATCAAATCCGTGCATCCGGAAGATGAAGTCAAATCGGAGCTGGTCGTTTCCTTTGCCGGTACAGCCGTGACCGATGGCGTTTGCTCCTTCCTGTTTTGCGATCTTGACGATCTCCTCTGCAATCAGCGGACGTGCAAGGGAAGTACCCATTGGGTAGCCTTCATAGAGAGCATTTGCCCTGATTGCAGGGAACACATGCTGCTTCACAAACGCATCCTTTGCATCGATGGTGTAGTGCTTGTCGGCGATGAGTTTTCCTTTGTCATCCGCCATTTTAACTTCGGCTGCGGGCTGACCAACATCCACGGCAACCGTGACCACACGGTCGTATCCGTACATGTTCTTTAGGATCGGCACACAGACGGAGGTATCAAGTCCTCCGGAAAAGGCGAGAACAATGGTGCCTTTTCCTCCGGCTGATGGTGTATCTGTCATTGATGTAGTTCTCCACTTTTGGGAATGTGTGAAGTACATTGGGCGTTTGGCATATTCAATGTGTCCCAATTGCAGAATGTGTTTGGATCAATATACTTTATTCGGCAGTCCACTAACAGATATCCTAATGACTACCTATCGTGAGGATTTTCTTGATTACATAAAGTCGGCGGATCGTGCAGTAGTCCCCGGTCTTCTCGTATGTATTGCCGTAACACTGCTTTCCTTCCTGCTGACTCGCGGGACCCTCTGGGACGGCGGCGGTGCCCTGCTTCCTCACGATCTGTTTGTGGACAACCCAGTATTTGCCCTGCTTGCAAAGATCGGTCCCATTGTTCTCGCTCTTGTGATCTGTCTTTTCATCAACTGCAAACTCTTTGATGCGGGTGGTTCCTACGCCGGGAAATACCTCCTGCGCATTGCAATTATTCTGATGGGTGCCCGGGTCACCGCAGACGTGCTGATGAGCGCATCTGCGAGTGGTCTTGTAATTATCCTCGCAGTTCTTGCAATGACTATTGTTCTTGCAGTGGTGCTCGGCAAAAAATTCGGCCACAACTGGGAAACATCCGCACTGACAGGTACCGGCAATGGCATCTGCGGCGTATCCGCTACCCTCTCCGTTGCCCCGGTAATCAAAGCGGATCAGAAGTATGTACACGCGGTTGTCGGCGTTATCAGTCTCCTGGGAATCGTCGGCGTGTTTCTCATTCCTGCAATCGCGTTCGGCGTCGGCATGACCGATGCACAGGCTGAGGTGTTCATCGGCGGAACGCTTCATGAGATCGGCAATGTCATTCCGGCAGCGGATCTCTATACTGCCATATCCGGCGGTGAGGATGTCGGTGCGCTTTCCCTTGCCTACAAAATGATACGGGTCGCCATGCTGGTCGTGGTTGCATCGGTGTTCGGTTGGCTGTGGTGCAGACGTCAGGAGGCCGTGCATGCTTCCTGTCCTGCAGATCGTGTGAAGGCAAAAGTACAGGGATTCTGATTCTCTTCGTGCTTATGGCCGTCGGCATGACAGCGTTCATAACTATGTCGCCGGATGTCGGACATGCCGTACAGTCGACGCTCGTCAATATTTCCGTGTTCATCCTCACTATTGCAATGGCAGGGGTCGGCCTTTCCATGAACCTGCGGGAGACGCTTTCCATCGGTAAAACCCTGCTCCCGTTTGCATCGCTTATCTGGTTGATTCAGGTCGTAGTACTTCTCGGGCTGACGATGTTTCTGGTCTGAATCCTGACCTTTTTTTCACAGCGTTGCTTCTTGCTTTACCTTAATATGGGTTTAACGCCCATGTACACAGAATTCACCCTGATACGGGATGAAAAAACAGAAGATACTGAGTAGTTATGCGGCTTCTCCTCATTCATGCAGACATTATTGCATACGAAACCCTCTCTAGGACAAAGATGGCAGAGAAGGATATTGTAGCAAAGGATGCTATGCAGGATGCGCTTGTGGCGTTCTGCGCTGTTGAGTCTGCGGACGAAACGGACCCGGATGACATTGTTGCACAGACTGCCGCGGAAATACGTGCGGTCGCAGCAAAAGTCGGGGTGGTCCGGGTCATGATCTATCCGTATGCCCATCTCTCAAACGATCTCGCCGGGCCTGCCGCAGCAGTGTCCGTCCTGAAAGAGACTGTGCGTGTCTTAGCAGCCGACTCCTCTCTGGAAGTCCGGCGTGCGCCGTTTGGTTACTACAAAAAATTCACTGTCACCTGCAAAGGCCACCCACTGTCCGAACTCTCCCGCCATCTTGTCCCCGCCAAAAGAGGTAACGCAGCCGATAAGCGCCTGCCGACCTGATTAAATCATTATCTTACCGAAACAGGGTGAGATACATCCTGTAGTCTCCCCTGTTTTCCGCCCCCCCCCTCCTCTCTGTCCGGTATTCACTGATGCTGATTGAACGTCCTCTCTCCCAAAAACTTCTGATGATTCTGGCAGCTGCGGCTGTCTTCATGGATTACCTTGACACAAGCATTGTGTCAATCGCACTGCCTGCGATCTCCGAGAGCTTCGGTTCCGGTTCATCCATGTCGTCATGGGTGATGACCTCGTATCTGCTTGCGCTCGGCAGCACACTTCTCCTTTTCGGCAAACTTGCCGACCGCACCGGCCTGCAGCGGGTAATTTTCACCGGAGGATTTGTACTGTTTACCTTTGCCTCTTTCCTCTGCGGCATTGCAACTGACATTGTCTCCCTGATCGGATTCCGGGTTTTCCAGGGGGTGGCCGCCGCCATGATGGTCTCAACAGCTACCATGCTGATTACCATACACCTCCCAAAACAGATCCAGCCAATCGGCATGGGTGTTATCGCCACCGCCGGCGGTGCAGCACTCGCGCTCGGTCCCGGAATCGGCGGAGTTCTTACCCAGTTCATCAGCTGGCACTGGATCTTCTTCATTAACATCCCGGTGGGTATTGCGGGGGTTCTGGTTGCCCTGTTCCTGATTCCAAAATCCGATCCCGCAGATCTTCCCGCGCGGCCCAAACCGTTTGATTCGCTTGGTGCGGTGTATCTTGCCGTCACGCTTGTTACCCTGCTTGCCGGACTTGAGCTTGGTGTCTCCGAAGGCTGGACCGCCCCGGTCATCCTGCTGATTGCACTCTCCCCTGTCTTCGGCTGGTTGTTCCTGCGCCGTGAACTCCGGCATCCCGACCCGATACTTTCCGCACGGTTGCTGTACAACCGGACGGTCATGTGGGCAGCGGTTTCCACGCTGTGCATCACGCTTGTGTATCTTGGCGTCATCTACGTGATGCCGTTCCTGCTGACCGGGGAATATCTGCTGCCGACCGCGGTCGCGGGCGGCATCATGCTTCTGCCGCCGGTTGCAATGGCGGTAATCGGCATCCCTGCCGGAGCGTTTGTGCGCCGGTGCGGCTGTATGTTCCTCTGTAACAGCGCATCGCTCTTCCTTGCCGCAGGCATGGCACTTCTGGGTGCTGCTGTACTTCTGTCGAATATGTTGTTGATTTTTGCAGGTCTGGTGCTGGTTGGTCTTGGTACGGGCTTAAACGAAGGCCCCAGTATTCAGCGGATCACCATCCACAGTCCGCTCGAGCTGCAGGGCTCCTCCGGCGGTCTGATCTTCACGGTGATGAACGTAGGATGCGTACTGGGTGTTGCCCTGTTCTCGGTTGCCGCAGTAGCAGGTTCCGGCAGTGCTGACGTCTATACCCCGGCGGGTGTTGCGATCTCTTGCACTGCAGGATTTGCAGTTGCGGTGATTGCACTTGTTACCTCCAGACTCGCGCACGATACGGTGAAATGCTGAAATGAAACTGAAACAGTGGTGTCTGAATAGTATCGGCATCCTCTGCCTCGCACTTGGCGCGATCGGAATTATTCTCCCGGTCCTTCCGACCACACCGTTTGTCATCGTTGCTGCGCTCTGCTTTTCGGCAGGTTCGCCGCATCTTGCCGCATGGCTGGAGCAGAATCGGTACTTCGGACCCTATATTGAGCATTACCGGAACAAAACCGATGTACCTCTCCGGCAAAAAATCGGCTGCATCCTCTTTTTGTGGAGGATGATGCTTGGCATCTCCATGACGATCGTACAGAAATCGTTTGTCATTTTGATTCTCTGCATGGTAGGAATTCTCGTGACACTGCATCTGGTACTGTTGAAAACAAGAAAAGAGTGTTAGTCGTCGGTGAACTCGAAAAGTTCCTCGACGGGCACCTTCAGAATTTTTGCAATATCAAATCCTAGTTTTAGAGAAGGATTGTACTTCCCGTTTTCCAGATGGCCGATGGTCTCACGCCGGACACCGACAGCTTTGGCAAGTTCTTCTTGGGTGATGTTGTGCTTTGCACGATATTCGCGAATCTTTGTTTTAAGCGCCACTCTCCACTCCCCGCTGTTCCCGGAATTCATGGATGACCAGCATGCAGATGAAGACAAACATGCCTGCGGCGAATGTCAGCGGGAATGCGGCTACAAATACTACTGCATCTCCGATGAGAACGGTTGCTGCATAAACAACACAAAAGAGCGCTGTCTGGAGAAAGAATGCAGTGCTTGCTGCTTTTCTGACATAAGCGGTGAACAGTTCATCCTCAACAGTGAAGAGATAGCCGAAGAACACGAAGAATGCGAAAAAGGCACAGTAGCGTACTTCGCCGGTTGGTATGGCAAGGAGGCCGAGAAGTCCAACCAGGCCCATGAAGCTGAGTTTGTTTATCATAGTTGTATGAGTTATATTTCACTCATTATGATATAAATACATCACAAATGTCTTACATAAAATCAATTATCCGTGGGAAGGTAGAGATCCAGCTGCTTCTGATGTTTGTTTCTCTGCAGATCCCAGCGTTCAGCGATCTTTCTGCGGAGTTGTTCTTCCAGCTTCGGAATCTTGTTTCCTGCGTATTGTTCGATGATCTGGGAAACACCTTTTTCAGTATGGGCTTTGTCCAGAACTGCGGATGTCTGCATCATCTGAATACTTGACTGAAACGTAAGAGGATAGCCGAGCGGCATGACCAGGTACTGCACGACCTCACGGATCGTTCGTTTGGATCCTATCTTGAAGGGTTTGAGGTTGCGGAAATTTTTGTGCAGGGCGATAATCTGTTCCATGGGATGGTATCCTTCGCTGAGCCTCTGATAATAGATGTTCAGCAGTTTGTGGATAGCGATCTCTTTTTCGCGACTGATAGGTTCGGGTTCTTCGATATTATCAAGGATGATCCTTCTGATCTGGAGCACAAGGACAAGCGTGACTTTGCGAGGATTTTTATTGCGGAGAACAACACAGCGGTAAAGATTTTGAATCTCGTTTACATCATGCAGATACTTTCCGTTCGGAATTTTTCCGGTTTCAATCATCTGGACAACTTCGGGAAAGGTGAACATACATCCGACAGTTTTTGCGGATTCGTGGATGTAGTGGTATTCACGCTCGTTTACATGTCTAGTATATTCCTCCTCGGTAAGATAGTCATGGTAGCGAAGATCAAGGTATCGGTATTTTTCCAGCAGATAGTATATCTCCTCGTTTACTTCATGCTCATATCTGAAGTTTTTTACACGAAAGGAAGCAACTTTCTCGCAGCATTTCATCTCAAGATCAAATCCGTAGAGAAGAATTGCTCGCGAAATTTCCGGATCGGTCGGCGGCATTCCGGTTTTGATGAGTTTAGATGCGTGGAACTTGTGCGAGTCGCTGTTGACCTCCCGCATCAGATAATATTTCACGACACTGTTCTGTACTCGCCTGTCTACACGATAGTAGATGTCTTTTTTCATCCTTTGTGTATGTATTGGTGAGAAAGTGTGTAGTAAGTTTCGTCTGGGGTGGTTTCAAAAAAATTATTTGCGGTTTTTGGAGAGATTCCAAGTCTGCATGTCCCGCGCCCCGTACCTGTAGCTCCACCAGATTTTGTGGCTCATGTGCACGCACCAGAACTCTTTGGGACTGAGCCGTTCTGCAAGCCGTTCTGCTTCCCGGATGTTCATGTGTTTGGAGATGTGTACTTCCGGCGGGAAGATGCCGTCGAGCAGGAGAAGGTCTGCACCTTTCATTGTCTCCAGCGTTTGTGCAGACACCTGATCGGTGGTATCGCAGGAGTACACAAATACTGCTCCGTCTGCTTCAATCCGTACTCCGTAGGTCGGGGTATCGTGCATCACCGGGAAAAGGGTTACTGACATTCCGCAGATGTCCATTGGTTTGTACGGCGTCATGGCAACCTCACGGTGGCGCATAAACGAAAAGATGCCGCCGCAGTAGCTGAGAACTTCTGCGGCACCATAGATCGGGATAAGTTCGCGCTGCACACGATAGAAATCACCGAACCCCATGAAGTGATCATAGTGACCGTGCGTCCAGATGACCGCATCGATGTGCGGGGAGCCTGCGGCGAGCAGCTGGGCGCGCATGTCCGGACCGGTATCGATCAACAGGTGTTTCCCTGCATGTTCGACAAGGATTGAGGTGCGGAGCCGCTGTTTCCCGGTCTGCCGCGCCTCGCGGCAGACCTCGCAGTCACAACCAATTTTCGGCGTTCCGACCACATCACCGGTACCAAGCGCTGTTATCTTCATGATGGTTACAGGCAGCCGCTCCGGGCAATGTTCCGGCGGTTTACCAACTCCATGCCGGCGTTCACATCCTCTTCATTGATCTCTTTGCGGCCTGCAAGAAGTGCCGAGACGATTGCCTCTGTCAGCATCATACGGAGATCCGCTCCGGAAAATCCGTCCGTCCGTTCTGCAAGAGTTGCAAAATCCATTGTGCAGGGGATATCGGATGCAACGTGCCGGAGAATTGCTTCGCGCATGGTCGCGTCCGGCAGAGTGAAGGTAACAACCTCGTCAAACCGCCGCCAGGCCGCCTCATCCAGCATTCCCGCATGATTTGTTGCACCGATGAGAAGCACCTGATCTTTGATCAGGTTGATGTGGTCGATACTTTTGAGAAGGGTGTTTACCGCGCGCTTCATGGTGCCGTTGTCGTCGGAGATGCGGGTCTTTGCGATGTAGTCAAACTCGTCAATGAAGAGAATGCAGGGAGCAATCTTTTTGGTGAGATCGAAGATTCTGTCGATATTTTTGGAAGTCTCTCCCAGGTACTGGGAGGTCAGCATGGACAGTCTGACCTCCAGAACCGGCATGTGTACCGAGCGCGACAGTGCGAGCGCAAAGGAGGTCTTGCCGGTTCCCGGGGGACCTACGAGCAGAATTCTTCCCAGTTCGTAGATTCTGTGGCTGCGGAGGAACTCCTGGTTCTCCAAGGAAATCTGTACCTTCCGGACGATTGCAAGCTGGTCCGGTGTGCAGACGAGGTCATCTAAGGAGAACTCGATCTCTTCGGGAGCGTATGCGACAACCAGATCAACTGCTTCGCGGTAGGCATCGGATTTTGCGGTAAGGGCACCAATCTTTCCGGTAAGGGATGCAACGGTGTCCTCAAAGAGCGGGATATCTTCCCGCGCTTTTTTGTAGGAAATACTTGTTTCGCCCGCAGTTTCCAGTGAAAGGGACAGAGCGGGGTTTTTCATAATCGCGTCCGCCCCTGCATGGCGCAGATACCATTTCATCGCTGGTGCAAAGGTGGTTACGGCGAACTGTCCGAGATCGTTTACTACGAGGTAGGAGTTTTTGCCGTCGGCAATGAGGCTGCGCGCGGCAAGATTCGGGAAGTAGGTCTTCAGCTGTCCTTCCTTGATGGCAACTGGCCGTGCAATGACGCCGGGAACATCCGGGCAGAAGAGGGGACGCAGCGCTACGGGGAGGTCATTTACACCGAGCGCAGGGTTTCCATTTACCACTTCTGCTGTCAGAACGATCTCTGTAAGCTGCAGCAGTCCGGATTCAGTAGCAGTTGCGTCCATAGGTATTCCATATATATGGGTGAAAAAAAGGCATAAGGGTTTTGTGAGAGACGTGTCTATTCCCGAGCTGCCCGCAGGCCCGCCCACCGCATGCGGATACTGAACTCGTCCTCGGGTTCCGGGTCTGCTTTGAGGGCGTCGCTGTAGGCATCAAGTGCGTCCGCGCTTCGTTTGAGCTGTTCAAAAACAACGCCCTTCAAAAACAGTATGAGGGCTTTGTTCGGGTGGTCTGCGGCAGCTGCCGCGTCATAATACCGGAGTGCGTCATACAGGAGACCTGCGCTTCTGAGATTGTTTCCCCGTTCGAGGATCTCTTCGGGTGTCCCCTGCGGAGGGCGGAACCCAACATCTCTTGCATACATCTCCGCTGCATACGGCGGTGCAAGAACTCCGCCGTTCTCTTCTGCGAGCCGGACTTTGCAGTGCCAGATCTGAGTGAGCATGGTGTCTTCATGCGTGTTGCACCACTCCTCCGCATGGTAGAAACAGTCGCCTGCTGCGTTATACTCCTTTTTCTGCACCAGTGCCTGTCCCCTGATCACAAGGGATGCGGCGTCCGCATCCCGGATGGCGTCGGCGGCATCTGCTGCTGCAAGGGCTTCGTCCGGCTTTTCCGCATACAGGAGTACTTCGGCCTTCAGGACCGAGAGCATGGAGACGAAGGCCGCCATCCGATCTGTTTCCTCTGCCGCAGCATCTCCCCATGCGGGGATTCCTGCAAGCGCCGCGTCGAAACATTCGGCGGACTCGGTGTATCTTCCTTTTGCTTTGAGGACCGAGGCTTTTCCTATCCATGCAAGGGGGTTTGTATGGTCGGCGGCAACCGCTGTGTCGTACATGCGAAGCGCTTCGTCAAGTTTTCCGGTGAGTGCAAGCTCCTCGGCCTGCGTGATGAGATCGGCGGTCTCAGACAATCTTCTCACCGTTGCGCGTGACACTTACCCGGCCGTTCTCCACTGACAGGGAAAATCCGTGTTCATACAACCATTCACGGGCGTTGCCGTGGCCGTGAATCATCAGTTCCACGAGGTCAGAGGGTTCGTCCACGTCGGTTGACATCCGCATGGAGTCGATGATCTCAACCGTGAGGCCGAGTTCTTCTGCGATCTGCAAGTGGCGGCGGTAGGAGAAGCCGTAGTACTCCACATGGAAGGTCTCCGGATGTTTGACGAAGATGACGTTGGTGCCGCCGCCGAGTCCCGGCACAATTGCCATGTCCGCTTTGGTGGAAAGTACCCGCTGGAGGATTCCGGGTGTGGTCATCGGCAGATCGGACATGATGATAAGGGCCGGGCAGTGGAACTGAGGAAGTGCCCAGTTAATCGCTTCATTTAGTCCTTCTTTGCGAATTGCGACCAGTGCTTCGCTGCACGTGTATTTAGAGGTACAGAGAAGTGTTGCCGTGCAGCCGGTTTTGCGGACTGCGGAGATGACATCGCCAAGCATTACCTCTGCAAACTCTTCGCGTTCCTCCTGTGTCATAACAGGGGCAAGACGGGTCTTGGGATTGACCGGTTTGTAGGGAATCAGGGCATGGAAGTACATAGTACTTAGTACTTTTATTTCGGCATGATTCCATTTTAATGTGGGGGTTGTTTCTGGCTTTGCTCCAAAAATCTGAAAAGTCTCTTATTGCCTGATTAAAAATATCTGAATGAAAGATACTTTGCCTTTGGTTTTCCGGGTTTACTCCAAGAAAAACCAAAGCGAAAGAATTCCGAATAATCCAATCAGACATTATGAACAAATTTATACTTTTGGAGCCACACCGGTTGTTTCCAAGTGCCGACAAATCCTGAAAAACAGCCTGTGAAAAAAGATGTGAGTATCTTATTGATACTCTATCAGACTCTGCACCTGTCTGGGTAGTCCTCCCTTGAATCGGAGATGGATTCCCTCGTAATACTCGCGGACACGATCGTTCATGGTTGGATGCACTCGGAGTTTTGCCGCGGCAAAGTCTGCATCGCTGACAGCCGCACCGTTTCGGCGAAGTGCCTCCATTGCAACTTCGCGGCAGAGGCTCTCAAGATCAGATCCGACAAATCCGTCTGTTGCTCCGGCGATTTTTTCGATGAACTCTGTCCGGACAGGATCCTCAAACGTCACGTTCTGTGTGGCAAACACATCAGCAAGGATGCGGCGAAGCTTTGATACGGAGGGTCCGTCCTCTTCAGTTTCGATCTTTTTGGCAGCGGTTTTGATCTGCCGGAGCGTTAAGGTCTTTCCTGCATATTTTTTCGCAAAGGTACGCACGCCTTCCTCGCTGCATCCGGCGAATGCTTCCGCTGCCGCATCAAGAGAGGAGTTTTTCATCGGCATGTTCCGCATATGTACCGCGAGGATTGCCCGGCGATCCGTTGCTGTCGGCTCAGGTATATAGACGAGGTGATCGAATCGTCCGGAACGGAGCAGCGCCGGATCAATGATATCCGGGCGGTTGGATGCTGCGAGAATCACCACATCGTTCAATGGCTCAATTCCGTCCATTTCTGTCAGTATCTGATTTAAGACGTTCTCTACAACCTGATTTCCGTCGCCTCCTGCGCTTCGAGCCGATGTAAGGGAATCGATCTCATCAAAGAAGATGATTGCGGGAGCAACCTGCCGGGCTTTGCGGAATATTTCCCGGACAGCCCGCTCCGATTCTCCGACCCATTTGGAGAGCAGCTGCGGGCCTTTGATTGCGATGAAGTTCGCGCCGCTTTCATTCGCGACTGCCTTTGCAATCAGGGTCTTTCCTGTTCCGGGCGGTCCGTAGAGCAG
>JAISHD010000070.1 GCA_031262705.1 Methanocalculaceae archaeon | reverse complement strand
AACCTGAGATTTTGGAGGCTGCGCCACTCAGATATACGGTGTGGAAAGATGAGGATCCTGTTGTCTTCGCTTTACTGAAATCAATAATACTGTTTGCTAGGTTGGTATTTGCTCCGGCCAGTTGGATGAATGTGCCTTGAGTAAAATCACCGGTGCCGATCATGTTGAGATTTTGCAGCGTAACTCCGGTACCGGTGGATTTGATTACCGGGCTGTTTCCACTGACAGTAGTGATTGTTACGGCATCTTTGTTGCCGTCGATGGTGACATCCGCTGCGGAGACGGTCATCGATTTGAGGTTGACGGAGTCCATCAGTTTGTAGTTGCCGGCTTCTGTGATTGAGAGAGTGTAACCATCAGAGTTGCCATCCCACGTAACACCACTCTGGTTCAGACCGGGGTAGAGAAGTTTGTTTCCGGACAGGTCTTCAAATGATCCGCTAATCGTAGCAACCTTTATCGTATCAGGATTTCCTTTGGTCCGATAGAATGCACTTGCAATCTTTCCATCGCCAGTAGTGACAGAGTCTGCAATAATGACTTTCGTTGTACCCGGATCGGTTGTTCGGATATAGTTGTTCAGTGCAAATTTGTCATCGCTGATGAGCTCGGTAGTTCCCAGAATTTTCAACGTGAGATCGCCAGTATAAGCATCACTCTTTTTGTGTACTCCTATTGCTGATCCATCGTCAATTGATCCATCCTCATCGGGATAATATCTCGCTGGTTTTTCAGAATTACCCGTAACATGAATCTTGGCATTTGTTACAGTAATTTTTCCTGAGGCAAGAGACAGACCACCAAGCACACCATTAATCTTTGTATCAGTAAATGTGGCTGTACTTCCGTCAGCAGGAATGAAGACTGCCATATCTGTTGTACTCGTGATAGTTACATCCTTAATGTCAAAGACTGGATTGCCATACTTTGGCCCTTTATCACCTGTTGTGAAACGAGCCGCATTTCCTGCAATTACAAATATTTTTGCCTTGAAAGTACCATCCTCAAGTGTTAGGTTACTGCTGTTTCCAACCCAGAATAATGATGACTCTGTTGCGTTAATCTGGCCATTTTTCTGAGAAGATGTATCTGTTACCTTAAGAGTACCTCGTTTATCGTAAGATTCATCTCCAAGGCCAATAATCCCGTTATTTCCATTATTTTTAGAGAGAGTCAGAGTATGACCATTGAGGTCCAGAATACTTGAATTTCCTCCATTAATCGAAATACTATCAGAATAAGTTACATTAACGTCTAATATGACAGATTTTCCTTCGGAAAGATACTGCCCTAAATCTCCTCCTCCATTCTCATCGGAAATTCTGATAACATCAGTCGCACCGACAGCTCCCGCCACCAGCGTACACATCAGCAGGAGCACTGCGAGCGCGAGCATTCTGCGCCGCATCGGTCCTCCGGCATCGTTGGGACGTATCATCCCGTAATTTCGTAAACTCATAAAATTCCTCCCCAGGATCAGCGGGAACACACTGCGGAAAAGATCCGGCACACGCAAAAACCCATTGAATCCTAAGTTAAGAGGATATAACCCGTGAAATTCCCAGAATACAAAATATGCAGGATGATTCTCTTTTGCACGGGAAAAGAAACAATTTCCTCACGAAAAAATATCTCCAAACTATTTCGGTATAAAAATATACTAACACAAATTATGTTTTGCGATGCATACGGCTCCCCACGGATGAGATGATCTTGCAGAATTCCCGAACAATTGAGGATAGTTTAATATCAGATAGTGCATTATATCCTATTAACTGAGGATTTAGACCCCTGTTTTTTCCTCTGCAATCTTCCCGCAGTATCACACTATTTTCAAAAAAAAAGATTACCGGGACCGGAACTCGGCAGAATCCATCACCGCAAACAGTCTCTGCATCAGAGGATCCTCCGCCAGCTCCGCACGACAGACCAGCCGTACCAAAGGAGCATGTCGTCCATCTGCAAGCGGACGGACAAACACCTTCATATCCCCGAGCACTGCAAGATCAGCCTCATCCGTAATACAGACCGCATGACAGCAGTTCTTCAACAGCAGCAGCAGACCCGACAAACCACTAAAGTTGCCGGTACGAACACGGATACCGGCCCGAATTGCCGCCTCCGTAAGAACATCAAGAACCGGATCATACACCCCTGCAATCAGCACAGTCCGGTCAAGCTCCTCACGCGGCACCGTAAGAAGCGCCGGAACCTCATCTCCCGCCTCAAAACCCTCAACCCCGTGCGGAATACGAATCATCACATTCGATCGGACACCCGTCATCTGCACACTCGCACCCCGGGACTGCGGAATAACCACATACCGATCGTTCACCCTAGCCGCCGCATGCAAACTGAACTCATCAATACCTCCCTCAGAAGAAATCGAATCGCCCAGCTGCACCTGCACAAACTCCTGAACAGGGCCTGTCCACCCCCATTTCTCCAGAAGCACACGGACAAACACACGCAGAACCGTCTGCGCCGAAAGCGGATACCCTGGCAGACCAAACACCGGTTTCCCTCCGATAACGCCAAACATAGCAGGCTTTGCCGGCTTCATCGCAACCCCGTGGAACAACAGCTCCCCCATCTCTGCAATCACCGATGCCGTAAAATCCTTCGTCCCCGCAGACGACCCCGCAGACACAATCACAACATCATTCTCCGCAAGAACACGCTCCAAAGTCCCGCGAATCAGCACAGGATTATCCACTACCGGAGGATACCGCACAACATCAACACAGAACTCACGGAGATACGCCTCCGCCATCGTCGTATTACTCTCCACCACCTGACCCGGAAGCGGCCGGTCTCCCGGCAAAATCAGCTCCGTACCGGTCGGAAGAATACCCACCGAAATCCGCGAGACACTCACATGCGTAATCCCATAGGAAGCAATAGCACCCACATCAAACGGCCGGATCACTGTTCCCGCGGGAAGAATCAGCTGCCCCTCCCGAATATCCTCACCTGCCGCGCGGACATTCGTTCCCGGATTAACCGACTTCCGCACAGTAATCGTATCAGGATCATCCCCGTCAAACCAGGCATCCTCAACACGGACAACCGCATCAAACTCCTTGGGAATCACATTACCCGTATTCAGGCGTGCAAACTCCCGGAGAAGAACCGGCGCCTGATCCCCCGCTCCGATCGTTTCCGCCGACCGGACCGCAAAACCGTCCATAGCCGAAACCGGAACCTCCGGTACCGAATACTGTGCATACAGCGACTCAGCAAGCCGGTGACCCACCGCATCCGCAACCGACATGCGGCGGGAAGAACTGTGCGGTGGAATACTCGTAATAATCGCAACAGCCTCATCGGCTGTAATCTGATGCAGATATCGTTTCATTGCCATAAATATACCTCCATGACCTCTCCCGCCTCACAACCGTCAAGACCGGCCGGAACACGGATGTAACCGTCGCTTCGTACAAGTGTATTCAAAAGACCCGACTTGCCGAGAATCGGCTCTGCCCGGCCATCCGGAAGAATCCGGACACGCACCAGATCCTCCCGGCCTTTCTCCGACGGAAAACTCATCGAAAGCGGGGCAGAGACAATCTTCGGCGAAAAAACCTCACCCGACATCTTCCGAAGCAACGGTCCTGCAAACACAGACGTGATCATATACGTAGCCGCCGGATGACCAGGAAGACCGAGCACAGGTGTTGTCCCGACCAAACCAATGATAGTCGGCTTGCCCGGCGCAATCGAAACACCGTGCACATGAATGGTACCAAGTTCAGCAATAACACCTGCGGTGACATCACGCTCATCCTTGGAGCTCCCTCCCGAGACAACCACCAGATCACACTCCGCAGCCGCAGCCGCAAGCACCGGCAAAAGAGCAGACGCCTCATCCGGCACAATATCATAAAAAACCGGCACGGCCCCTGCCTCACGCATAAACGAGATCAGAAGCGTACTATTTGCATCCCGGACCTGACCTGGAGCCCGGGTACTAGACGGAGCAACCAATTCATTCCCGGTTGAAATAATACCGACCCGTGCCCGCCGCACCACCGGAACCGGATCAATACCGAACGCCGCAAGCACACCTGTCGCCTGTGCAGTTAGTTTTGTTCCTGCACTCAGCACTGTCTCGCCCTCGGCAAAGTCTTCATCGGCACGCAGAACATCCGCGCCCGGATTGACCGGGCCCTTGATCAGAACCATATCGCCTGCAAGCTCCGTATTCTCCTGCATCACCACCGCATCCGCGCCTATCGGCATCACGCCGCCGGTCGGAATGTACTTCGTTGTTTTCTCCTCAAGACTGCCCGACGCATTCTGTCCCATCAGAATTCTACCAGTCAGCTTCAAAAGCTTCGGCTTCTGCTCCGCAGCACCCAGCGTATCCACGGACCGGACTGCGTACCCGTCCTTGACCGAACGATGAAATCCGGGAATATTTTCAGGAGACAAAATCCTGCGCGACAGAACGCGTCCGGACGAGTCCGCAAGCGGCACCAGCTCTTCCGGCAGAGGTTTTGCCAGAGTCAGCAGGGTCTTTTCAGCCTCGTCAGAGGAAACCAGTTTTAAAAACCTCATACAGCCGCCACCCCGCACGTGAGCCCGGAGACGACATACTCTGTCCGTCTCCCTGTGGCTTCACATATCATATCTAACAACATGGTTGACAAAATAAATAACGATTAGTATTCCGGGGGATTGAACATAGTTAATTTAATCAGATCAGCATAATCAACATATCAAATATTGAAGTTATGATGATTCAACATATGGTAAGTTTATGGGACATGTATTCTGACTGATACTCCTGACTCAGATAGTACTTTCAACCGTTATCTGTGCTGCAGGCTACATCGGCTCACCCACTGCGGAGGAAAAGAAAACACTCCTGATCTATGCAGGAGCAGGACTCAAAGATCCCATGGCCGAGAACGACAGCGCCTTCGGCGAAAAAACGGTGTTATCGTTGATCTGACCCACGGCGGCTCCGGCGTTCGTATATCCCAGATGGAAAATCGGCATCAACACCTTCATGACGCAGCTCGATCTCGCCCGAAAGTTCGTGGACTTTATTGCCTCAGTCAAGGGCAAAGCAATCATTGAGAAGTACGGCTTCCCTACATACCCAAACGAGAAGTACAAGAGCTGAGCAGGAATGGAAGACGGTTTCACGATCAACGCAGTCGATCTGTTCAGGATGCCCTATACAGACATGATACAGACATCAGTACAGTCTCTACTGCACTGACACGGCAAGAGTACGAAACGGCTGAACTCTGTCCCAGTGCAGAGGTCCGAATAAGGGAAGGCATGAAGACGAAGAAGAAAGAAAAATTGGGGACTGATTTATTCAGTGCCGATCATGACTTCGCTTGCCTTGATGATTGCGTAGGCTTCTTTGCCGACTGCAAGGCCAAGGTTCTGTGCAGAAGTCTTGGTAACAACAGAAGTGATCTGCTGTCCGCCGCCGATCTCAATGACAACTTCCGTGTTGACTGCGCCTTCCGTGAGCTTCACAATCTTTCCTTTCAGCTGGTTTCTTGCGCTAACTTTCATGTTAATCTTTTATTATATAGGATGGCGGAAATGATAAATACACATATTTAATGCAACTTGATTATAGTTCACCATAACCAATTAACTCACATTTATATGATCCGCAATAAGTTACTCGGATATGTTTGATTCACCACGAATAAACCGATCATCCGATCTTGCAGCTTCGATATCATCCAGCTTCCCTTCAAACCAGCCGTAACGCTCCTGCGGGTACGCATCAAACGATGGTACATACGGCTTGATGTCAAGCACCGGTGTTCCGTTGAGGATATCCACTTCCCCGATCTCCAGAACATTGTCTTTTCGTCCCAGCAGTTTTACGACGGAGAGTCCGATCTGGTTCGGGCGGCGGGGCACACGGGTTGCAAATACCCCATGCGTCGTTGTATCAAGGAACGGTGTTGCTGTCAGGGAGAATCCCTCGCTCTTGTGCAGCTGATAGATCAGGATCAGGCGGGTAAATTCTTCAATGCCGGTCAGACCATCGGCAAACTCCGGCAGAACCTCAAGCGTTCCAGTAAAGGATTTTGCTGCGGGCGGCTGGATGGGCATCCCCGCAAGGCTCGTGTGGGCGAGTGGATGACGCCGACCGGCTGATAGGTTACAGGTTCCATGAGGAAGTATATTGGTTTACTTTTAAGAAGAGTTACGCGGTTTTGTTCCTTACCGGTACTCGGCAGGAACCGCTTCTTCCCGGGAAAACGTCTTCCCGTCCCAGACATAGACAACTGCCGGAACATCCCCTTTCAAAAATTCGCGGGTACGCCGGTCATGATCGCGCCGAACGAACCGGATGTTCTCCTGGGAAAACTTTGCAATCACTGCCTCATGAAACGCAATCTCCTGTTCGAGATAGGCAGTCTCATAGGCAATGACGGCCGCCGCAGTCTGTGCAGTTTCTGTCGGAGGGATGACAGTGTCGTACTCTCCGTGCTCATCCAGACCGCTGATCTGCCGCCAGTCCACATGACCGCGGCTGTCCGGTTCGCAGTGGAGCATGTAGGGATAAATCCGGCAGATGGAAAAACGGTCTTCATAGATCGTACACTTTCTTTCTTCAGAAAAAAACACGCAGTCCCCGTTTTGTTTCGTCCGGAGTGCATACCCGGATACATAGAAGTTCTCAAGAGAATCAGAGTAGGGAAAATCCGGTGCCGGCATCAGCATCTCCGGCGCAAACCTTCGTAATCGTTCTGTATCCGCGGACAGCAGAAACACATGGCCATTGAACACGCGGGTACAGCAGCGACCGCAACAGGTACAGGAAAATCCGACCTCTGCAATGATCTCCTCCAGTTTTTCTTCGGGATACGCCTGAAGAGCGGTGAGTTCGGTACGGAGCGCGGCAAGTTCGGTCTCGGGACTAACGGACATGACTGGGAATATACTTGGACGCAAAGGGATATGAGCGTGATTACTGCACTGTCCCGGCTTGTGAGCGGGCAGAAATTTGATTCATGACGATGAGGAGGAGTCAATAAACGAGTTTAGGGGTAACGCCCTCCGTCCCCGCACACAAAAAAGATTATGCCTGCATCGCCGCAACATCGGCAAGGAAGCACTCGATCACATCGCGCGTCACATGCGGCATAATCACAAACCGCAGATGACCTGCACGTGTATGTGACACCGTCCAGCCCGCAGGCGCATCGCCGCCGGTAAACGCCGCAACATTCATGATCGGATCCACCACCCGGCGGTAGCCGCATGCCTCCATCCCGGCAACCAGCCTGCGTGTATTCTCCATACACCCCGCCACAAGTGCACGGAACCCTTCACGGCCCATATGCTTCATCACCGCATATGCTCCCGCAACATCCGCACCTGGCCGCGTTCCGGCCAGTGTGCACTGCTTCTTCACCGTTAGATACGGCGTATCCACATTCAGGCAGCCGAACACCTCAGGATCACGAAGCAGCAGAGATCCGCACGGAATCGTTGCAAGTCCCATCTTATGGGGGTCCAGTGAGATCGAATCAACACCCGGCACCGCAAAATCAAACAGCGGAGGATGTTCCAGAAACGGAATCACAAACCCGCCGAATGCCGCATCCACATGACAGAAACAGTCATGATCCCCGGCAATCCGGGCAATTGCAGGGACATCATCGATCATCCCGTACTCCGTCGTTCCCGCAACCGCAGCAACCGCAATGGTGTTTTTGTCCACCATCTCCGCCATCTTCTCCGTATCCACCGTATAATTCGTACCGTAGGGCACAATCCGCATCTCAAGCCCCAGCATATCACACGTCTTGTCAAACGAAAAGTGCGCCGAAGCAGGAACAACAATATTCGGGTTCTTCACCTCCGGCTTCAGCTTCTTCGCAATCCGGATAGCTTGAAGATTTGACTCCGTACCACCTGACGTCGAGTAGCCTCCCGCATCCGACAGATGCATCAGCTCCCCGAGGGAATGAATCAGCAGATCCTCAACCTTCGTCGTCCCCGGATACAGACCCGGATCGCCCAGATTTGTTGCGCTGAACATCTCGTGCACCGCAACCGCAATCGGATGCGGAATGGTACACATTGAACTGAGGATATGATCATGATGCAAATCCTCAGTCCGCAAATCGGCGAGGAAGGAGAGAGCCTCCTCCCTGCTGCACCCTTTATCCTCCATAAAGCAGCCCTGAAAAATTGATTGGTATTTTGCGTATTAGTTTTTCTTAAATGCCATATTGAGCAGAATCTGGCGTTCGGTCTTTGCAACCGTCTCGCGAATCTTCGGGATCGCATCAATGTTTGAGGAAACACTCGTGATTCCCTGATTCACGAGCCACTTCACAAACTGCGGATCCGAACCCGCCTGACCGCAGATGGAACACTCAACGCCCGCCTCGCGGCACTGCTCGATGCAGTACTTGATGAGACGCAGAACCGCCGGATGTTCCGGTTCGTACATATCCCCGATCATACCATTGTTGCGGTCAACCGCAAGCGTGTACTGGATCAGATCGTTCGTTCCAAAGGAACAGAACTTAATGCCTGCCTTGATGAACTCATCGATAATGATAGCAGACGCCGGAATCTCAACCATGATACCAAGCACGCGGTTCTCCACATCAATGCCCCAGGAGCGGAACGCCTCCTTTGCTGCAATGAACTCGCGGGGATGCTGCACCAGCGGGAACATGATGCCGAGGTTGTCATATCCTGCTTCCCACAGACGCTTGAAACACTCTGCCTGCATCTTGAACTGCGCCATCTGGCGGAGATCGCGACGGAGACCGCGGAAACCGAGCATCGGATTGTGCTCATGCGGCTCATCCTCGCCGCCGGCCATGTTCAGGAACTCATCGGTCGGCGAATCGATCGTGCGCACCCAGACCGGCTTGCCGCGGAATGCATCAAGCACCATCATGATACCGTTGTACAGCTCAGTGATGAACTCCTCTTCCTTACCGTTCTTAATGTACCAATTCGGGGTCTTGTTCATCCCGATAATCAGGTGCTCGATTCTGAGCAGACCAACACCGTCCGCACCCGTTGCTGCAGCGCGTGCTGCTGCCTCGGGCATTGAAACGTTCACTTTCACTGAGGTTGCGGTGATGATAGGCGCTGCGACTGCGGCCGGCACAGCTGCTGCGGCTACCGCAGGCACAGCAATCTCAAGTTTTCCATCGTAGATCAGACCCTTCTCACCATCGATGGTAACGATCTGCCCCTCTTTGAGGAGGGAGGTTGCCTTCTTCGTTCCGACAACTGCAGGTGTTCCAAGCTCACGCGACACAATTGCCGCATGGCAGGTCATACCGCCTTCGTCGGTGATGATACCCACCACTTTGCGCATGGCAGGAACCATGTCCGGGTTGGTCATCGGCGAGACCATGATATCGCCCTCTTTCACACGAGAGGTGTCCTTTGCATCAGTAACGATAACAACCGGACCGGATGCGATACCGGGAGAGGCACCGTATCCCTGAAGAATAATCTCGCTGTCCATCGCAGAGTCGGCAGTCTTTTCGGAAGCAGAAGCAACGGAACTCTTCTGAATCGTGGTGATCGGGCGGGACTGGAGAATATAGATGGTATCGCCCACCATTCCCCACTCCATATCCTGTGGAACCTTATAGTGTTCCTCAGAAATTACCGCAAACTCAGCGAGTTTTGCAACCTCGATGTCAGAGAGAACCAGTACATTCTGACGATTCTCCGGCACAGCAACGGTTTTTGTTCCTTTGTTGCCGTCCGGAATAATCTCAACGGACTTGCTGGCAACGGTCTTTGTGGTGATCCGCTTGTTCTTGCGGTCATAGACATAGTTGTCCGGAGACACAGTACCGGACACGATTGCCTCGCCCAGACCCCATGAACCCTCGATGATGACGGTTGCAGCCCCTGAGATAGGATGGGATGAAAACATCACACCGGCTTTTTCCGAGAACACCAGTTGCTGGACAACCACCGCAATATTGACAGTGCGGTCATCAAAACCCTGTTTTGCACGGTAATAAATGGCGCGGGCGCCATAGAGGGAGGCCCAGCAGTCCTGCACAGACTGCAGGAGATCAGCCTCACCGAGGATGTTCAGGTAGGTATCCTGCTGACCGGCGAAGGATGCATCCGGCAGATCCTCTGCGGTTGCACTGGATCGGACAGCAACAACGGTATCGGATCCCATTTCCTGGTAGGACAGAGCAATCTCCTTTTTGATTGCCTCGGGCATTGCCGCCGAACTGACCATTGCCTTTACTTTATCTGCGGTGGCGTTGAGGGCATCGTTGTCATCAACGTCAAGTTTCTCCAGAATATCGAAGATGGAGTCTTCCAGTTTCGTCAGCTGTAAAAATCTGCGGAAAGCCTGGGCGGTCACGACAAAACCCTGCGGAACAGGGAGACCAATAGAGGTCATTTCACCAAGAGAGGCGCCTTTCCCTCCGACAGAGGGAATATCATCTTTGCGGATTTCGTCGAGCCAGAGGATATTGGGTGATTTGTCCATAGACACTCGCTATAACATTGGTCCCCGGCAACAATAATATATTGTGTTGGAAGTCCAGGAGACGCCGCGGCGTATCTCGGGTTGAGCAATACTATTACCGAGTAAGAACAAATAGATACGGGATTATCCGTGAGCTTCAAAGTACTTGTGAGCGACCCTCTCGCAAAAGAAGGAGTCGATATTTTAAAGGGATTTTGTGATGTTGAGGAAAAGGCAGACCTGTCCGAGGATGAACTCGTCAAAATCATCGGCGGGTACGATGCACTGATTGTCCGGTCCGGAACGCAGGTCACCGCACGCATCATCGAAGCGGCCGACAGGATGAAGTACATTGGTCGTGCCGGTGTCGGTGTGGACAACATCGACTGTGATGCGGCTACGAAGAAAGGCATCATTGTCTCCAACGCTCCCGAAGGCAACATGCTCGCGGCAACGGAACACACCATCGCCATGATGATGGCGCTTGCGAGAAACATCCCTCAGGCAACCGCATCACTGAAGAAAGGCGAGTGGAAACGTTCAAAGTTTATGGGCAATGAGATGAACGGCAAGGTACTTGGTGTGGTCGGATTCGGAAGAATCGGCCGTGAGGTTGCCAAACGTGCTCAGGCACTGCAGATGACGGTCATTGCCTACGACCCATTCATCCCGGCAGAGGTAGGAGCTGCAATGGGCGTTGAGATGATGAGCGTGGCCGAACTCTTCACCAAGGCCGATGTAATCACGGTGCACACGCCGCTGATTCCATCCACGACACATCTTGTCACCAAGGAGTCAATTGCAACCATGAAGGACGGCGTCCGCTTAATCAACTGTGCCCGCGGCGGTATCATTGATGAGGTGGCCCTCTATGAGGCAATCACCTCCGGCAAAGTTGCAGGAGCCGCACTCGACGTGTTTGAGCAGGAACCTCCGACCGACTCACCGCTTCTTTCCCTCGACAAGGTTATCGTGACCCCGCATCTTGGAGCAAGTACCGTCGAGGCCCAGAAAAATGTGGCAATCTCTGTCACCCAGCAATGCATCGAGGTGCTGAAGGGCGGGTCCGCCAAAAGTGCGGTAAACGCGCCACTGGTCTCCCCAGAACTTCGTCCGAAACTTGAACCGTTCGCACATCTGACCGAGAAGATGGGAAGCCTTGCTGCACAGCTCGCAGACGGTGCAATCATCGAAATTGAGTTCGCTTACTTCGGCGAGGTCGCCGAGATGAAGCAGAACCTGAAGTACCCAACGCGCATGGGTCTGAAGGGTCTGCTGGACAAAGCGCTTCACGAACCGGCAAATCTCGTGAACGCGGAATTCATCGCCCAGCAGCGCGGCATGACCGTCGTGGAAAAGACTTCAGCGGATGCAGGCGACTACAAATCACTGGTGACACTGACGTTTACGACCGAGAAAGGCATGCAGACAATCTCCGGCATTATCACCCGTGTCGGTCCCCGCATTATCTCCCTGAACGGCTACTCCATGGATCTTGTGCCAAAGGGCAATGTGATTATCGCCGACCATATTAACCGCCCGGGCGTTGTTGGTCCTGTGTGTATGCTGCTCGGCAAACACAGCATCAACATCTCAAACATGCAGGTCGGGAAAGTGGATGTCGGTTCCGAGTCGCTGATGATTCTTGCCGTGGATGATGTTGTCCCTGCAGACGTGATGCAGGAGGTCGCAGGAAGCGATGGCATCATCTCGGCAAAGTTCATGCAGCTGTAAATTCCCCAAACTTTTTTTTTGTATCCGGCGTCTATTCTACCATGTATGCTGGAAAAGAGTCCCGAAAAATTCGAGCTTGCCGAATTGATGGGTGATGCCGGGTTTGCCGCATGGAATGCCGTAACCGAGTATATTGAGGAGATGTATCTGATGGATGTGCTGTGGAATACCGGAGGAAAGGCAGGGCCGTATGAGTGCAAGTTCCGGCGGGGAGGAAAGACGTTATGCTCGCTGTATCCCAGAATCGGCAATTTCGGATTTATGGTTATCTTCGGTGGTGTGGAACGAGAGGCGTTTGCCGCAGTCAGGGATGCATTCTCTCCGGAGGTTCTGAAGGTGTATGATGCGGCGAAGACGTATCATGACGGGAAGTGGGTGATGCTGAACATATCCGACGGTTCGCTGTTTTCAGACATGCAGCGGATGCTTCTGTTGAAGCGCAGACCGAACCGAAAACCGGCATGAGGAAAGGGAATAGGTCATGCAGAAAGACAGTTGAAAATATTTATATTTGGGAATGTCGTATGTATTAGAGCGCATAGGTGCGAAACACCTGTGGACTCGTGGTCTAGTAGGCTATGACGTCGCCTTGACATGGCGGAGATCAAGGGTTCGACTCCCTTCGGGTCCATTTCTTTTCTGAAAACATTCAAGAAGTCTTATCTCTTCTGCGGCATATTATTTCAGTACTGTGCAGTTTTTCCCCCGCACTTTCGCAATCGTTCTGGTGTGCCTCGTTCTCACAAGCCTCAGCGCCGGCTGCATCACCCACGTACCCGCACCCGAATCTGTTCCGACGCAGACACCCGAAGTGTCCGTATCGCTACCAACACCGGAGATGACAACCCCTACAGCAACGCCGACACCCCTTCCCACTCCTGCGTGGGGAATGCTGCGCTCCGAATTTTTCTGGACATATCAGGGAACAAATCATACCTACCACATCGACGTTCCCAAAACCGCCTACCAATACTTCCAAAAACAGGATCATACCAAGAACAGCAACTACGTACGCTACGCCCTCTCGGATCACGACCGCGAATATGTCAGGGAAGTTGCCGATGCGTTTGCCGCAATGGGAAAAAATGCCGGGTATGATGAACGAAAAACCATTGAAAACTTCATCGCGTTCGTACAGTCTCTCCCCTACACCTCAGACCCCGAGACCGCCGGCAGGGAAGAGTACCCGCGCTACCCCCTGGAAACGCTCGTGGACAAAGGCGGTGACTGCGAGGACGTGGCAATCCTCATCACCTCGGTACTGCATGAGATGAGACACGGAGCGGTGCTCCTCAAACTCCCGCAGCACATGGCGGTCGGCATTGCAGGCGACGGCATGTTTGACGGCATGTACTATCTCCACAACGGCACGCGCTACTACTATCAGGAGACCACCGCCAAAGGCTGGGGCATCGGCGATCTGCCGGAAGAGTTTGCCGGTGCTGCGGTTGAAGTGCTCCCGCTGGAACAGCGGCCCGCAATGGACCTTGAGTTCACCGCAGAACCCGACACCTCCACCCGGGAGACGGCAGTCTACCGCATGGTTGCAACCGCCAAAAACCTCGGGCCCGGCACCTCGCACGGCCTCCGGCTGGAGGTAACGGTGCGGACCGGCGGGGAAGTGTACGACTCCATAACAATTCCTCTTGATGACTGCCGCGAGCACGAAAGCGTACGGGCTGACGGGAAGATCACTCTTCCCCGCCGCGAACCGGTGGAGATAATCGCGGTTCTCACCGGCGGAAATGTACACGGGGACGTCATCGCAGAAACCGAGGTGTTTCACGCACCGTAAAAGAGACCGGCAAGGGGATTGCCGGCTGATGTCCGTATCATGAAGTACGGGAAAGTAAAAGAAAATACTCTTCTGCTGACCGGCCGGATGCAGGGAATTATGATGTGTGTTGTGTGGATAAAGCATCCGGCAGTCTGGCATGGTGTGTACACTGTTTTGTCCGATTGAACCGATCACCTCCGTATGCAGACAATAGTATCGTATGACACAAACAATACTTAGTAGTACACAATAATATCAAGACATTATTTTGTAAAAACAGAGCGGAGAAGAAAAACGCGTATCCGGCAACCCAGGACCCCGGCAGCCCGATGACGTTAGTCGGATCTTTCCCAAAAAAAGGAAAAAATTATT
>JAISHD010000077.1 GCA_031262705.1 Methanocalculaceae archaeon | reverse complement strand
GAACCCTGTCCCTTTTCTCCGTACTCGCAGCAATGTCTGAAATCCAGTTCGGTTCTGGATGTGTTGCAGTCGCCGTTTTTCCGGAATATTCAGGAGATCAGTATGCGGGAGGCAGGGGTGCCGCATACCGGAGGATGTACGCTGTTTTCTCATGAAGATGAGGTGGTGAAAGTTCAGCACTCCGTATAACGATGCTGTCAGAACATTCAAGACAAATGCATGGGGGAAAAGAGATTCTTAATGCAAGGCATATGCAGCATGTATTGTTCCAAAAAATTGAGGTATGTCAGGCAGGTTCCCGCAACAAACGACATACCACCGGCATACTCCCTTCTGAAGAAAATTTCTGAAAAGTCGGAAAAGAGATGCCACTGAATTTTCCTGATATTACAACACCGTCCAAGTAAGACCTTTCATATCTCTCCGGCACCAATACTTTTCTCAGTTATGGCAATTCATCCGATCGATTACCGGTATGGTACTCCGGAGATGCGCAGCATCTGGAGTGAAGAGCACCGTTTTACCTGTCTTGTCCGTGCAGAGATTGCCCTTGCCCATGCTGAGGCAGAGGTCGGGATGATCCCAGCTGAGGATGCAAAAGTTATTGAGCAGAATGCTCTTTCCGCATCCCTCGTGCGTGCAAAAGAGATCGAAGCCGAGATCAACCATGATACCATGGCGATGATCAAGGCAATCTCCGAGGTCTGCGGTGATGCCGGGCGCTGGATTCACTACGGTGCAACCTCGAATGATATTCTGGACACCGCAACCGGCCTGCAGCTGAAGGATGCGTTTGACACGCTGGAAAAGAAACTGGTTGCCCTCGTTTCCGTTCTGCTGGATCGTGCAGGTGCGACGAAGAGTCTGGTCTGTGCTTCAAGAACCCACGGTCAGCAGGGTGTTCCCACAACCTATGGTCTGCGGTTTGGAATCTGGGCATCGGAGATTGTACGCCACATCGACCGTCTGCGGGAGATTCGTCCCCGTGCGGTGGTCGGTCAGATGACGGGAGCTGTCGGTACGATGGCCGCAATGGGCGACCACGGTATTGAGGTGCAGGCCGCGATGATGAAGTATCTGGAGATCGGATCGGTTGATGTGTCCAGTCAGGTCATCGCCCGTGACCGGTATGCGGAGTACATCTTTATGCTGGCAAACATTGCGACCACGCTGGACAAGATTGGTATTGAAATCCGGTCTCTGCAGCGAACCGAGATCGGCGAGGTGGAGGAGGCGTTCGGCAGGAAGCAGGTGGGGTCATCCACGATGCCGCACAAGAGAAATCCGATCAAGAGTGAGCAGGTCGGCGGTCTTTCCCGGATTGTCCGGGCAATGGTGGAACCGGCACTGCTGAACAACACGCTCTGGGATGAGCGGGATCTGACGAATTCGTCCTGCGAGAGAATCACGTTCCCCGAGGCAACGATCCTCTGTGATCACTGCCTGAAGCTGATGACAAATGTTCTGGAGAATCTGGTGATCAAAGAGGAGAACGTCCGCCGGAATCTTCTGATGCTGCACGGCATCAATCTTGCGGAGTCGGTGATGATCGAGCTGACCCGCCGCGGTATGCCGCGGCAGGATGCCCACGAGATTATCCGCGAGAGCAGCATGGAGGCGCTTGCAGCAGGAAAACCGCTGGCGGAAATTCTTTCGGCAAAACAGGATGTGGTGAAGTATGTCTCGGCAGAGGAGCTGGTGAAGCTACTGAATCCGGATGCATACATCGGCCTTGCGGAGGTTCAGGTGGACAATCTGATCCGCAAGCTGGTTACCTACTGCACTCTGTAAAAAATTTTTTTTTGAAATTATTTTTCGGCAAACCCGAGCGTCCGCATGGCGTTGAGAATTGCAATCACCGCAACGCCGACGTCGGCAAAGACCGCTTCCCACATGGTTGCAAATCCTGCGGCGGCGAAGGCGAGAACGATAAACTTCACGCCAAGCGCGAAGATGATGTTCTGCCTGACTATCCAGTAGGTTTTGCGGGAGATTTTCACGGCGGTCGCAACTTTTGCCGGGTCGTCGTCCATCAGGACGACGTCCGCCGCTTCTATTGCGGCGTCGGAACCAAGAGAACCCATGGCGATTCCGACATCCGCACGGGAGAGAACGGGAGCGTCGTTGATACCGTCACCTACATAGACGACCGAGCCGGTTCCGGTATTCTCTGCGATGATCGCTTCAAGTCCTGCGACTTTGTCCTGCGGGAGGAGTTCGGCACGGTAGGAGGTAAGCCCGAGTTCTGCTGCAACCCGGCCTGCAGCGGCTTTTGCATCTCCTGTGAGCATGGCGATGCGGAGGACGCCGATCTGTTTGAGTGCGGCAACCGCGTCCTTCGCATGCGGTTTGAGAGTGTCAGAAAACCGGATGCTGCCGGCATATCTGCCGCCTGCGGCGATGTGGATCGCGGTTCCCGCAGGAATATCGTCGGGAACGGCAATCCCCGCGTCCGCGAGAAGTTTTGCGTTTCCGGCAAGGACGGGCACTCCGTTTACGTTTGCCGAAACACCCCGGCCTGCTGTTTCCATGATGCCGGTCACCTTCGTCCGGTCAACAGGTTTTTTGAAGGCTTCGAGGATGGAACGGGCAAGCGGGTGGGTGCTGGAGCTTTCGGCGGATGCCGCCCAGAAGAGGGTCTGGTCTGCGGTGAAGCCGTCCGCCGGGAGAATTTCCGTTACCCGGAAGGTTCCTGTGGTGAGGGTGCCGGTCTTGTCGAAGACTACCGTGCCGGTACGGGCGAGGGTTTCGAGGTAGTTTCCGCCTTTGATGAGGATGCCGTTTCGTGATGCTCCGCCGATGCCTCCGTAGAAGCTGAGAGGGATGGAGATGACGAGGGCACACGGGCAGGAGACGACGAGGAAGATGAGGGCACGCCCTATCCAGTCGGTGAATGGTTCGCCGAGGAGGAGGGGAGAAGTACTGCGAGAGCTGCGGCGATGCCAACGACAGCCGGAGTATAGTACCGGGCAAAGGTGGTGATGAAGTTCTCGGCTTTTGCTTTTTTGGCGGCGGCGTTTTCTACGAGGTCAAGGATCCGGGCAACGGTTGATTCTTTGTAGGGGGCAAGGACTCTGACACGGAGGAGTCCCGAGAGGTTGATGCAGCCGCTGATGACGTGGTCACCTTCGGAGACGGCACGGGGAAGGGATTCTCCGGTGAGGGATGTGGTGTCAAGTTCGGAGGAGCCGGAAAGACCGATGCCGTCAAGGGGGACGCGGTCTCCGGGTTTGATGAGGATTTCGTCGCCAGCCCGGAGTTCTTCGGGGTCGATTTCGATGAGTTCTCCGTCCCTTTCGATGTTGGCATGGTCGGGGCGGATGTCCATAAGGGCGGTGATGGACTTCCGGGATTTGCTGACGGCGTAGCTCTGGAAGAGTTCTCCGACCTGATAGAAGAGCATGACGGCGACTGCTTCGGGGAACTCGCCGAGACAGAAGGCACCGATCGTGGCGATGGTCATCAGGAAGTTTTCATCGAAGATTTTTCCGTGCAGGATGTTTCTGCCGGCACGGAGGAGGACGTCATATCCGATAACTGCATAGGGGATGAGGTAGAGTATGAGCAGCAGGGCGGGGGTCTGGAGGGTGCCGGCCTGTTGTGCGATGAAGACGCAGAGTAAGAGCGAAAACGCGATGATGATTCGCCAGAGTGTCCGGTTCTGTTTTTTGGTGAGTGAGCGTGTCATGAGTTTTTTTTTCCGAAGAGTTTCTGCGGGGTTATTCGAGGATGATGCAGTCCGGTTCGATTTTTTTGCAGGTTTTTTGAACTTCCTGCATGATTTCGTCGAAACGGGTATCATCGACGGTGATGGTGAGTTTCTGGGTCATGAAGCTGACGGAGGCGT
Organism: Methanocalculaceae archaeon; assembly: GCA_031262705.1. Lineage (GTDB taxonomy): Archaea > Halobacteriota > Methanomicrobia > Methanomicrobiales > Methanocorpusculaceae > Methanocorpusculum. The sequence continues at coordinate 5,536 of JAISHD010000077.1, read as the reverse complement.
CGCTGACGCCGCTGATTTTTCTGATTCCGGTTTCCATGAGGGCAGCACAGTGGGCACTGTCAAGGTTTTGGAGGTTGTAGGTTTTTTTCATGGAATGGTTCTCCTTCTTGTGTATCTCTGTTGGTTCTGCAAGGTTATAATGGAAAAAGTGACGCGGAAGAGAGATAGTTTCTTCGAAGATACCGGGGAATGAAAAATGTGATCCGGGATTTGGTTTGGGTGGAGATGAGGAGGAATCAGGTTATCGAAACATTTGGATCGTATTCAAACCATGTACGAATTTTCCGATAATTTTCGGTTGTTTCGGGAGTCAGTTCGTAGACTCGTTCTTTGCCATGGTTTTGGCTGATGATAAGATTCTGTTTTGCAAATCGTTTCATTCTCCATGAGGTGGTGGTGGGAGAGAGATGCAGGTCTGCGGCAAGCTGGGTTCTGGTGATTCCCGGGTGCTCAAAGAGGTTCTGAATAATCTGATGATCTTTGTCCCGTGCAATGAAGGTAAGCAGCATCTCCATCTCCGAGGAGGTACTTTTGGTACCGGGGAAGTACTGCGGATAGGTTCCTGAGGTTATCTGATGAATCTCTTTTCTTTCCAGCAGCTTGTTCAGATGGTACTTGAGACTGCCGCGGGAGATGTTCATGGCGTCGGCGATCTGCTGCTGGGATCTTCCGGGATGATCACAGATCCAGCGATAGATCTGTTCACGGCGGGAGTTTGGGTCGCGGTTTTTTTCGGAGATTTTTGCGTAGAGGATGAGAAGGGCGAGGCCGGATGCGAGATAGAGGATGGAAATGATCTTGGAGACGGATGGGGGAATGTAGGTGAAAGGAGCGATCCCGATAAACACGAGAGCATCCCGAAGTGACATCTGCCAGAGTTCGGTCTGAACAACTTCGGTGTCGTCATAGAGGGGAGTTATATTTTCTTCAACCGGTTCAAAGACATATCCGCCGATATCATGGTTTAAGGCATTTCCCGGATTGTTCGGGTCCTCATTGATTCCTGCGATCTGCCCATCGTCTGCAAAAAAGAGAAGGGTACCCGGAGCAAAGACTACAAACAGCAAAAGGATGATGATGCCAAGGTCTTTGTATCGTTCCCGATTTTTCATGCGTAACTGTTTATTATCAGGGTGTACTGCTGACTTCCGGTAACTGCTGCTCCTTCAACACCAACTCTCCACCGGGTGTCAGCTCCCTGTTGTAATCCGGTTCTCACTGCGATTTTTCCATCAGTTCTCCCATCATTCTGATCATGGATACAGGTTGCAGAACCATTCGGAGGTACAATTATCAGATCAAGATCGTTGCCTGTTGAACGATCCCACGTCAATGAGATTTCCAGCTTTGTATCACTTGTGGAAACGTAATGTGTATAATAGTCTGTTTCTCCCTGTGTTACGGTTTCTTCAACCGGTGGGGCTTTTTCAATGCCTGACATCTCGTCAGGCCCCAAAACCTCAAACACCATGCCGGTTTTCACGATTTCTCCGGCTGCAACCGGTACGATACATCCAACTGACAGAATCATCAGCAGAAACAGGACTGCGGTAAGAGACCTCATGAACAATGTTATCTCCATCATGTTATAAGTAAAGATTGGCCAAGAATTCGTCTTGAAATTTTGGTGCGGGTTTTTCTTGCTACGATTATTCCTGAAAATTCATAAAATGAATTCTTGGCCAATCTTTACTTATACCGGCATTGTGCATATGCTCGCTTGTAAATCTGGCGTACTCCTGCACAAGCAGGTGACAGGTTTACAGAGGTGTATCGAAAATGAACACAAAGAAAAAAAATCGATTGGTATCTACAACAGGAATCCTGTTACTTTTGATGTTGCTGATCCTGCCCGTAACTGCAGATTCAGCAGTGATTCAGGGTACGGGAGGCAGTGAAAGTCCCTCCTCTGGAGAATGGACTATCCCGGAGTCTTCAACATTACCTCTCCAGAAAGTCTCTATCTACGACCCCGCAGATTTTACCATTACCGCGAGCGGTCCTGATCTCTCTCCAGAAGATCTGTTCGAATCAGCGAATGCTACCCTGAACAACTACACCGCGCTCTTTGGAAGAACCGTGGCACCCATTGCCTTGTCCGACTCTTCTCTGCCGGCAAGTTCCCGGGACCTGCGGAAGGCACTATCCAAGAGTGCGTTATCTGCATCCACGATGTCAGAAGGGTATGTGGGTATTTCGCCGGTTACCATGGCTGATGATGAAAAACTCGCAGCCTATGGTTTCCGGGTTCTTCCCACCGGACAAACCATGATGTATACCTATATCGTTTCCGCGGATGCAAATGATACAACCTATGCAGCAGCCAGGGAAGGCCTGAACAAATGGATGAACACCGTAAACGAAAAGACGAATGTCGCGAGTACTTCTATTGTTTCCAACGCAGCGGGAATCTCATCAATTGCAGAACCCGGGTGGATTATTAATCTGGATGCCGAGAGGGACTATGGGGTATTTGGAAGATTCGTAATACGCTCTGATTGGTATTGGGATTCTGTAGAACAGAATGATTATCAGGACCAATTCTACACCACGACCAACATAAAAATGACACCTGGGATAGGGTACAAAAATAACCGGTTTACCCTTACGATAGATCCTGGATATTCCGATCTCAGTGGTAATGCGCCGCATCTTCCAAGCGCATCAAGTGCCGAAGAGACTCCGACAGGTACCATCAGCGGTCAGTCGGTGTCCTGTTCACTCAGTTCATCTTCGGTAGGACTCTCGTGGACAACTGATATTCCTGATACTTCATTAGTGTTTACCTGGCCCGGCGGTCAAATCAGCAAATGGGATGGGACATTTAATCGTGGTGGTAACATGGCAGGACAGACGTTTACCTTCAAAGCTGGCGTGAGAAGTGTGAGTTCACAACAAGAATCTCGAAATGGAAATGTCTACACCCTCTCCAAAAATACTGTTGATGCTTATAATGCATTCAGCGATGGTGTGTATTCTTCTATATATGGACCAACAACAAATCGTTACATCCCGCAGGAACTGTACATGCGGTGGAGTAACGACAAATATAAGGCATTGAATCCGATAGTATGATCCTCGTGTTTCCCGGAAAATCACAAGAACTCCCCTATTTTTTGTAAATTGTAATGTGATATGCTGTTTCTATGGCATCTTGGAAAATATAAGAAATATCCTTAAGTAGGATGTCCAGTATATATCCCGTCGTATGAAGAAGAACCTGATCGTTGGAATACTGCTGGAACTTGCCTGATTCTCCCATCGTGTCATCTGAGCGCAGAGAATAATCCGGCAGGAGAAGAAGAGAAGGACCCCCGGTTCTTCTCTTCCTGTCCCGCGGCGGAGAACAAATGTGCCGGAAACACACTTTTTTCCTGATGAGCCTTTGTCCACACATCTTATATACTCCCCGCGACACATTCTCAACCAATCAGAACGCACACAAAATGAAACCCCTCATCCCGCTTCTCCTCCTCCTCGCAGTCCTCGCCCTCTTCACCGCAGGTTGCATCCAGTCGCCCGCCTCCGTCACCGAAAACGAAACCGGATTCAATCTCTCCGCAGTCGAACGCGATCCCGTCCGGGAAGCGGCGGCAGAGAAAGTCCACTTCCCCAAAAATGTCAGTGAACTTGATGAACTTGACTGGAGGCTTCCGGAAAATCAGGCGTATTATCAGTACATGAACGGAACATCCAACGCTGACTACTATGGATTCCTGGTTTCCTATTATCAGGACAGTTACAGCGGGTATCAGAACTTTTCACTCAACATGAGTTACATTGCGTTTCTCGAACGGTGTCTGACAACATATCCGTACAACCTGAACCATGACACCGACTATCTTCCCCTGAGATTCCATAAGCTGTCTGAAGCAGAAATTGATCCCTCTCTTCCCGTAATCCATCTCACCAGGGAAACGGTGGAAACAACACCGCTCCTCAGATTCTACTTCATCGAAACCCCGAATTGTGGACTGAAAGTCCTTCCCGAAGAAGAGTGGCAGCTTGTTCCCTACAAAGATGCACAGGACGTCGTTCGCAAAGCGTACCTCGAATGGAATGGAGACTACTACTTCATGAACCGTTCGATTGCCTAACAAATTTTTCCGCTCTCTTTTTTCCTGACGAGAGTTTGTCCACACTTCATATATAGTTCCCGCAACAAAACAACCTCCTGATCAAAGGAGAAAAACAATGCAGAAAAAATGGATCATTCTCACAATCCTTCTGGTTCTCCTCGCCGTACTGGTTGCCCCGCTCATCTTCACCCTCTATGTCAACATAAGTGATGCAGGCATATACTACGATGTCTCCATTACCGGCCTTGAGAACCGCACGGTCAGCGAACCGGTAACAATTTTTGTACCGGTCCCGCTCATCTATGACACATCCGCACTTCCCGAAGAAAAACTTCCATCAACGACGAATGGATGGAATGTTTCGTTCGTGGAAACCGAACACGGACAGATGCTTTCCCTCACATCCACGGAGCCCGTACTCCGCAACCCTGACCTATCCATCTGGCAGTACTTCTCCTCTGCATTTGATGTACAGGTAACACGTGCATCACAACTTCATTTCTCCACGGAAAACAGCTCATCACAGACCGCATTGATCTACCTCTCCGGTCTGATGATTCCGGAAAATGGACGTGTTGTCATTGATATCTCGTTTCAGACATCATCCAAATACGAAGATCTGCTGATGCAGCCAAACGATATGCGGGGAATCTACAGCCTGTCCGCGATCGCATCAATCCCGTCTGATACAGAATCAGGATGGATCGCAATACCCATCGAAGAGAGCCCGAGGAAAACAAGCTACATCTGTTCACACCGGACACCACCACATCCCTCGACGACCCGCAGGTGATCCATCTCACTGAAGAGGATTTTGTGCAGCATCCCGCACTTGAGATATTATTCAGCGGAGAAGATCCGTCCCTCGCCGCATGGATTGTCAGAGATGTAAACAACCCCGACAATCCGCAGCCCTTCATCTCAGAACCGGAAGCATCCCGACTACGCTCTGCGTACCCCGCGGGGTACATCGAATGGAACGAAACCGTGTACCGGTTCACCGGCTGGATAACCTGAATATCACCACTCTTTTCCCGCCAAAAAATCACACCCTCCTTATCAGCTCCGCAAGCTCCGCCACACTCCCGACCGGTACCGCACATCTCCCGTCCCGGCAGAAGTAAAACACCGCTCCCGTCTCGGGAACCGGATACGCCGCAGTAAACGGAGCCGCACGCGAAAGTTCCTCCGCCGTCCCCGGACTCTTCACAACCGCAGCCGCATGCGACCTCTCCATCAGATCCAAAAACCCCGGCGGCACAGAATCCTCCGCCGAACAGCACACCACCTCCCCTGCCGGATACAGCATCTCCGCCATTGCCAGAAGACCCATACTGTATCCCGCAGGATACGCACTGCTGGTCCCCGCAACAAACGCAAGCTGCTCCTCCGCCTGCCGCATCCGCTCCGGCTCCTCCGACAGCCGGGCAAGCCGCACCAGACCCTGCGCCGCCATC
>JAISHD010000078.1 GCA_031262705.1 Methanocalculaceae archaeon | reverse complement strand
CTCGAAACCGCCGTCCCTCCGCCCTCGGCCAGACGCGGAAGAACAATCATCAGAGAATCCTCACTCTTCCCCACACTCGGCGCAAGCACCGGCGACTGAAAATCACGCGTCCCCGCAAACACCGCACCCGCATCATACACCACCACCGAATCCGGCGCATAATTATTTGACGTCGCATAGCTCAGCCTCAGAAGATTATCATAGTGCTTATCACCGACATCCAGCGTAACCTCTGACACCCCCGCCGTCAGTGTCGCAGAACCAACCGTCGGCTTAAACACCGGCAGCATTGAAATCACCCCATGCTTCGGCGTTGACAACTGGATCAGCACACTCCGCGTCACATTCTGCCTCGTCGAATCCTCCCACAGCAGATCCATATCATACTTCAGACTCGACACATCCTGCACCGCATCAAGCGCCAGTCTCCCCTCAATCTCCGCCCCGTTCATCGGCGGAACAACAAGAGCCATACCAAACAGCACCACCACCACCAGCCCCATAATCAGCACAAAACCAATGATCTCCGTAACTCCCTCATCGCACGCATGCCGGATCATACTACTATAGTAGTACCGGCTTTGATCAGATATAGATTTTCGATCTCCCCGGACTGTGATCTCGCAACACTATCCCGTCGATCTTTCTGAAAAACATTTTTTTTCATAGTCTTGCACATCACACATGTCCGAACAAAACTCCTCGCGCTCCACCCTCCTTTACACACAAAACAGAACCGTTTCCTTCATACCTCTCTCCCAACCTGCCGCAACCAAAGAACGTAAGTATAAACACTAATGCTCACCTAATATTATGTTGCCGTGAGAGGAGGGTTGGATGAAAACTGAGGTTCTCAAAAGCATCAAAGAAACCGAAGCCCAATGTAAATCCACGATCACTGCAGCCCGGACCGAACGTGAGCAGATTCTTGCAAACGCCCGGCTCGAAGCTGACAACCTGATTGCCAAGGCAGCATCCGTTGCCGAGGATTACAAAAAGCAGCGTCTTTCAGATGCACGAAATGTTGCAGCAGCAAAACATGCCGCAATCGTGGAACAAGGCAAAGCAGACGCCGACGCCACCATTGCACAGGGAAGCAAAAAACTCCCCCAGGCAGCATCGCTGTTTGTAGAACGGTTTAAGGAGAAACTGCATGTTTCAGCCTAAACCGATGACGCATCTGCTCATTGCAGCGCCTAAAGAGCAGATGGCGTCAGTTGTGACTGAACTATACCGTCACCGAGTCTTCCACATCACCGATTTTGTAGATCAGGGAAAAGAAGGCTATGAAGGCGTTCGCTTAGGTACCCCTCTCGAAGGGGCCGGCGAACTCTCGACCAGTCTCCTCAAAATACGTTCCATTGAAAACGTATTCCAGACAAGCCCTGAAACGCTCTTCGACGTTCCCAAGCGTCCTGTAGCAACGATCCGACAAGCAATTGAGCGTGAACTTCCCGCCATCGAAGCAGAAGTAAACGACCTCACGGTACAACGATCGGCTGCAGAATCCCGCATCCGGGAATGCGAACAGCGCATTAATGAACTCAAACCTTTTGCACTCGTACCGCTCGAGATGGATCTCTACCGCGGCTACGACAGCATCACCGCAATCGCCGGATACCTTGACAAAGACGTTGACATCAGCGTCCCGCATGAAAAATACTATGCGGCACGCAAAGACGGCAACTTCATCGTCGTATTCGTCGAAACCAAAGATGCCGCAGAAATCGAACGCACACTATCCGACGCAGGCTTCCAGTCCGTCACCATTCCAAACGAAACCGGAAGCGTCCAGGCAGCAGTGGACAAATACACTGCCGACCAGAGTCAGGCAAAAGTCGTCTTCGACACCGCAAACGCAAAAATTTCCGAGCTCAAAGCAAAATACGCCGACTTACTCGCCGCATGCGACGAAGTACTGTCCGGCGATGTGGAACGAGCAGAAGCCCCGCTAAGGTTCGCAACAACCGAGGAAGCATTCGTCGTCGACGGATGGGTCCCCGCAGATCACATCGAACCAATAACCGCGGGCTTGAACCAAGCAACCGGTGGTTGCGTATATGTAACTGTTGACGACGATGAAATCGACGCAACAGCAATTCCGGTGGAGTATAACAACCCATCGTTCGCAAAGCCCGCTGAACTCTTCATGGACGTCTATGCACACCCAAGATACAACGAAATTGACCCGACACTGATTCTCGCCATCATGTTCCCGATCTTCTTCGGACTCATCGTTGGTGACGTCGGATATGGTATCATCTTCTTAATCCTTGCACTCTTCGCCAGAAAACTGGCAATGTTCAAAGGAGAAGGCGGTAAAAACCTTATCAAAATTCTCGTCGGTTCAAGTATCTCAACCATATTCTTCGGACTGCTTTACAGCGAGTTCTTAGGATATGCCCTGCCGTGGCACGCCATCATTTTCCAGCGCCACCTGGCAATCGGAGCAGACGCCGCCGCCCACGCAACCGGGCCGGATGCAATGCCCATGTTAATCATGTCCGTATGGTTCGGTATTGCCTACATCACGCTTGGCCGCATCTTTGGAATGATCAACCACTACAGAATGGATCATCCCGGCAAACACCGGAGCAAAGCAATTCTCGGACAGCTCGGATGGATCGCTATCCTCTGGGGTCTCTTAATCCTCGTCTGGTCCTTCTTCTCGATGGAACAGATGTTTGGAATCGTCGGCATGATGCCTGACTTTACCACTGCACCCCTGATTGCGCCCGGACTCTCCGTAGCCGCTCTCGGAGGACTCATTCTGCTCGTACTCGGATGCATCTTCCTTGCACAGGAAAATGTACTCGACTTAATGGAAATCCCGACAATCATCTCGCACGTACTCTCCTTCTGCCGTATCGCCGCAGTCGGACTGTCGTCCGTTGCAATCGCAATGGTCGTCAACTACCTTTCCTTTGGTATGTTCATCGACCCCGCCCTTGCAAACCTCGATGCAGTCGGTGTAATAATGATAATCGTTGGTGTTCTCATCTTCGTATGCGGACACGCCCTCAACGTAGGTCTTGGTATCCTTGGTGGAGGTCTCCACTCGATTCGTCTTCACTACGTTGAATTCTTCACCAAATTCTACGTTGGTGGAGGCATCAAGTACAATCCATTCGGACTTAAACGCAAATTCTCAGAGGAGTAAAAATTATGGCAATTGAAACTATGACAGTTGAAGCAGCACAGGCAATGGCATCCGGATACACCGCAATCGGTGCAGGTCTCGCAGTCGGTCTCGCCGGCGTCGGAACCGGTCTTGGTGAAATGGGTATCGGAGCAGCCGCAGTCGGAGCAACCGCAGAAGACCGCGACATGTTCGGTCTCGCCCTTCTCTTCACCGTGCTTCCCGAAACCATCGTCATCTTCGGTCTTGTGATTTCCCTGCTGCTGCTCTTCCAGTAAAGCGGAGGCTCGTGCAAATCATGGGACTCGAGGTTGTAGTTGACGAAATCAAGGCAAAGGGTGACCGCGAAGCAGCCCGGATCAAATCCGAGGCCGAAGCCGAAGCAAAGACCATAGTTGCCGACGCAACCAAACGTGCAGAAGAGATCCGCATCGCCGCAGAAGCCGATGCCGCTCTCCAGGAAGACCGCATCATGATCCGTGAAGTCGCTGCCGCAAACCTGGTCGTAAAACGCGACCAGCTCAACGCACAAAAGGAACTGCTCGACAAAGTCTATGCCGAAGCCGCAACCGAAATCGCAAACCTTCCGGCCGACGTCCACGCAAAAGCCGTACGTTCCCTTCTTAAAAAAGCAGTAAAACAGATCAAAGAAGGAACCGTATATGCAAACCAGCGTGACGAAGAAGCTGTCAAAACAGCTCTCTCGGAACTGAAGACCCTTTCCGGATTTACGTTCGGAGGAATCACCGACATCGACGGCGGTGTCGTAGTACAGAGCGCCGATGGCCAGCTCACACTTGACCTCTCCTACCGGACCTTCATGGGCGAAGTATGGGAATCAAGCCTTAAAGACGCATCGGAGATACTGTTTGGAGCAAACTCCTAAACGAGTGAGGTAAACAAACAATGACTGAGGTAATGAGCGGTCCTGCTCCATACATCTATGTCTCAACCCGCATGCGGGTACGCAAAGCAAAACTCATCCCGCGGGAAGAGTATCTCCGCATGCTGAACATGGGTCTCCCCGAGTTTACCCGACTCATCGAGGAGATGGAGTACAAACGCGAAATCGATGAACTCTCCGCATCATTCTCCGGAGTAGACCTCATTGAAAACGCCATGTCCTGGAACCTTGCCAAAGAATACCAGCGGGTCATCGCACTCGCTCCCGGCGAGATGAAAGGATTTACCCGTGATTACCTGCACAAATGGGATATTCAAAACATCTTGACTATCCTTCGTGGAAAAGTCCAGGGTCTCTCCGACGGAAAGATCCGGGCAGTACTTGTACCTGCCGGCGAACTCGACGCAGCAATGCTCGACCGCCTGCTCACCGAAACCAGCGTCGAAAGAGTTGTCGAAACCCTGCCCGAAAAGCAGATGGCAGCAATTCTTTCCGCCGGACTCTCGGAAGCACTCGAGACCCACTCCTTTGGGAAACTCGAAAACGAACTCTACAAGTACTACTACGCGACGCTGATCAAAGCAGCACGTGGCGGCATGAAAGGCGGCTTACCGTTCTTAAAATACGTCACGTTCGAAATCGACATCAAAAATATCACCAACCTCTTCAGAATCCGTGCACAGGGAAAACCCGACACAAGCACACTGGACATCTGGATCGAAGGAGGATCGTACCATGCCGACGAACTCGAGCGTCTCTGCTCGGTTGAAAGTCTGGACGAAGTTGTCGACACGCTCAAAAAGAAAATCAAGTCGCCTGTACTCATCGAGGCACTCGAAGCACTCAGAGAAAAAAAACCGATCTACGCAATCGAAGGCATGCTGATTGCAGCCCAGCTCAATCAGATGGACAACGTATCAAAGCGCAATCCGTTCTCAATCTCTCCGCTTCTCGTCTACCTCGAAAGAAAGAAGTATGAAGTAGCCAACCTCCGTGCACTCGCCCGCGGCAAAGAAGCAGGCTTAGCACCCGAGGTCCTTGAAAAATATCTGGTGATGTAATGGAAATCGCAGTTATTGGAAACAAGGAATTCGTTATCGGATTCCAGCTTGCGGGTGTACGCAAAACGTACTCCGCAGAAACTCCGGAAAAACTGACCGAGACCATCACCCGTGTCCTAAACGACCCTGAAGTTGGCATTCTCGTTCTTCAGAGCGCAGACCTTGAACAGATCCCGCGTCGTCTGCAGGTAACCATTGAAAACTCCGTCAAACCGACCATTGTAACCATTGGCGGCCAGGAGGCAGGTCTCTCCCTGAGAGAGCGTATTAAGCGTTCGGTGGGTGTTGATTTGTGGAAGTAAGTAATAAACCAGGAATACTCAAACGCATTGCAGGACCTGTGGTCACTGCAGTCGACCTTGACGCCCACATGTACGATGTGGTCAAGGTCGGCAACGAGGAGCTGATGGGTGAGGTCATCAAGATCGATGGTGAAGATATCATCATCCAGGTCTATGAATCCACCACGGGCATCCGCCCGGGAGAACCCGTCATAAACACCGGACTTTCGCTCGCAGTCGAGCTTGGTCCCGGACTGCTGACCAGTATCTACGACGGTATCCAGCGTCCGCTTGAAGTCCTCATCGAAAAGATGGGCAACTTCATCGCACGCGGAGTCACCGCACCCGGACTTGACCACGAAAAGAAGTGGGAATTCAAGCCCGTCGTAAGTGCAGGCGCAACCGTCAAACCCGGACAGATCATCGGTGAAGTGCAGGAAACCCGCAGTATCGTGCACAAAATCATGATCCCGCCGAACGCAAAAGGCGGCGTTGTCAAAAATATCAAAGCAGGAAACTTCACCGTCGATGACATCATCATCGAACTTGACTCCGGCGAAGAGTTCCCCATGATGCAGCGCTGGCCGGTTCGTGTCCCGCGTCCGTACGTGGAAAAGCACACCCCCAACATTCCCCTGCTGACGGGTCAGAGAATCCTTGACGGTCTCTTCCCGATCGCAAAAGGCGGAACCGCAGCAATTCCCGGACCGTTCGGATCCGGAAAGACCGTTACCCAGCAGCAGCTGGCAAAATGGTCTGACGCAGAAATCGTCGTCTACATCGGATGCGGTGAACGCGGCAACGAAATGACCGAAGTACTGACCGAGTTCCCCGAACTCACCGACCCGAAGACCGGAAACTCTCTCATGGAGAGAACCATTCTGATCGCAAACACTTCCAACATGCCGGTGGCAGCCCGTGAAGCATCCGTGTACACCGGAATCACTCTTGCAGAGTACTTCCGTGACATGGGCTACGACGTCGCACTCATGGCAGACTCCACCTCCCGGTGGGCAGAAGCAATGCGTGAAATCTGTTCCCGTCTCGAAGAAATGCCCGGTGAAGAAGGATACCCGGCATACCTGTCCTCCAGACTCTCCGAGTTCTACGAGCGTGCAGGACTTGTCCAGCCGCTCGCCGGCGGCAGCGGCTCCGTCTCCGTTATCGGTGCAGTTTCCCCTGCCGGTGGTGACTTCTCCGAACCGGTTACCCAGAACACCCTTCGTATCGCCAAAGTCTTCTGGGCACTCGACGCAAACCTCTCCCGCAGACGCCACTTCCCGGCAATCAACTGGCTGCAGTCGTATTCCCTCTACATGGGACAGCTCAACGACTACTACGACGAGAAAGTCTCGCCCGAGTGGAACAAACTCCGCAGCTGGTTCATGGAGATTCTCCAGAAAGAAGCAGAACTTCAGGAAATCGTCCAGCTCGTCGGTTCCGACGCACTGCCCGAAGCCGAGCAGATCACCATCGAAGTTGCCAGAATGATTCGTGAACTGTTCCTGCAGCAGAACGGTTTCGACCCGGTCGACACCTACTGCAGTCTCGAAAAACAGCTTGACATGTTCAAGATGATCAAGGCCTACGCAGACCTCGCCTACGCCGCACAGGCCGCAGGCGTTCCGCCGACACAGATCCTTGCCGTCAAAGCAAAGAACGAGATGCCGCAGATCAAGTTCGCCAAGGAGTACAAGCCTGTCCTTGACAAGATCTACTCTGATATGGACGCTGAATTCAAAGCACTGAGGGCATAACCATGAAAGAATATAAGACAGTCTCCAAAGTTGCCGGCCCGCTGCTCTTCGTCGAGAAGACCGAACCGGTAAGTTATGAAGAGCAGGTCAGTCTTGTTCTGCCCGACGGAACACTCAAGCGCGGACAGGTTCTCGACACCTCCGAAGACCTCGTCGTCGTCCAGTGTTTCGAGACCACCACAGGTCTTGGCCGCGACACCGGTGTCCGTTTCCTCGGTGAAACGTTCAAGATGCCGGTCTCAAAAACCATGCTCGGACGTATCCTCTCCGGAGGAGGAAAACCGATCGACGGCGGTCCGGACATCGTCCCCGACAAGCGCCTTGACATCAACGGTGCTGCAATCAACCCGTATGCAAGAGGCTCCCCGCGTGATTTCATCCAGACCGGTATCTCTACCATCGACGGAACGAACACGCTCGTCCGTGGTCAGAAGCTTCCGATCTTCTCCTCCGCAGGTCTCCCGCACAACGAGATTGCACTGCAGATCGCCCGTCAGGCAAAAGTGCCCGGCTCCACCGAAGAGTTCGCCGTAGTATTCGCTGCAATGGGTATCACCCGTGAAGAAGCAAACTACTTCATGGCAGACTTCGAGAGAACCGGCGCACTGGAACGTGCAGTCGTGTTCCTCAACCTCGCAGACGACCCGGCTGTCGAGCGTACGGTTACCCCGCGTCTCGCACTCACCACCGCAGAGTATCTCGCATACGAACTCGGTTACCACGTGCTGGTTATCTTAACCGATATGACCAACTACTGTGAAGCACTCCGTCAGATCGGCGCTGCCCGTGAAGAAGTGCCGGGCCGTCGTGGTTACCCGGGATACATGTACACCGACCTCGCCTCCATCTACGAGCGTGCCGGTATCATCAAGGGCCTGAAGGGATCCGTTACCCAGATTCCGATTCTCACCATGCCCGGTGACGATATCACCCACCCGATTCCGGACCTTACCGGATACATCACCGAAGGCCAGATCGTTATCTCGCCGGAACTGCACCGTAAGGGTATCTATCCGCCAATCAACGTGCTGCCGTCCCTGTCCCGTCTGATGAACCTCGGTATCGGCAAGGGTCTGACCCGTGAGGATCACAAGAAGGTCTCCGATATGATGTACTCCGGTTACGCAGAAGGTGTCGACCTCCGCGGCCTGGTTGCCATCGTCGGAAAGGACGCACTCTCCGAGCGTGACCAGAAGTTCCTTGAGTTCGCCGACGACTTTGAAAACAAGTTCGTCCGTCAGGGTGCAGACGAGGATCGTACGATTGCTCAGACACTTGATGTCGGCTGGAACATGTTTGTTCAGCTGCCGGAGAGCGAACTTGAGAAGCGTATCGACCGTGACCTGATTAAGATCTACCACCCGAACTACCGGAAGTGATTTGCCATGGCGCTGAATGTGAAGCCGACCCGATCTGAACTGATCAACCTCAAAAAGCGGATCAAGTTATCGGAGCGGGGCTATAAGCTTCTGAAAATGAAGCGCGATGGACTTATCCTTGAGTTCTTCAAGGTGCTTGCGGAGGCAAAGGATCTCCGCAACGATCTTGCCGTCAAGTACGCCCGTGCACAGGAAATGATTGCAATCGCAGAAACTGTGGAGGGAAGTATCGGAGTGAAAGCTGCGGCATTCTCGGCATCCGAGAGCCCGCAGATCGATCTCAAGAGCAAGAACATCATGGGTGTTGTTGTGCCGAAGATCGAGGCAAGGAGTGTCAAGAAGACGCTCACCGACCGCGGATACGGTGTTCTGGGAACATCATCCGCTATCGATGAGGCGGCTGAGGCATTTGAGGATTTGGTGGAGACGATCATTCTCTCCGCCGAACTTGAGACGACGATGAAGCGTCTCCTTGACGAGATTGAAGGAACCAAACGCCGTGTGAATGCACTGGAGTTCAAGGTGATTCCGGAGCTGATCGAGGCACGGAACTTTATCAAGATGCGTCTCGATGAGATGGAACGCGAAGAGCTGTTCCGCATGAAGAGAGTAAAAAGCAAATCGGAAAAATAATTTTTTTATTTTTTCGCGGATCTTTTTTTTGAAACAACATTTCTGTACTGTGCCATCGTCTCAATTTTGTGATGCGTGAAATACCTTTGCCGCATCCTATGAATCTCTCCCTCCCTCTCCGTACATTTTCCTTCGATGGGTTTAATACGCTCATAACGAAACGTTGTAACTACGAGTGATCGCTGTTCTATGATAATTGTGAGAGAGGGGTGTCAGACTCTATGAAATTTGGTACGCTTGCCGATGTGGAAACCCGCGGAAAAACCGTTCTCGTCCGCGTTGACCTGAACTCGCCGATCGATCCGTCAACCAGTACCATCCTCGACGACAAACGGTTCCGTGAACACGTTCCGACCATCCAGGCGCTGGAGGAGTCAAAGATCATCGTCCTTGCCCATCAGAGCCGTCCGGGAAAGAAGGATTTCACGACGCTGGAAGCTCATGCAGACCGGCTTGAGCGTCTGCTTGGCATGCCGGTCACCTATGTGGACGACATCTTCGGCCGCTGCGCGAAGGATGTTGTCCGCAAATCACATCCGGGCGATGTTATTCTTCTTGAGAATGTCCGGTTCAGCGCTGAAGAAAACCTCACCATGAAACCCGAGGATGCAAAAAGTACCCATCTGGTCAGAAAACTTGCGTCCATGGCTGACCTCTTCGTCAACGACGCATTCGGTACCGCTCACCGTTCGCAGCCGACGATCACCGGCCTGCCGTTTGCAATGCGCAGCGTTGCCGGACTTCTGATGGAGAAAGAAGTCACAAACCTCTCCCGCGTGTTTACGTCCGCACCAAAACCGGTGACGTTTGTTCTCGGCGGTACCAAGGTCGACGACTCCATCGCCGTTGCGGGTCACGTTCTTGCAAACGGCACCGCAGACCGCGTTGCGATCATCGGCGTTGTGGCAAACGTTTTCTATCTTGCAAAAGGCATCGACATCGGCACCCCGTCCGCGAATCTGATCAAAACCCTCGGATATGAGGGTGAGATCGCCAAAGCAAAAGCTATTCTTGACGCTTATCCGGACAAAGTGATCCTTCCTGAGTACGTCGCAGTTAAGCAGAACGACGAGCGCCGCGAGTACGCTGTTGCCGCAACGCCTGCCAACTGTCCGATCCTTGACATGGGCAGTGACTCCATTGCAGTTTTCTCCAAACTCCTCCGCGAATCCGGAACCATCGTCTTCAACGGCCCGGCCGGAATGTTTGAGGAACGGGACTTTGCGACCGGCACCTACGAACTTCTCCACGCCGCAGCAAAAGCGGAGTTCTCCGTCTGCGGCGGAGGTCACACGGCGGCGGTCATTGAGCAGCTCGGCCTTGAACCGATGTACTCGCATCTGTCCACCGGCGGCGGGGCCTGCATCGAGTTCCTGACCGGTAAAAAACTCCCCGCCCTTGACGCCCTGGAAAAATCCCGGGAGCTGTTCGGCACCCGGAACTGATTTTTTCTTTTCTTTCTTTTTTCGGGAAATCTCTATTACCGATCAGTGACTATTTTTCTTGATGGAAACAAAAGAGGTCAAACACGTTGACGTATGGTCTGCCGCAAAACTCTGTGCGGCTATCAGTCTGGTTCTCACCCTGATTGCGGGAATCATCTTCGGTATTGTTGCGGCTTTGGGTATTGCAGTTTATACCCACCGCCGACCGCCGCAATGGTTGCGGGAGGGGTTCTCGGTATTGTTCTCGGAGTTATCGTGGCTGCCATTGTGGGTATGATCGTTGGCTTCATCTC
>JAISHD010000024.1 GCA_031262705.1 Methanocalculaceae archaeon | reverse complement strand
TCACCCGGACCCATTCCGAACCCGGCAGTTAAGCTCTCTTACGTCGGATATTGTACTGAGATACGCGAGTTCTCGGGAACTATTCAACGCTGCATCCCCCCCTTTTCTTGTAGTGAGTTATTTTATTTGTGTTTTTTTGAAGAGCGGTAGTGATTCGGTTTCAGAACGTATGATACAGATCTAAACGATTCGGACACGGATTGGTGTGTGGATATTTTCGTGCGGTGTCATCCGATCTGAGTGCCGAGGTTTCATTTTGTAAAAATAGTGGGTGATTACTTACAGCCCCATTCTTTTTCTTATTCCTGATTAGAAGAAGAAAATAATCCATTTCTCTTTTTTATGATACTCAGGTAACACACCTGACCAGCGACAGATGTCACTCCCGTGAACTGGGGAGAACGGCACGTTGTGGCATGAGACTGTGACTCTCGAAGAGAGGAACGAAGCACGATGAAACGATGTGGACTATAAGATGGCTTTATAACTGAGCCGTCCGATCAGCACCATCTCCCGCACAGTCATCGGATATGAAAAATCAAACGTATGCACCTGCACCACGTGCTCGGATCATTCCACCACCAGATGATCAATCTCCAAAACCTCACTCATCCTTCAGCACCTCTGCAAGAGAAATCTGCACCCTGACAATGCCAAGCTCCTCAGAAAGCACCATCACCATCCGCTCTCCAGACAATGACTCGGTCACAATAATATGCACCCTTCCTCTGCCATCTCTGCAAGCTCACACACCACAGGCTCCATTCCCTCACGATCAATCATCAGCTGTGTGATAGTATAATCTGACGCAAGATATCCGAACGATCTGTGCGTCGTCAGACGAACAGGACTTGCCCGCTTTCCTTCTCCACAGGAATTGATACACATCCTGTCGAAACTGCGGCAAACACAAGAACAACTGTCAGAATAAAGTATATTTTGAAAACAGCAGATCACTTTCACATGAATATTCAGCGTTTGGGATGCTAAAAATTTCGCCAAAAAAACTGGTTCTTAGGAATTTTCCGGAGGGTACTTCCGACCGGAGATGATCAGCCATCTCCCCCAGTTTTTGTTTTCTGAAAGTATCCGTATAGAAATCTGAAAAATGGAAGTATTAAATAATCCCGCCTGCGTGTTCCAGTTCGGTATCTCCCATGTGATCTGGATGCGTCTTCTGGTGGATAATCAAAGAAAGCACCAGCACAAACACTGCAAGAATGAAGGAGGCAAGAAACGCCACATCAAAACCGTGGGCCAGCAGCTCCATCTGAATATCAACCGGTGTCGTTTCCGTAATGTTTTCTGCAGTTGCAATCGTCATAATGCCCCAGAAAAGGATCAGATTGTAAATCACAATACCGATCGTCATCGGTGCAAACTGCTCAAGACCCGTAAGACTGGAAACCATCCCCTGTTTTGACTTCGCAACAGACGACAGCACCATATTCGTCAGAGGCAACATCATCATCCCAAGACCAAGTCCTACAATAAACAGCGCTGCAACAATATATCCTGTCTCTGTGAGAGCACTCATATGCCAGAGCAGATAATACCCGCCGAGTAGCAGCAGGGATCCGGTGATACAGAGAAACTTTCCGCTGATCTTATTGAACAGCATACCTGACAGAATGCCGGTGATCATCATCCCAATAGAGAGAGCTGTCAAAACCATTCCCGCATCCGAAACCGTAAAGTCGCGGACATATTGCAGGAAGAAGGGCATCAGATAATTGATTCCCGCAAAACTTGCAATTACCAGTACAAACGTAAGATTCGTCAGGAAGAAGTTTGTACTCTTAAACAAACGGAGATCCAGCAGCGGCTCTGAATATCTCAACTGGTGGATAACAAATCCGGCAAGTGCAATCACTGCAACTGCAAAGCATCCGAGAATTACCGGATCCGTCCAGCCCAGCGTAAGTCCCTCGGAGAACGCATACAGTAGTGTTGCAAGACCAAGGAAGATAAGTACCGCCCCGTACTTGTCAAACGTTTTGAGCGTTGTCGTACCTTTATTCTGTACCGGAATCGCCTTAACTCCAAGAACAATTGCAAGAACTCCTACCGGCACATTGATGTAGAAGATCCATTCCCAAGAAAAATACTGGGTCAAAAATCCTCCGAGGACCGGACCAAGAGCAGTACCAAGAGCTGCAATTGTCATCAGAATACCCATTGCCTTTCCTTTCTGCTCCGGCGGAACAAACGTCGTAATCATCGCCGGAGCAATTGCCATCAGCATCGCGCCCCCGAGTGCCTGCAGTACACGACCGATCAAAAGCGACGGATACGAATTCAGAAGCTCTGGGAAAAATCCGCAGGCAAATGATCCAATCGTAAAAATAGCAAACCCTGCGAGGAAGACTTTCTTGAATCCTATAACGTCCGCGACTTTTCCGCAGATGAGAATGCACCCTGCCATTACCAGCAGATAAATCGTTGCAACCCAGCTGACTGAGGACGCAGAGAGATCGAATATCTCTGAAATAGTGGGAATTGCGATATTGACGATGGTCCCGTCAAGCGCGGACATGAACGCCGCAAGGGCAACCACAAAGATCAGTAGCCCCACTCCGGCTGCTGCTTTACCTGCAATTGTATCTGACATTTCTGAACTATATGCACTTACTGAATATAACTTTGTGGAAGGTTTGAAGGAGAGTTACTCCTCTGTTGCTGTTTCCTCCCGAATAAAGATGCACAGCACGAAAAGAACCACTGCAAGCACGACTGACACTACAAATGCCAGATCAAAACCATGGCTGAGAATCACGGCAGCAATCTCTCCCGGCGATTTTTCTGTGATGCCTGAGTTGCGGACTGCAGTCATAATGCCGTGCATGAAGATGATGTTGTACACCGCAACGCCGATCGTCATCGGTGCAAACCGTTCAAGACCGGTAAGACTTGAAACCATTCCCTGTTTTGATGCGGGAGCCGCGTTCATAATGAGTGTAGTGAGAGGTGTTGTCGTAAGACCGAGACCAAGACCAATGAGGGCAAGTGCTGAGACGATCACCCCCAGATCCGTAACTGATGTCAAGTGCGTCAGGAAGAAGAACCCGACAGTAATCAGTGCAACGCCTGCCATCACAATGTACCGGATCTTTCCTTTCAGTTTTGCATAGATCAGTCCTGCAAGAATTCCGGTGATCATCATCCCGATCGACATGGCAGTGATGATGAGACCGGAAAAGGAGACGCTGTAGTCGTGGACGTGCTCTAGGTAGAACGGCAGAAGATAGGTTGCGCCGGCGAACGTAAAGAAGAGCAGAGCGAATACAATATTGAGCACAACAAACGATCTGCTTTTGAAAAGACTCAGATCAAGGAGGGGATCTGCGTAATGCAATTCGCGCTAGAGGAATCCGCCAAGACCCAGAACAGCAAGAACCATCGATATAAGGACAGGCCCTGAGGTCCAGCCGAGCGCGACACCTTCGGAGAACATAAAGAGAAGTGCGGCAAGTCCGACGAAGACGAGAATTGCTCCGATGCTGTCAAATCCTTTCAGGGATGTTGTGGCGGCGGCAGACTTCGGAATTGCCGCGTAGCCCAATATCACCGCAAAGATGCCGATAGGTACATTGATGAAAAAGATCCAGTGCCAGGAGAGGTATTCGGTTAAGTATCCGCCGAGTGTCGGGCCGAACGCCATACCAACCGCAGCAAACAGGACAACAAGCGACATCCCTTTTGCCCGTCGGTCGCCCGGGTAGATAGTAGGAGAGCATGGCAGGCGCGATCACGGTCATCATTGCCCCTCCCAGCGCCTGTAGCACCCGGGATGCAAGAAGAGTAGAGAACTGTCCCGTAAAGTCAGGTAGAAATCCGCAGGTGAAGGATCCAACCGTGAAAAGTATAAACCCGATCAGGAATATTTTCTTGAATCCAATCACGTCGGATATCTTTCCAATGATGAGCAGGCACCCTGCCATAACCAGCAGATAGATCGTCGAGACCCATGCAACGGAAGAGGACGTGAGATCAAACGATTCGGAAATGGTCGGCAGAGCAATGTTGACAATCGTCCCGTCAAGTGCCGACATAAATGTTGCAAGCGATGCTGACAGGAGAATAAGTGTCAACGTTCGCCCAGAGGGGGTTTCACTCTGCATTATGCAGAGTATTACGAGGGGTTTGGATAAAAATGTTGGGAGCAGTTATTTTTCCTCTCTCACCAAGTGCTTATATGCGAAGGCCACATACGAGTTTGGTATGAGTGATCCTGTTGTTGCAGCGAAAAAAGATGCTGGAATTTGTGCGGCGAATATGGTAAAAGACGGGATGATCGTCGGTCTTGGAACCGGTTCAACCG
Source organism: Methanocalculaceae archaeon (assembly GCA_031262705.1). Classification (GTDB taxonomy): domain Archaea; phylum Halobacteriota; class Methanomicrobia; order Methanomicrobiales; family Methanocorpusculaceae; genus Methanocorpusculum. Next base: position 8,582 of record JAISHD010000024.1, on the reverse strand, counting down.
TGTTTTTTGCAATGGAGCGGCTTGGCGAGCGGATAAAAACAGAAGGACTCCGGATCCTCGGCGTGCCTACCTCAAACCAGACGGCTATGCGTGCGGAGGAGTACGGTATTCCGCTCACAACACTGACCCTTCATCCTGACCTTGACCTTGCCATCGATGGTGCGGATCAGGTTGATCCCGAAAAACGGATGATCAAAGGTCGCGGTGCGGCACATCTCCGAGAAAAAATTGTAGCAGACGCGGCAAAACAGTTTGTCGTGGTTATCGACTCCGGCAAAGAAGTTACAGGCCTTGATGCCGCTGTACCTGTCGAAATTCTGCCGTTTGCCTACGGCAGTGTGGCAAAAAAACTCCGAGAGCTTGGAGGCACTCCGGTTATGCGCAACGGCGTAAAAAAGGACGGCCCGGTTATCTCCGACAACGGCAATTATGTGATTGACTGTGTGTTCAGTGAAATTGCCGATCCCGCAGCTCTTGAAGTAGCAATCAACAACATTCCCGGCATTCTGGAAAATGGAATCTTTGCCGGAATGACCGGAAAAACGGTTGTCATTGTCGGCGGTAGAACATAACCCTCTTTTTTTCAAACATTCCGGATATGCACCCTCAGCTCCGCGAGGTTCTTCCAGTACTCCTCCTGTTCCACTTCCGGTGCGGTTCCCGCACAGAATACGTTGTCAGGATCAAACAGCCGGCATACCTCGGCAAGTGCTTCGGTCGTCGGGCCGGTAACATACACCTGCCGGATCGTATAGCAGTCGGAAAGTTCTGCAAGGCGCGGCACAGCATCTGCGGAGAGAATCAGATCCCGCTGAACCTCCAGAACAATCTCAAGAAACGCATCCGGTACGTAACGGAGGAATCGTTTTCCGGAAAAGTGTTCCTGATCAACTGCATCCGGAACACCGTCATAGACGAGCACGTGTCCAGTGGCGCCTGTATCTCGCATAACCCGGCACACCCGTGTCACTGCATCCGTAACCGCCTCGGATGCAGTATCCTCATCCGCAAAGTAGCCGTCGGTAAGATGCAGAGCTTGGGGTGACGGAACCGCCCACCAGCATCCTTTCCGAATCCCGGCTGCGATCATGCAGTCCGCAGAAATATCCGCGGCATGCAGATCGAACTCTCCGGAAATCCGCTGTTCGGAAACATTCGGAAACGCTGCCAGAATACGGTCACGATACCATATCCCGCCCGCCGCAGGAAACCAGACCTCCGATCCCTGAGACCTGAGGGTCTCCTCTACCTCCCAGGTGGTCAGGTCAGCGGCGGTTCCTGCATGCCGCCGTATCCAGTCACCAAGTTCCTCAGCCGCAGGCACCGCAGGTTTCGCTGAACCGAGGCTTCTTACCCGAAATGACCGTTCACGCATCAGTACTCACTGTTCAGCAGATGCGTATTGAAACTATTTAATGATGCCTCCCCTTACAAACCCTAATACCTCATCCACGCCAAATATTAACCACTATGACCAATAAGCCGACAGTCGTCACCTGTGGTCTTCCCTATACCAACGGTCTGTGCCACCTCGGCCACCTGAGGACCTACATTCCCGGCGACTTTTATGTCCGTTACCTGCGGCGGCTTGGTGATGACATCGTTTTCATCTGCGGTTCCGACAATCATGGAACCCCGATTGTTGTCACCGCCGAGGCCGAGCACACCACTCCGCGTGCTGTCTCCGAATACTATCATGCACACTTTGACGAAGTCTTCAAAGAGATGGGAATCCAATTCGACCGGTTCGGCATGACCGATGATCCGACGAATCACCGCCGGACCACGTCCATCATCGAAACCCTGATCGAAAAAGGCTATGTCTATGAAAAAACCATCCAGCAGAGCTACTGTCCAAGCTGCAAACGGTTCCTTCCCGATCGGTATGTGGAAGGGACCTGTCCCTACTGCGGCAAACATGCACGCGGCGACGAATGCGATCAGGGCTGCGGCAGACACCTTGAACCCGGAGAAATTCTTGATCCGGTCTGTGCAACCTGCGGGACAAAAGCCGAACTCCGCGAACAGAAACACTACTACTTCAAGCTGAGCGAGTTCCGCGACTATCTTCTGGACTATCTCCCGACACTCGGCGGAACCATCAACGCCCGGAACTATGCCATCGGCTGGGTCGAGAACGAACTGAAGGACTGGTGTATCACCCGGATGATGGACTGGGGCGTTGCATTTCCGGGCAAAGACGCAGAAGGTCTTGTCACCTATGTGTGGGTTGATGCGCCGATCGGCTATATCGCTTTCACAGAGGAGTGGGCCAAAGCCGCAGGCAGCAGCTGGCAGAAGTACTGGTGCGACGGCGACCGTGTGCACTTCATCGGTTCTGACATCATCTACCATCACTGTGTGTTCTGGCCCGCAATGCTGCACGGTGCAGGTTATCAGCCGCCGTCCGCAGTTGTTGCAAGCGGCATGGTCACCATCGACGGCCAAAAGTTCTCCAAATCGCGCGGGTATGTGGTCTGGACAAAGGAAGATTATCTCGACAAAGGCCTTCCGGCGGATTATCTGCGGTATTATCTGCTCGCCTACACCAGCCACACCCGCGAGCTTGACTTCTCGTGGAAGGAGTTTCAGGCACGCATCAACAACGAACTCGTCAACACCTTCGGCAACTTTGCAAACCGCAGCATGACGCTGGTCCGGACAAAGTTTGGCGAAGTTCCAGAAGTTGCCGTGCAGCAGGAGATCTTTGATGAGATTGCAAAGACGCTTTGCTCTGTTGAGGAGTCGGTGCGTGCATTTGAGTTTAAGGCCGCAGTTGACAGTATCCTGCTCCTGGCAGGTTACGGCAACAGTTACATCTCCAACGCCTCTCCGTGGAAACTGATCAAAGAAGACCCCACTGCCGCTGCGCAGGTGCTGAAGAACTGTCTGCAGATCGTCAAAGCCTGTGCATTTCTGATCCAGCCGGTGATGCCCGAATCTGCCCAGAAGCTGTGGGAGATGCTCGGTTACACGGATAAGGTTGAAGATCATCCGATAGGAGATGCACTTGTTCCGTTCGAGAACAAAACATTTGGCGAAGTAAAACCGCTGTTTGCAAGAATTGAGGATAAACAGCGCGAGGAGCTTGAGGCAACCCTAGCAAAGCGCGCGATTGAAGTACAGAATAAAACTGCAGGAAAGAATATGATGGAAGCAGAAATTGATCCGTTCTTAGAGGATATGGTAACGATTGACGATGTGGCAAAGCTGGACCTCCGTGTGGGTCTGGTCGTAAAGGCAGAGAAGGTCCCGAAGACCGAGAAGCTTCTGCGGTTACAGGTGGACGTCGGAAAAGAAGTCCGCCAGATCATCTCCAGCATTGCGCTTGACTACACACCCGAAGAGATGGTCGGCAAGAAGATTGTCGTGATTGTGAATCTCAAACCCGCAAAATTCCGGGGCGAGGAGAGCAACGGCATGCTGTTTGCCGCAGGTGAACCCGCCTCGCTTCTAATCCCGCTGCGGGATGTTGCGCCGGGAACAAGAGTCCACTAACTCATTACTTTTTTTATCGTTCTTCAAAAAAATACCGCAGTCACTGCGGTAAAAAAGGAGCAGTCAGAGCAGATCGGACAGATCCATCTCAAACGCCGCGACCGGATGCTCAAGCCCGAACGCCACCAGCACATCGGGACTGATCTCCCCAAACACCCCGACCTTCTTTCCGGCAACATACACATCACCGCGTCTGCCGTCAAGAAACGCCGGATCTTCCGACTCCCGCACCTCATACGACAGCCCCGCCATCCGGCAGAACGCATCCACCACCGCATAAATCTCCGAAAAATCCGCCACAGTATGAATAGACGCCGCCGCCATCTTCGGATACGTCACCAGACTCTCCACCACATCACCGCAGGCAAAAATTCTCTGCGGCAACTCGCGCGACCGGTTCAGGGACAGCGACTCCATCAGCATCGGCAGAATATCCGTTCGGATAATCGTCTGATCCTCACTGATCGGATGCAGCACATGCAGCGCCGCAGGATTCTCCGGGCGGTTCATCATCGCATACGACACCCTCTCGCTCGTCAGCGTAAACGGCGTATTCTCAATGTAGGACATCCCGACCAGAATCCCGCGCACAAGACTATAAATCTCCTGCACCGGATGCGGCTTGCCGACCGTAAACGTCGGCGGCAGGCTCGCCGGAATTTTGTCGTAACCGTAGGCAATCGCCACATCCTCATAGATGTCATGATCATGCATGATATCTGCACGATAACAGGGAATCGTTACACGAACGCGATCCGCGTCAAGAACCTCTGCGTCGAACCGCATCCGTTCAAGAAGACCCTTCATCTCCTCCGCGGTAACCGCAATGCCCACCAGAGCATTGCATGCCGCAACCGAAACGGTCCGCTCTGTTGGTGCAAGCGTCGGTGTTGTGCTGCCGTCCACATCCACCGACTCAATCGTTGCCCCCATCTCCACCATAGCCGTACAGATAATGTTGACCGCAACCATCACCGCACGCGGCTCAATACCGGTCACATCCAGCAGAATATTTCTCGTATCCTCCGTAACCCGGGTCAGCTCACCGTTGATGATCGGCGGGAACGAACAGACCCTGCCCTTCGCATCATGGATCAGCGGGAACAGCGGCAGATCCTCCACAATCTTTGCGTAGGCCTTGCCCTTCGGATGCTCGGCAAGAATCTGATCCATCGTCATCGGAATGTCATAATCAAGCGGCACAAACGTCGTTGACCGCTCGGCAGCAACGTAGGAGAACGGCCCTTCGATCCGGTCGAGATCATGCACACCAATTGCAACCTTCTTGCGGCCGCGACCGACCGCCCAGTGCAGCGACTCCTGCAGTCCCATTAAAGACTCAATCATCGCATTGTCCATGTGGACATTGCGAATGACCGCAGAGCCGAGATACGGACGGATAGTGGCACGTTTCGGATCAACGGTGAACGAGATTCCTGACGGCTTCACCGCATACGTCGGAAGACCCGTCTCAATACCGAGATATCCCCGCATCGCACGGGCCGTTCCTTCCGCACTGTAGAGGTCGGGACGGTTCGGGAAGAACTGCACATCCGTCTGCTCCTCCTCCTCGCGTTCAACCTCGGACCCCATCATCGGCAGATTGTCGCGGATAGTTTTGATGTCCGTCTTCGTCAGCCGTTCCAGATACGCATTATTGAGTTTTACCACCGGCATAGTTACACCCTCCTGACCGGAGTCGCACGAATCCAGTCAATATCACTGCGGTAAAGCTGGCGGAGATCCTTCAGTCCCATCCGCAGCATCGAGACGCGGGACACACCAAGTCCCCAGGCAAGAACCGGACAGTCGATACCCCACGGCGCGGTAACCTCCTTGCGGAACACGCCCGCGCCGCCGAGTTCAACCCAGCCGAGTCCGTCAACCCAGACCTCCGGCTCCACCGACGGTTCGGTGTAGGGGAAGTAGCCGGGCCGAAACCGCACCGATTCAAAGCCCATTCTGCCGAAGAACTCCTTGAAAAAGCAGAGCAGATGACCAAACGTCAGGTCTTTGTCCATCACGATTCCTTCCAGCTGCTCAAACTCCGGCAGGTGGGTCGGATCAATCGTCTCGCGGCGGTACACACGGGAGATGGAGAACGCCTTCACCGGCGGGTTCGGATTCTTCGCCAGATGCTGAATGGACAGCGAAGTACTGTGTGTCCGCAGAACACATTTGCGGGCAACCTCCGGACTCCACGCGCCGCCCCATCCGGTTGACCCGGTATCGCCGCCGGTCATATGGATGTCCCGGATCTTCTCCCAGCCCTCCGGCAGATCGATCTCCTCTGCGAGGTGGAACGTGTCCTGCATCTCGCGGGCCGGGTGGTCCTGCGGCTGATACAGGGAATCAAAGTTCCAGAACGCGTTCTGCACAATCGATCCGTGGAACTCCGTAAATCCCATCTCGAACAGCAGCGCACGAATCTCGTCAAGGATCTGCTGGTTCGGATGCACTCGTCCGCCGTAGATCTTCTTCGGCAGCTTGTCCACACTGTAGCGGCGCAGCGGCAGATTCTTCCACTCGCCGGAGACAATCTGCTCGCGGGAAAGCGTGCCGACCTCTTCTCTGAGGTCAAGACCTGCGGCGGCAATGTCTGCGCCCGCGGGCGTGATGGAGATCGTCCACGACACCGTCTCGACGATCTCGGCAAGACCGCGTTTCACCAGCTCTTTACATCCCGCCGTTCCTGCGACAGGATGTTTCAGCGCAACTTCGTCCTCGCCCTCCGGCACGTTTGCCGCAGCCGTAACAACGCCCTTATCGATTGCGATCCAGTTCTTCTTCCGCAGCCAGCCGATTGCAATCTTCGATAACGGATGCTTTGTCAGCTCTCCCATCGGGGTAGGACCCTGCATGCTTGCAAGAACCTGCCGTTCGGGAAGGCCGGCAGCGGCATACTTCTTTCCTTCCTCGGTCAGAACCGCCGTCTCTGCAACGTTTTTCTCCAGTACTGCAAGATCGCGGTCGGCGCAGAGATGCGCCCACTGCACCACGGAATCCGCCGGGGCGTTCAGTTTCTCTGCAAGTGCTGCCGCGTCCGCGGACTTCATCTCCGCGAGGCGTGCAAGCACGCGTTTTTCGTTTATTGTCAGATCCATCGTTTACCACTCCACCATATGTGCAACCTCGTCGCGCTTCTCCTTGAACTCTTTCAGGAATGTCCTGACCCGTTCAAGCTTCTCCTTCTTACACGTTCCGCACATCAGCTCTCCCGCTTTGCAGGCGCGGCACATCTCGGCAAGTTCTGCGTCATTCTCCTGCATGTGGAATCTGTTCAGCTGATAGACCGAACACTTCTCCGGCTCGCCGCCGAGCTTTTTCTGTTCCTCAAGCGTCTGGCGTCCGCCGGTGACGGCACCCATGATCTTCTTTTTGACATCCTTGTCGGAGTCATCGAACCAGACCAGACTGTCCGGGACACTGGAAGACATCTTTCCGCCCTGAAGCCCCTGTAAGAAGCTGTGGTAGGTTGCCGACGGCAGCAGGAATCCAAAGCCGCCGAACTCACGTTCAACTTCCCGGACAACGGCATCGACTTCGTCCGCGGTGTGTCCGGCGGGAAGATCGATGTGGCCTTCGTACTTCTTTGCACCGCTGAACCGTTTCGCCACCGCGTCGAGTGCGCCTTCCGGCGCGCTCTTGACGCGGATGCTGATGTGAGTGCCGCGGTCCTCCACCAGAAACATCCGGAGTGCGTTCGTAATGTCGCGGGTCAGCCGGATGTGCGGGTCCTGATCGATTCCCACCGGGACAACGGTCGGTGCAATGCCTGCGGTCAGCTGCGGGTAGAGAATGTCTGCGACCTGCATCGAAACCGATACCGCATGGGCAAGTTCGGTCTCCGGTCCAAATCCGTAGATTGCGGAAAGTTCTGAGAAGTTGACCTTGGTTGCCGCTTCGAATGCGAGATCCTTTAACGCATTGTTGCGGCGCTGGGAGTATATTTCACCGGAAAATCCGAGTGCATACAGGCATTCCATATACTCGCGGGCGTACCGGTCGCACACTTCCCAGGACAGGCCGCGAACCGCATGCGCTTCGCGGTCTGCCATGGAGATGAATCCTTTTCCTCCCTGCTGAATGTGCCAGACGACCTCTTTCATGACCATCAGGTGGCCGAAGTGGGGATGACCGCTCGGCATAAAACCTGTCAGTACATGGAACGGTTTTTTCTGTGCAATTGCGTCCGCCACCGCATCATAGCCGCGGTGACCGGCGACGATGTCGCGGCGGATAAAGACCGGCTGGTCGGGTATCTTTTCCTTGACCGGTGCAAACGGTTCGATGCCGAAGTCGGTAATCAGCCGGTTAATATCCATTTTGGGCGTACTGGACCATGGGTTAATCTGTTCTGCCATAAATCTCACAAGTTGGTTATGTTATAGTTTCATACGGGCGAATTCGATGAAGGTGACGCCTGATTTTTCCATACAGGCAAAGAGCATCTTCTTTTTCACACTGTGGGCGAGCCGCACTGATCGGGAGATGACGCTCATCGGCATGGAGAGATCCTGTGCGCAGACGTGCACGAGCATCTCGGAGTGTTTTCCTTCTTCGGTGTACACGCGGAAATGATGGCCGTATTTGTAGCCGGTCCGCGGCGAGTGGCCGATGGTGCGGAAGTACCGGTACACGGTCATTTTGTCCGTAAACTCCGGGTCATATGCTGCGGCGTGGTCTGCATACTCTTCTGCGGTCATTGCCGGCGTGAGCGAGAGGTTTCCTGATTCAAGCAGCCAGCAGACCTCGACCGGCGCAAGGAACAGCCTGCTTGTATCAAGCATTGTTCCATACCAGCTGTTTTTCAGGGTCTCGGTGATGCCGGTTCCGTCCTCTGCGACATAGGCAGGAGTTCCTGCTAAGATTGCCGTGGCCTTCGGCAGATTGTCTGCGGAGGGAGAGGAGGTTCTTTCCTTTGCGGCGGGATTGGTGATCCGGATCTCGTAGTAGGTCAGTTCGTGCTCGTCGTCAACGACGGCGAGCAGGAACTGTTTGCGCATGTTTGCCGAGGTCTGCGCTTCGCGCAGAATGACGGAGAGGTCCACCATGTCCCGTTCCGATAAGACGCGCAGCAGATA
>JAISHD010000036.1 GCA_031262705.1 Methanocalculaceae archaeon | reverse complement strand
GTTTGGTTTGTTCCAGTATCTCACTCACGGATATCCGGAGTTAATCGCTCTGGGTTTCGGAGTTGGAATCTTCTTTGCGTTACTGGTCATTGGCATGTCTTCTATGAAGGCATATCAGTAATCACGTCCGATTATGCGATATTATATTGCTGTCTACATTTTGGTCATGAAAAAGCATTAGATTTTGATCATCTACCATTTAAAAGTGTAAGAGAGAATGATGAGACGTTGATCTTCCGTTGGAATAAGGTCGTTTCAGCTCGTGACGAGGTATGTCTTCTGGGAGATATATCCTTCTATAGTTAGTTTTCGCAAAACAAAAAACATCCTTTGTCGCTTGAATATGGGAGAAAACACATTTTCTCAGTTCTTCACGGATGATCTCGTGCACTGCTTGACCGTCACATATACTTCAATTTCTGTCTCGTATCAGAACCACCGCATCATCACAATCGCATCCTCACCGTCCTCGTAGTACTCGCCGAACACAATCACCTCTTCATATCCGATCTTCTCATAAAATCCCCGAGCCGCCGTGTTGCTTACCCGCACCTCCAGACTGCACGCACAGCATCCGTCCAGAAAAAAGTCCCGCTCCAGTTTGCGGAGCAAAAGCCTGCCGATCCCAAATCCCCGAAGTTCCGGAACCACCGCAATGTTGCATACGTGGCCGTACTTCTCCTCGTCCGTCTCCTCAACGGCTCCTGCAGAAAACCCGACGATCCGTCCGTCAGCCTCTGCTACATAGAACGAGGTCAGGAACACGCCCATCATCTCGATCATGCCCTTGTAGTCCCAGGGGTCTGAAAAGCACATAAGTTCAATCCGGTAAATCTCCGGAATGTCCTCAAGTGTCGCCTTGCGGATAGTACAGCCGGCAGCTGTTCCGCCGACGCCGCTCACCACTACCATTGTTATTTTAGTATTGTCACCGAACTATATTATAGGAGTCTCTGAAACTAATGGTCACCATCTATCCGTTCATCGGTCTCCATCCGTCGGACGAGGCATTTTCGTTTGTTCCGTCCGTTCCGTATGACGTCATAAGCAGTGAAGAAGCCGCCGCCGAAATTGCGAGGAACGATAAAACCCTCCTTCGCGTCATCAGAACCGACGCGGAACTGCCGGACATTGATCCGCACGATGACCGCATCTATGAACGTGCCCGTGAGATGTTTGCGCAGATGAAAGGGAGCGGCCTTCTTGTTTCCGATGATACGCCGGCGTTCTACATCTACCGCATCACGCTCGGCGGCGAGACCTTTACCGGTCTCATCTCCTGCGTGAGCGTTGCGGAGTACAAGGACGATACGATCAAAAAGCATGAGCTGACCCGCTACGACAAGGAAGAGGACCGTACCCGCCACATCGATGCGGTCTCGGCGCATACAGGACAGGTGTTCCTGCTCTATAAAGACCCGGGAGGCATTCATGCCCACATCTCCGATCTTGCAGATGCCATGCAGCCGTTCGGTGAGTACCGGAGTGCGGGCGGCAATCTGCATCAGATCTACCGCGTCACCGACCCGGCAGAGATTGCAAAACTTGAGACGATGTTTGCGGAGATCCAAAATCTCTACATCGCCGACGGTCATCACCGCGCCAAATCCTCGGCAAATGTGTACGACCGCCGAAAGGCGGAGGGCAGATGCACGCCGGACGCCGAGCGGTTTATGAGCGTCCTGTTTGCCCATGATAAGGTGAGAATCTACGGCTATCATCGGCTGGTTCGTGACCTTGCGGGCATGAACGCCGATCAGTTCCTCGGCGATCTTGCCCTGCGGTTCGCTGTAACGCCGATCAAAAAGGTGGACACAACGAAGAATGCTGTCCCGCCCCTTGCGGAGACGGTCGGTTCAGTCCACATCATTCATCTGTATCTGGAAAGCCAGTGGTATGAACTGACCCGCCCGGTGGACCCGAAGGCGGATGCGATTGCGAGACTCGATGTCTCGGTGCTGCAGGAGTCGGTTCTGGATGATATGCTCGGCATCATCGATCCCCGCGGCGATCCCCGTATCTCCTTTGTCGGCGGTATTGTTCCGCTCGCAGATGTTGCGAAGGAGGTTGATGCGGGCGATTATTCGGCGGCGTTCATTATGCAGCCGGTGACCGCTCAGGGTGTTATCGATGTTGCGGACAATGCAATGATTATGCCGCCGAAGTCCACGTGGTTTGAGCCGAAACTTCTGTCGGGCATGGTTATTCACGAAATACTCTAACCTTTTTTTCGAACGGGAGTTTGCCCACTATCTTTATGCGGCAGCACTCCCCATACTCCGTTATGCGAACATTTCTCGGAGTTGTGATCGCGGTTCTCGTTCTGGCAGCTGCGGTACTGTTCTCTCTCAGCGTGTTACCGCAACCCGCAGAGAAAATTCCGCCGGATGCCGTCCGGGTTAGCAGCAACGGCACGGTCACTGTCATCTTTCCCTGGGCAATCTCGCTTGCTACCAAATGGTGGGCAGGGCCGGTTGACGGTCTGCACATCTCGGAAGATGCATCCTCTGCGAGTATCTGGCCTGCCTATCCGCTGCCGGTAGGTATTCGTATCTTCACCGTCACCGCCGAACAACCCGGAACGTATCTGTTTCCGGCATGGTGGATTATGACCGGTGAAGAGAACACTGTCCGCTGGAGGGTGCCGGAGTTTTCCCAAGCGCTGGTGTTTTCCGACGCGGCGGAGAACTCTGCGGCGGTTGTTGCGTATAGGGGCGGTGAAATCTATACGCTGGAAACCGACATGGATGTTCCGCGGGTTTTTCTGCCGCTCAAAACAAACGGTACTGCACAGATAGTTTTTCCCTGGTACTCTTCCCTTGGTATGGAATGGTCGATGGAGGTGACCGACGGCCTGAACATTACCGAAACCCGGCATATCAACCCTCTTCCGCCGTACGGAAAACATCAGGGAAAATACGTGTACACGATAACGGCGAATGCTCCGGGAATTTATCTCTTCCATGCGAGATACATCCGGTACGGGAAAGACGCACCGTTCGCTGAATTTTCCGTCATCCTGCTGGTTTCGGATACATCCGGGGTCTCAGAGATAACGGTTGAGTATGTGAACGACGGAGAGTACCGCCTTACCCCGGAACTTCTGGACATTACGTTCCGGGAAATGCTCGTGAATTCCTCTGCGCCGTCCACATCTTTTTTTCGGACTGCACCACCTACTCCTGTGCCTCGGGCGTGATCCGGTAAAACTTTTCTTTTTTCTCTTTCCTCTCCTCAATCAGATCGTCACGAGAGAACCGAACCAGATGCCACCTCACCGTTGACCGCGTAATATTCAGCCGTTCCGGCGGAACGGTTTGTGTCTCCAGCGCACAACACAGCCCCGGGGCAGTATCAGCAGTGCCATGGATCTTTTCCGCATTTTTTTCTCTGTTGCACTCAGACGCACAGTGAAACACTGTTTACGGGTCAGTGTGCATAAACTCTGTGATCACGTTCCCGCTCGAAACCTCATCGCAACGATTATGTGTTCTCCTCACCGCTCAACTGTACACAATCAATCAGCATGAAAGCCACTGGAGGAATTTCTCCAAGAGTACAGGAAAAATGTGGGAACGGTCCGTTCCCCATGTACGCCGCGGAATGCAGCCTCCGGTTATTTTTTCAGAATAGGTACCTGAATCTCCGTAAGCCAGTCCGCCATATCCTCTTTGTTCCAGATGCCGTCGATGTAGCTTTCGCGGGGGGCGGTTCATCCGTCGTCTCAAACCCGTTCTCCTCGATCCACCTGAACACATACGCATACGCCTGCCCGAGATGTTCGTATGCTCCTTTGTGCATCACCGAGACGACCGTTACTGCGGGTATGGTTTTGAAGATGATGTCGCCCACATCAACGCCTTTTTCTTCGACAGCCTGACAGTACTCAATGTTGATGTCGTGGTCCCGGTACTCGCGGTCAAGGTCAACCCGGAAACAGTAGTCGGGTGTCACGCACTTCAGATGCGGGTTCGCCTTGGCCACCGCTTTTCCAATTGCGGGTATTAGTTCCATACAGGTTTCATAGGTCGGAATGCAGGCTTTCTTTGAGAAGACGATGTATTCCGGAATTTCTTTGATGATTGCCGAATAGGTCATAGCAGACTCCGTGCCTCTTCCTGAAAGAATAAACTCAATGCAGGAGAGCTGGTGTTGTGTGTGTGCAAGATCTGTTTCGAGTTCGGCTTTTCGTCTCAGCAAAATTTCTGCGGCATCCCTGCCGGATCGGATCGCTTTGATCTCCGCAACCGACAGCCCGGCCTGCCGAAACGACTGAATGTCGTGGAGCTGCACGAGTTGTTCTGTCGTGTAGTAGCGATAGCTGGTGATGACGTCAACCCGTTCCGGTTTGAGCAGTCCCTCTTCATCATAATAGCGAAGTGTCTTGATCGTTGTTTTGCTGAGTCTGGAAAAGTCGCCGATGCGAAACATCTGCTTCACCTATATCTGTATCCTGTTTTTGGGTGTAAAATCTTTCAAGTCTCCTTTCGGGGAAGAGTTGAAAAAGTTGTATGGGAGAGTTTCAAAAAATCCGTGTGCCGTTCGGCTCACGCATATCCGGCGGGGTGTTCCTCCTGCCCGTCAGAATTATCTGTCTCTTCACTTTTTTTTGCGCTGTAAAACTTTTCATAAAATATCGTGAAGTTCTCCTCGCATTTTTTCACGAGACCGGTGTCCACATTTTCAACCGGAATGTTTCTGCCAAGTTCTGCTGCAAGAATTTCCACGAGCTGAAAAATCGAGTCCGGCGTCATTTTGATCTGGCTTTCTTTTCCTGAGTAGAGCATCATCTTCATGTCAACGATCCAGTACGCGTTTTCACCTTCGCGTTTGTAGGTGTTGACATCCACCGTATGCCAGTCCTCATCCATTGTCCCGGACGACAGTGTGTATGCCTGCTGCACACGGTTTCCGTAGAGAGCGGTCAGATGCTGAATGATCCACACCGCATCGCGACTTTTTTCATCCTGTATTGCATACAGCAGATCCTCAAAGAACGCCGCGGAGTTTACGTGACATGCCGTCATCACGACCATCGTTGCTGACGGCCCGAGAAGCATCGACATCGCGTTCACCATTCTGGGGAACGTCTTGCGATCGATCGGGTCCACCAGATGGTACTCAAACACCTCGCGGATAGGATCCAGCAGTGCGGGAGTTTTCTCCAGAATATGGGCAAACAGTGCAAGATCGTTCAGGAACTGTTCGGGAACTGCCTTGTGCGGATGGTTCTGCTCTTCCGCTGGTCGCTCTTCCGGTTCTGCCGGAGCCTCAATTGCGGAAAGCTCGATCTTCTTTTCAGTCTGAGTTGCAGGCGCATCTGCGGGGACCTGAACCGTTCCCGTCTCAACTTTTTTCTTTGCAACCCTCCGTCGTTTCGGAGGATTCGTTTTTTCCGGTACAGTATCTGCAGGACGGTCCTTCTCCTCAGTCATACTAACTCATTTGCACCCGATACACAAAAACCTCACCGGTACGCAGGATCCTTGAAATGAAATTTTCAAAAAAAGGTTGTACCCGAGAGGGGTGGGTACATGTACAACCCTTGGGACACGGTTAGATGTATGGGTTGCGCAGGGGTTTGAGTGCCTCGTACTCCGCGTGTGCGCGGTGCTCGATGTACTTCTGGTTCTTGGTGATCTTCTCGGTTGCGAGTTTGGTCACGAGTTCCAGACCCGGCTTGACGCCGTCCATAGACTCTGCAATGATCCAGCCTGCATCGACTGCCTTGTTGAAGGCTGCCTCTCCTGCTGCGGAGCGGACGAAGACGGTGGACCATCCGTCCGGAGTTCCGACGGATCCGGTCGAGATATCTGCCATGTTTGCGACGTAGTCAAGACATACGTGGCATCCCGGCTGCTCGTACTTGTGGGTAACCTTCAGCGGGATCTGTGCGTTCACACCGCGCTCGGTGTACACAGAGAACTTGCCCTTTCCAATGTCCATCTTGGTGACATTGTCGATCTTGGTTGCACAGTGGTCTTCAACCATCTGGTAGAGACCCTGGTACGGGAAGTTCTCCATACAGAAGATACCAAGAGCAAGAGCAATCTTGTCCGGAACGTCACGCATGCCGATCGGGTAGAGCTGTGCTTTTCTGACTGCCTGAATCTGACAGGGGGTTCCGACGATACCGATCTTGTCAAGACCGTAGCTGCGGGTTGCCTCCTTGATCAGAGCCATGTTCGGAGAGATCGAGTATTTCGTTCCACGTGCTGCGAAAAGCTCCTCAACAGTGGTGGCGATCATCGGTTCGGGCTTGTATGCCTCATCTCCTGGTCCTGCGACGATTGCTCCGTCAATAATGCCTGCCTCAAGTGCGTAGGCAAACATTGCAGTGACGATTCCTCCGTCCTGGGCCTTTGAGAGAATGTCTTCACAGCCGGCTTTGGCTTTGTAGACTGCCTTGTATTGTCCAAGATATTCCATTTTTTCTCCTCCGGGACCCTCAGGGTTTCATAACCTCTCCAATGAGGTTCGTAATCGATTCGTACTGTCCGCAGACATCGAAGCTGAAGAAGCTTCTCGGGCACTGTGCATAGCAGGCGCCGCACTTGATACACAGGTCACGCTCGACCTGCGGTCTGCCGTACTGCATCGTGATTGCACGAACGGTACAGGCTGCAGCACAGCTGCCGCATCCGCAGCAGAGGCCCTGGTTGATGACTTCGGTCATCAGGTCGCATCCGCATGCCTCGGTTCCTGCTGCTGCAAGGTTCATCAGCGGGGTAAGGTATGCAGTTGCGAGTGCTTTCTGCTCGTCGTTGCCTTTCAGAAGCAGGTATGCCATCAGACACACGTTGCGGATCTGCTGCGGAGTCGGTGCACATGCGGGGATGTACACATCGACCTTGATCAGGTCGCCGATCGGCAGGAATGCCTCGTGCTGGGGCTGGTTCTGCTGGCCACCACGGCAGAAGCGGGTGGTGTTGCCGTAACATGCACAGCCTCCGAGAGCAACAACAATCTTTGCTCTCTCACGGGTTTCCAGAATCTCTTCCATTGAGCACTCGTCGTTTAAACAGACGGAACCCTCGACCAGTGCGACATCCATTTCCGGGATGTGGCGCACATCGGCGAGCGTCAGGCAGTAGACGAGGTCAGCGTATTTGTCAAGGATAGTAAGTAATCCTTCGTAGTTATCTGCAAGGGACACGAGACATCCGGTACATCCGCTCATGTGTACGTGTCCTACAGTAATCTTGTCAGCCACTGGCTTCTCCTCCTTTGGTTTTTGAATAATTGGCTTTTGTTCGACCTTCATGTCAGCCGGCTCTGCC
This sequence comes from Methanocalculaceae archaeon, assembly GCA_031262705.1. Lineage (GTDB taxonomy): Archaea > Halobacteriota > Methanomicrobia > Methanomicrobiales > Methanocorpusculaceae > Methanocorpusculum. The sequence continues at coordinate 1,581 of JAISHD010000036.1, read as the reverse complement.
TTAGTAACAGGCGCTTCATGCTTTGCTGACACAGGTTCTTCCTGTTTACTGGCAACAGGCTCCTGTTTACTGGCAACAGGCTTTTCGTCCTGCGTTCCCTCGCTGACATCGCCTTTTCCGAACAGTAAGCTTTTGAATTTATCGAATAATCCCATTGTTAGCTTCCTATTTCTTTTAAGATGACGTTTACAGTTTTGGGAATAGCCCCTTGTACATCCGGACTCAGCTCAAGCGCAAAGTCTTCGCTGTCCGGAGCAGGTATATAGGCGGGCTGGCATCCGAGAATAATAATATCCATCTTTCCTTTGAGTCTGCCGATTGGATCCAGCAGATTTCCGGAGTGGGCGTCCATATAACGCTCTTCCCTGCCTTTCGGCAGAAGGTCGGCGGGGATCTTTGTCAGGTCACCGGGGGTTCCCCCGAAGTCCATGCAGTCAACAATGATCAGTTTCTTTGTCTCTTCCGGATCGATCATGGAAAAAACCAGATGCGGGCCGCCAAGGCCCACATCCATTGCTTTTACATTGTCGGGAAGTTCGTACTCGGAAAGTGCTCTGATTACTGCGGGACCAAATCCGTCGTCGCCAAAGAGTTCGTTACCGACACCGGCGATTATTACTTCTGGAAACAGTCCTTCCATGTATATACTCACTCAAGGAGCTTCTGTGCCACAAGCCGGTTGTCTTCATCCAGTACAATCATGTGGGTTGCACAGGATACACAGGGGTCATATGCACGGACAATGACTTCTGCAAGTTCCCACGGTGCGCCGGTAAGTGCACGGCTGCAGGTCGGGAAGTTCCAGGTAGTCGGGACAAGCATAGAGAACCACTCGACTTTGCCGTTGCGGACCTTTGCGAGGTGAACGTCTGCGCCACGCGGTGCTTCGTTTGCTGCCCATCCGATGGATCCGTCACCCTGCGGAATGACGTCTGCGACGACACTACCGGAGGTGTTGAGTGCATCTGCTGCCTCAATCATCTTGTAGACGGAGTCCATGTATTCCATTTCACGTGCAATGTTGAGACCAATGGCTCCCTTGCGGTCGTAGTTTCTGTACGTTGCAAGACGTGCACGCGGTCCGACCTCGACGGGCTGTCCGTCGTAGAGTGGGACACCGGTGCATGCCTGCATCTGTGGCCAAGCTTTTCCACCTGCTTTGGTGGTTCCGCCAACCGGATATGCTGAGTCTTCGAGAGTGATCTCTTCTTCACCCATGTACCAGTCCCAAGGTCTGACTTCAAGCCAGCGTGCCGGGTCCCAGGTCGGGTGCTCGTCAAGAGAAGAGCTTCCGTAGCACGGGTCGGTTGCCATGTATCCCTGGTCGTGGAAACCAAGGGTCTTCGGGATTGCAACTTCGCGGCCGCACATCTCTGCCCAGTCACGCTTTGCATAGTTTTCGAAGATTGCAATCATGAACTCCATCTGCTCGCGTGCGAGCGGAAGTGCCTGCTTTGCAAGGTCATAGATCTTGGTTCTTGCACGCGGAGTGATATTCTTGTACATACCACCAACACGCGGGTTGGACGGGTGTACTGCTTCTCCACCTGCGATCTCACCGATGGTCTGGCCGATCATACG
>JAISHD010000014.1 GCA_031262705.1 Methanocalculaceae archaeon | reverse complement strand
CGAAAATCAGTGTCCATCCAAGGACAATGAGAACTGCGGCGGATGCCGCCGCAGTTACGGCAGCGGCAAGGCAAAGTCGGTACAAATACCGGGATGTGTGAAGTCTGCCTGCCGCTGTCATGGGAATGTTTTCCGTTTGTGTGTTTGGGGGATATGAGTTGTCTGGATCACGCAAGATCGATCCTGATGCCGCCGAAGATTCCTGCAACAAGGTTGTAGATGATCGCAGCGACTGTGCCAAAGATGAATCCGGTGATCGTAATGATGGCGATGATGACTACGATACTGAGGATCACTGCGGCCGCTCCTGCGGAGAGATTGATCGAGGAGGTGAGTGCGTCGGTGGTTTTCAATGCCGAAGTACACAAACACGAAGGAGAGTGCTGCGGTGATCAGTGAGAATACAAGACTGAGTACGGCACTGAATTTTGCGACGGAGAGTATGCCGACACGCCGGATTTCCCGCGTTTCCATCAGTACTCACCCCAAACGAGGTTGTTCGATCTGCTCATCATTTCATCCGCAGAGTAGGGCGAATGGAACCGGTTTTTGGAAGATGCATTCATACTGAAAGTCACCATCTTACCTATGCGTCATTCTACATTAATAAATTATCGTTTATCGATAAATAATATCTGAGGAACATATAATCTTTCGGCAAGGAATAGTTCATCTGAGAAGGGGCACAATATAACATCAGCGAAATGACCGAGAACCTGCATGTCGCCGCCGTCGATCTCGGCGCGACAAATATCCGTACCGGCCTCATCCGCAGAGACGGAACCGTCATCGCGTTCCGGGCCGAGGAGGTGCCGAAGAACTCCTGTGCAGACGGATCGGTGGTAACCGAAAAAATCGCCGCTATGATCTCGTCGATGGAAAAAGAGACGGGCATCACTCCTGATGCAATCGGCATCAGTACCGCAGGCCCGGTCAATCAGAAGGCAGGATCGGTTGTCGGTTCGCCGAACATGCACTGCTCGGAGATTCTTCTCCGCGATCCGCTCGCGAGTCTGTTCCATGTTCCGGCAGTCATGCTCTCGGACTGCAAGGCGGGCGTGCTCGGCGAGTACTTTTACGGTGGTGCAGACTCCGCGCACACGGTTGTCTATCTCACCATTTCAACCGGTATTGGTGCAGGCGTCATCGCAAACGGATCCCTTCTGACGGGTGCGGACGGGAACGCGGGAGAAGTGGGGCACATCGTTGTTGATACCAGCTACAATGTCCGCTGCGGCTGCGGGGGTATTGGTCACTGGGAGGCGTATGCAAGCGGTGCAGGAATCCCGAAGTTCTTCCATGTCTGGCACGAGAAAAAATGCGGCGGACGCTGTCCGGTAAAGGCGGACATCTCCGCCGGACAGATTTTACAGGCGGCGGAGATCGGCAGTCCTCTCTCTTATGAATTCACCAGCGAACTGGCAAAAATCAATGGCCGAGGTCTTTCGGCGGTGATCAATGCATACAATCCTGACCTGCTCATCCTTGACGGCCCCGTTGTCAGAAACTATCCGTCGCTTGTTGCAGGAAAAATGACCGCATCCATTGAGCGGTATCTGCGGGTGCCGGAGATCCGGATTACGACGCTGGACGGAAAAGCACCGCTGATAGGAGCTGCCGCTGCGGCGTTCCGGATCACAGGACAGTAATCCGAAACGTTCTCCGGCTGAAAACACGGTTCAACAGACTCTTTTGATCCCAGACAACAGCGGGGATTAGTTTTATATACCTTATACAGAATATACTATCACCGGAGAATTTTAGCCGCGGAAAAGATTGCCTTTACCCGCAAAAATCTTTGATTCGGGGAAAATCACGGAGGAATCTGCATGTCCTGTGAGAACACCGCATTATTCGCGATGGCCGCATCGAATCTGGCTACGATACAGTTTTTTCGGGATCAGACAGTTGGATGGAGATCACTATTTTACCGGTACGAACATTCCGTGCCCGGATGCTACGGAAACAAACTACTGGTAAACAATCAAGGAGGATAGGAAAAAATGGCAAGCTACAAACAGCCCTGCGTACACTGCGGCACTCTGGTTGATCGGGACGTGCGGTTCTGCCCGTCCTGCGGCAGCCAGAGCCCCTTTGGACATCAGTGCCCCTCCTGTCTGCTGCCTGTCACAAAAGGTCAGGCACGATGTTCCGGCTGCGGCAGGCCGCTTTACGTGGCCTGTCCGCACTGTGGAGAACAAACATTTGTACAGGAAAAGTGTGAACACTGTGGCGAGAGTCTGATGGTGCCGTGCGAGAACAAACGCTGCGGAGTTCTGCAGTTCTTTGAGAACACCAAATGTACCGCCTGCGGAAAAAAGATCAAGCCAAAATCTGGCAAAAAATGAGGTTGAGAGAGTATGCTGAAATCATTTACCCGGAACTACGAGGACAACTCCACGGATGCCGGATTCCAATTTACCTTTTACTGTGACGTCTGCAGTGACGGGTACAAAAGCTCGTTTATTGAGAGCGAGACCTACAAGAAAAAAAGCGGCCTGAAAGGACTGAGTCAGGGCATCGGAATTGTCGGCAGTCTGTTCGGGGGAGTAGCAGGATCTGTCGGCAACGCCGCACAACGGGGAGGAAGCGTTCTTTCCGAGCGGTTCGACGGTAAAAGTCCCGAATGGCAGAAGGAGCACGAACGCGCCTTTGAAATGGCACAGAACGAGTCAAGGCAGCATTTCCACCGCTGTCCTTCCTGCAACAAGTACGTCTGTGATGCCTGCTGGAACGAGGACGAAGGTCTCTGTACCGACTGTGCCCCGCGTCAGGAGATTTACGTGGCAAAGACCCGTGCGGATGCGATGAAACGCAACATCGATTCGGCGGGCGAGACCGCAACGGTCTGGCAGGGAACGATTGAGAGCAAGACCACGATCTGTCCGGTCTGCGGCAAGCCTGCCGGAAACGGCAAGTTCTGCAACAACTGCGGAACGTCAATGGAACTGAAGGCATGCCCGAACTGCGGCGCGAAGAATGCTCTGACAGTTCGGTTCTGCAACAACTGCGGCACGAATCTTGCCGAGGCGGCGACTCCCCCCGTACCGCAGCCGGGGAAGTGTTCCTCCTGCGGGGCGGAGAATCCGCCGGGCACCAAGTTCTGCGGCGAGTGCGGAGCGAAACTCTGAGCGCCGGAGATCCTGATGTTGGATCAGCTGATGAAGGGCATGATGCCTGACGGCGGCAAGTCAGAAAAACCCGGAGAAGAGATAAAGAGGGCGGAGCTCGAGGGGTTTGCAGAGTGTCTGCTGTTTTCCGAAACAGCGAAGATCACCGTCGATGAGGAGGGGCTGCTGATAACCACCGCCCTCGATCAGCTGCCGGTTCCGTACGGTGAGATCATCGATTTTTCGTTTGTAAACTACCGGCTGGGGATAGTGACCGTTCACGGAACGGTCACTGTCTCGCGGACGGGCCAGACCGGTCAGTGGCTGTACGATCATCTGTGTGCCGCGTACCATGCGGCGGTGCTGAAAGCCCTCCTGGTGGAGGGAAATCATGAGATGGAGATCAGAGGCGTGTTTGAAGCTGTGGAGAACGGCAGGACGGTTGCAGAGGAGGCGGTTATCCGACTCTACAAAGACTGTGTCTGTATTCTTCCGACTGACGAACATGCCCGCCGGATTCCTCTCTGTTTTGTCTCCGGGATGGAGAAGGGAAACTTTTCTGTTACACTCTCGCTTCTGACCGGTGAGCGGTACACGTTCTCGAAGATGGGATACGAGACCGATCCGTTCATTGGAAGAGTGACGGAAGGTCTTCGATCGCTGCGGGAGAGATCGCTTGCGCAGCTCCAGGAGACTGACGGGACGCTTCGTTCTATGCAGGCGGCGATGGCAGCAAAGCTGATGCCCGAAGGTGTGAACGCTGCGGTCGGAAAGATTTCCGCCGCAGCGCCCACGCTGATGACGGCACTGGAGAACCTGCTGCAGGAGAGCAGAATTGCAGGGAGTTATCCGGTACTGAAAGATTTGTGCGGGGAAAAACGGCTGTTTCTCGGCATGAAAGCACCCGCAAAGGAGGAGAAGGCAACAGCACTGCCGGAGATTCCTACTCTCGCCGGCGGTGATGATTCCGAAACGAGTGAGGCGGTACCAGAACCACCGAAGCCGTTGCTCTGGCTGGTAGCTGTCGGAACGGCGACAGCGGCAGTGGAACTCGCACTGCCCGGTGATGAAGCGGCGGCAACGTATCTCTATCGCGTAGAAGGCGACCCGGAAACGTTTGCGCTGATTCTGAACCGCGGGATGGAGGCAACGAACTTCCGGCGGGAGATTTTCACGCTGTCGGATGAGGAGCTGACAAAGCCCGGTCATCTGGCTGATGCGATGTTAATTCGCAGAACACCTGCTCTTCAGATGATGCGGAGCTGTTTTGCCGGACGTGTAATTCACTCAGGAAAGTGGCAGCAGGAGATGGAAAAATATCTTACTGCTGAATCTGTCGGAGGTGCTCCTGTCCCCGCAGGGCTGCGGTTCTGTACCAACTGCGGGGCGAAGCTTGACGGCAGCGCAAAGTTCTGCGGTGAGTGCGGAACAAAACTCTGACAGAGCCGCGGTGTTGCGGCAAAATTATTTTTTTGTAACCATGGATTGTACAGAGCACACATTTCTGTGAAGCTCTGTGATTACAGATATTTTTCAAAAAAATATTTTCAAAAAAAATTATGCAGCGTCCTCGGCAAGACCGCTGGAAATTTTTTTCTCCATCAGATGCGGGAATGCAATACCGACGAGGATCACCAGCACACCAATCCACTGAAGACCGGACACCGCTTCAACCAGAACAATCGCAGCCGCAAAAACTTCAACCGGCAGCTCGGCCGCGTTCAGGATCGTTGCCATGCCCGTACTGATACGCGGTGCTCCGATCGCGAGGAACAGAATCGGCAGCGCAACACCGAACAGACCAAGAGCCACGCCGTAGATCAGCGAATCGCCTGCAAAGATACCGGCAGGAATAGCCGCAGGACTGTCGATACAGGCAATCAGGCCGCACACAAAAATAAAACCCGCAAGGGCAATGAAAAAACTCCGGTTCATCGGCGTCATCGACGGCTCAACCCGTCCGCTCAGGAACACAAACATCGCATAGAAGAACGCTGCAAGCAGACCGAGCACCACACCGAACGGATTGATTTCCATACCAAATCCGGTCATTCCTCCGGCAAGAATTGTACCGATGAAAATGATCACCACGGCAATCAGCTGATTGTGCGACGGCATCTTGCGGTTTGCCACCGCCTCAATCACCACACCCATCCACGAGAACTGGAACAGCAGAATCACCGCAACCGAAACCGGCAGATAACTCACCGAATAGAAGTAGCAGACGGTTACCAGACACATTACAATGCCGGTGAAGAACAGAATCACACCGCGCTTCCATGTTGGCATCGTACTCCTTGCAGGTCTGTCCTTTCTCGGGAACAGGAAGTGAACAACAATCACCAACACGAACAGAATAACCAGACCGTAAAAGAATTTGCCGACCAGAATAACCGGAATACCCACGCCATTTTCGAGTGCAATCTTTACAATCGTCGATAAAATACCGTAACAGCAGGCCGCGAGCAGCACAAGAAATGAGCATAGCACAACTGATCCGGACAACTTTTTCAGATCCATACCAATCTAAACCTATAGTGGGTGGAGAATCGTATAATAATTATGCATTTAATTGCGATAATTCAGAAAAATGGATCTGAGAACAACTAAAAATGTGAAAAACTACTTTAGTTCCAGGAAACATCTATTGTGTACTATGGATTTTGCGGAAATTGAAACTATCACCCAGGGGGCGCTTGAAATAATGAACCCAATCTCCGAAGAAAAACTTCTGCAGGCCGGAAAAATCGCAGGGCTTGGCCTTGGCAAACGGGTTCTTGACATCGGATGCGGCAACGGAACCGCACTTTCCCTCTGGCACAAAGCCTTCGGCATCACCGGAACCGGCATAGAAGTCCGTCCCGCTTCCGCCGCCCGCGCCAGAAACACGCTTGCCGGAGCACCAATCGAGATACGCTGCGTCGATGCCTCTGTTCTTGTACCCAAAGAACCCTATGACGTTGTTGCAGCCCTTGGAACATCCTTTATCTTCGGCGGCGCAGAAAAAGCACTCGCCCATCTCGCCGAGTATGCCGACGAGAACGGCAGCGCCGTTCTCATCGGCGACCGGTTCTGGCAAACCGATCGTGTCCTGCCGGAGTTCGCCCGTGAATGGACCGAAGTCCCGACCGCTTACGAATTTGCAGGGACTGCACGCGAACTCGGTTTCACCCTTTCCGGCATGATCACCGCATCATCTGACGAATGGGACGCATATGAATCATCCATCTGGAACAGTGCCCTGGAGTACATCGACCTCCACGAAAACGAACCGGCCGCCGACGAACTTGCCGCCTACCTTGAACAGATTCAGGACGAGTACCTTGCCTATGGACGGGAGTACATGGGCTGGGGACTGTTCGTGTTCCGGCAGTAATCATTCAGGCGGAATTATGGAGTCATAATAGTCATTCGTGAGGATCTCATTCCACTTCAGCGTCCGCCACGTACCATTCTCAAGAATCACCAGATCATACGCAGGCTGCACATCACCATTCTCATCAAACACCCGCGGGCCGCAGATACCCACGTGCCGGATGTGATCCAGCGAATCCCGGATGCCCTCATACGTTATCCGCCGTCCTCAATACAGGTTGCAAGAAGCACAACCGCATCATATCCGTAGGAGACCGGGAAGTTGATCGACGTTGCATTATACTCACGATAATACCGCTCCGCAAACGAAGGAACCGTCAGTTTGTGCGCCTGTGTAAACCCACCCGATCATATTTTCTGCGTATGTGCCGACCTGTGTCGACACATCGCTCGATGTCATCGTATCCGAACCAAACCAGATTGGTGCAAGTCCTGCGGCTTCTGCCGCACGCATGATCTCCGCACCCTGTTCGGGATACACAATCAGGATCACCACATCAGGATTCTCCGCTACCATCGTTTCCACAACCCAGGTTACATTCATCGGCTCATCGTCAAAGATCTCGATCTCGGTGACATTCTCAACACCGATCCGATAGTTCCCGATCTCATGTTCAAATGAGTTCATCAGACTCAGGCCGTACTGGTTGCCCAGATACACTACCACAACCGAGTCCACATCTTCTATGCCGCCGACGATCTTTGCCATGCCGCCTCCCTGATACACATCCGACGCAACCGTCCGGTACACGCCCGAATAGAGAGTCAGCGCTCCGGTTGTTGACGCAGGGGACAGCATCACAATATCAAATGTACCGGCATACGGTGCAATTGCAAGGGAGTTTTCACTGCCAATTGCACCGATCATCACCGGAAGATCCGCATCACGCACCGCTTGCATTGCCTTCACCGACAAAACCGGATCACTTTTGTCATCAAAGTACTCAATCCGCAGCGGAACACCCCGAATACCGCCGGCGGCGTTGATGTCCTCCACTGCCATCTCCATTCCCTGTCTGTAACCGATGCCGAAGTTTGCAAGAGAGCCTTCCATCGGAAGAATAGCCGCTATCACCACCTCATCCTCCGGAAACGGCTCGTATAGCTGGGTCCCGAATGGATGGAATGTCACAACAAAAAGTACGCAGACTACGGCAACAATCAGTACATCGATCAGTGTTGTCCATTTCGTACGGAGCGAGTGGTCGGAATTACCTGACATGTTCTTCCTCCTCTTCAATCTTCTCTTCCGGAGGTGTGATCAACTGCCGGAACTCTGTCTTCAGTTTTTTCAGACTGAACATCTCTCCCGGAAAGAAAAGTGTCTCGCATCGTCGTACAATGTATGCGAAGATCAAAAGACCCGCGATGTTTACCATGCACATAGGCAGAATAGTAATTGAGATGATGTTCAGCACCGCAGCAGGTGTCATGACACCGGTCGGAAGAGACAGCAGCGGGAAGATTATCAGCAAATGCAGACATTCAACACCGATGGCAAGCAGAGTCACGCGAAGCATGGTGATTCTGCCTTTCCAGCGGTGAATGGCATACCCGGCAATAATTCCCGCAGCAATGGTCGCAACAAAACAGGGAAGCGCTGTATCGCCGCCCTGTACAAACCGGTGCAGGCCTCCCACCATACCGGTAATCCCTCCAATCACCGGCCCTCCGACGAGACCGGCGATCATGGGCCCGACGTCGCGGAAGTTGATGATGACACCCTCAACCGGAATGCCGCGGAAGGTACCGTACATTGAGATTACACCGAACAGAATCACAGTCCAGAACTTGTCAAGAATATCCGCACGGCCCGATATAAGCTTCTTAAACAGCTCGGTCTTGGAGAAGATGTAGAGGACAAACACGACCACGAGCATTCTCTCGATCAACGGAACACCGTACGTGAGAAATGCAGACTCCAGCAGGAGTGCGACATAAATCGAGATTGCACTGCCGAGTCCCATGATCATCAGCCACAGCCGGTTGCCCCGTGCGTACTTCGGGAGCTTCAGATCCAGATAGATGACGATGAATCCGAACACACCGAAGACAATTGCGGAGAATGCGGCAATTCTCCGGATAATGAACATGGGATCGTTGATGAGAAACGAGACGATGATGATTCCCGAGAAGACGAGAAGCATGATCTGGTACAGTTTGTGTTCTGACGGGAGTTGATGGCCGGATTCGTTCCCGATTCCACGAATGACTTTGGCAATTGCACGGGCACGACCGTCCATACCGACAACAACCGCTCCAAAAAAGATGAAGGTGACAATTGCAAGAAATGCATAGGCTCCGTAGGGCAGGGTCCCGACAATGTAGAGCACTTGGGTTATCAGGGTATCAAGACTGAGATGTGCTTCGTGTCCCATGAAGGAGACGGCATAGCCGGAAAAGCCAAGGAACATGAAACCAATCGTGATTGCGGCGACGAAGAAGAAGCCGATCAGAACATCGAGATTGACACTGCGGATGTATTTGCGGAAGTGGGACTCGTTGAGCAGGGTACAGGACTGTTCCGTTTCGGAGTGGTGGCGGGATTTTTCATGCAGCCAGACGGAGTAGAGCATGAGGTTGAGACTGGAACCGACAATGCCGATGATGGCAAGAATCGCCATCTCGGAATTTGCAGGGATGCTGGGAACAAGACCTGCAGCGAAGAGGTCAACAGGAATTGGGAACTCAAAGAGGCAGAAGACAATGGCAAGGACAAGGATTCCGACCAGTACGGCAACGATCAGTTCGAGGACTTCGTACGAGTCGGTGCGCAGCAGGGCAAGGCAGACAAACAGGAGGAACAGTGCGATGAGTACGACACTGTAGACACCCGGCAGAAGGTAGTCGAGAAAGATAGCGGCAAACATCAGCATTGCGCCGATGGCGAACATTTCAACAAGATAGACGAGGATGATAAGTACCGAACCCCAGTACTTGGGACCCGGGATGCGGCCCAGGGCATCGAATATAGTCTGGCCGGTTGCAAGCTTGTAGCGGGCGATGCCGTTGGTGAACGCGTATTTGAAAATAA